>NZ_JBFBEZ010000076.1:0-19677 GCF_040701725.1 Streptomyces sp. NPDC093109
CACCCCCCAGGTCATCCGTACGACAGGGGGCACACAGCCATACCGGACCCGGGGGCCAGGCGCCCCATTTCGGGGCCACAGAAAAGGTAACGGGGCGCCTCACGGGGCCGGTGCGTTCTGTGTGGGCCAAGCATGATCGGGACAGTGAAGGATGGCTGCCGCTGTGGCGGCACATGGCGGACAGTGCCGCGGTGGCCGGGCTGTTGTGGGATCAGTGGGTGCCCGCGAACGTACGGGCTCTCGTGGCGGAGGCGTTGCCCGGCGGCGCGGAGGACGCCCGGTTGCTGGTTGTGTGGCTGGCCTCGGTCCACGACGCGGGGAAGGCGACGCCGGCGTTCGCGTGTCAGGTCGATCAACTCGCCGACCGGATGCGGGCGCAAGGCCTCGAGATGAGGACCCGGCGTCAGTTCGGAGCCGATCGCGCAATGGCTCCGCACGGTCTGGCGGGGCAGGTGCTGCTGGGCGAGTGGCTGGAGGAGCGGCATGGCTGGTCGGCCAAGCAGTGCGGGCAGTTCGCCGTAGTGGTGGGCGGCCACCACGGGGTGCCGCCGGAGCACGGCCAGCTCAACGATCTTTACGACCGGCCACAGTTGCTCCGTACGCCCGGGGCCGGCGAAAAGCTGTGGCGGCGTGTGCAGGGGGAGTTGCTCGACGCGTGTGCCGAGGAGTACGGGGTACGGGAGCGCCTCGGCGTCTGGCGGCGGGCGGTGGTTCTTCCGCAGCACGTCCAGGTTCTGCTGACCGCGGTGGTCATTGTCGCCGACTGGATCGCCAGTAATCCGGATCTGTTCCCGTACTTCCCGCAGGAGACCCGTAGCGGTGACGAACGGGTCGCCGCCGCCTGGCGTGGGCTGCGGCTGCCCGCTCCGTGGCTGGCGGAGAAGCCCGTGGGGGACGCGGACGAGCTGTTCGCGTCGCGTTTCGATCTGCCGTCGGGCGCGAAGGTCCGGCCGGTACAGGAAGCCGCCGTCCGGTTGGCGCGGCAGATGCCTGTACCAGGGCTGATGATCATCGAGGCGCCGATGGGGGAGGGTAAGACGGAGGCCGCGCTCGCCGTCGCCGAGATCTTCGCGGCTTCCTCGGGCGCGGGCGGGGTGTTCTTCGCTCTGCCCACAATGGCCACCGGAAACGCGATGTTCCCTCGTCTGCGGGACTGGATCAAGCGGCTCCCCGCCAAGGAGGGGACGAGTCTCTCCGTACTGCTCGCGCACTCCAAGGCTGCCCTCAACAAGGACTTCGCCGACTTGATGCGCGCAGGACGGCAGACCATCGCCGCCGTCGACGCGGACGCGGAGACACGCGAGTGGCGGCCCTCGGACGCGAGACGGTCCGCGCCGGCGGAACTGGTCGCCCACGCCTGGCTGCGCGGGCGCAAGAAGGCCATGCTGTCGTCGTTCGTCGCGGGGACGGTGGACCAGCTGCTGTTCGCCGGGCTCAAAAGCCGCCACCTGGTCCTGCGCCACCTCGCGGTCGCCGGAAAGGTCGTGGTGATCGACGAGGCGCACGCCTACGACACGTACATGAGCGTCTATCTGGACCGTGTGCTGTCGTGGCTCGGCGCCTACCGTGTGCCCGTCGTGGTGCTGTCCGCGACGCTGCCCTCGGCCCGGCGCAGGCAGCTCGCCGAGGCATACGCGGGGGTGGACACCGGCGCGGCGGTCGACACGGACGCGGGGACGGACGCAGGGACGGACGCCGGCACCGGTGATTTCGACGCGCTGTCCCGCGCCACCGGATACCCGCTGCTGACCGCCGTCACACCGGGGTGCGCCCCGGTCGTAGAAAACCCCGCGGCCTCCGCCCGGGGCGGTGACGTCCATCTGGAGCGGTTCGACGACGACCCGGACGCGCTCGCCGGTCGGCTGGCCGCCGAGCTGGACGGCGGAGGCTGCGCGCTGGTCGTACGGAACACGGTCCGGCGGGTGTTGGAGACCGCGCGGGTGCTGCGGGAACGCTTCGGCGCGGAGGCCGTGACCGTCGCGCATTCGTGCTTCGTCGATGTGGACCGGGCGGCGAAGGACGCCGATCTCCTCGACCGGTTCGGGCCGCCGGCCAAGTCGGGTGACCGACGTCCGGCCGGTCCACACATCGTCGTCGCGAGCCAGGTCGCCGAGCAGTCCCTCGACGTCGACTTCGACCTGCTCGTCAGCGACTTGTGCCCGGTGGACCTGCTGCTCCAGCGGATGGGACGCCTGCACCGCCACCAGCGCGGCGAGGGGCAGGCGGACCGCACGGAGCGGCTGCGTACGGCGCGGTGCCTGGTGACGGGGGTCGACTGGAGCGGGGCCGGGGAGGTGCCGGCGCCGGTACGCGGGTCGGTCGCCGTCTACGGGGCGTACGCGCTGCTGCGTTCCGTCGCTGTACTTCTGCCGCACCTGGACGGTCCGTCGCGTCGGCCCGTGAACCTGCCCGCGGACATCAACCCCCTGGTCCAGGCGGCGTACGCGGACGGCCCGGCGGGGCCCGAGAAGGGCTCCGAGGCGTGGGCCGAGGTGATGAGCGCCGCGCTGGAGCGTCACGAGAAGCACCGTGCGGAGCAGGAGGCACGCGCGGAGGTGTTCCGGCTGGGGGAGGTGGGCCGTCCCGGCCGTCCACTCCTCGGCTGGATCGCGGCGGGCGCGGGAGACGCGGACGATACCCGGGCAGGCCGGGCCCAGGTGCGCGACAGCAAGGAGAGCCTGGAGGCGGTCGTCGTGCAGCGCCGTGCGGACGGTTCGCTGGCCACGCTGCCCTGGCTGTCCGACGGCCAAGGCGGGCTGGAGCTGCCCCAGGACCGTACTCCGTCCCCGGCCGCGGCGCGGGCCGCCGCAGGCTGCGGCCTGCGGCTGCCCATCCAGTTCTCGTACGCGGAGGTCATGGACCGCGCTATCGCCGAGCTGGAGGAACTCTACGTACCCGCCTGGCAGGCGAAGGAGAGCCACTGGCTCGCCGGCCAGCTGATTCTGGCGCTCGACATGGATTGTCAGACCCGTCTGGCAGGCTTTCAACTGACATACAGCCAGACCGACGGGCTTGAGGTGAGAAGTGACTGAATCCGACGAACCGCGCGCGGGAGACTGCGCGTTATCGTTCGACCTGACCAGACGCCCTTGGATCCCCGTACTGGACGAGCACGGAGTTCAGGACGAGCTGTCACTACGGGACGTCTTCGCCCGCGCGGGCACGCTGCGTTGTCTCGTGGGCGACCTGCCCACTCAGGAGTTCGCCCTCCTGCGCCTGCTTCTCGCGGTGGCGCACGACGGTCTGAACGGGCCTCGCGATACCGACCACTGGGCACGTCTGTGGGCCGACGAGGACTGCTTCGCACCGCTCGACGCCTATCTGGACGATTACGCGCACCGGTTCGACCTGCTGCACCCGCGAGAGCCGTTCTTCCAGGTGGCCGGGTTACGTACCGGACGCGACGAAGTCTTCTCCCTCAACCGGATCGTCGCCGACGTTCCCAATGGCGACCCGTTCTTCAGCGCCCGGATGCCGGCCGTCGACAGGCTGGGGTTCGCCGAGGCCGCCCGCTGGGTCGTGCACGCGCACGCGTACGACACCTCCGGCATCAAGACCGGGATGCACGAGGACGCGCGGGTCAAGGGCGGCAAGGTGTACCCGCTCGGGGTCGGCTGGGCCGGCAGCCTCGGCGGGGTCTTCGCCGAGGGCAGGACACTACGTCAGACCCTGCTGCTGAACCTGGCCGCCGCCGACACCGACGGAGTGCGGTCGTCCGGCGGGGACCTCCCGGCCTGGCGACGCGACCCGTGCGGCCCCGGCGAGACGGGACGGAAGCGCCCCACGGGCGTACGCGATCTGTACACCTGGCAGTCCCGTCGGCTGCGCCTGCACTTCGATACGGACGGGGTCCACGGCGTCGTCCTGGGGTACGGCGATCCGCTCGCCGCGCACAACATGCACACCGACGAGCCGATGACCGCCTGGCGCAGAAGCCCGGCCCAGGAGAAGAAGCGCGGCGAGCCGCTCGTCTACCTGCCGCGCGAGCACGACCCCGCCCGCTCGGCATGGCGGGGCCTCGAATCCCTGGTCGTGGGACGGGCCGAGGCATCGCAAGGCGGCGAGCCCGCCAAGTCGCTGCGGCCGGGCATCCTCGAATGGATTGCCCGCCTGGTGACGGAAGGCGAACTGCCCCGCGGCTTCCTGATTCAGACGCGCGTGGTCGGCGCGGTCTACGGGACCCAGCAGTCGGTGATCGACGAGATCGTGGACGACCGGCTGGCCATGTCGGTGGTCCTGCTGCACCAACAGGACCGTGCGTACGCCCGGCAGGCCATCGACGCGGTCGGAGACGCGGAACGGGCGGTCACCGCTCTGGGCGATCTCGCCACGGACCTCGCCCGTGCGACCGGCAGCGACGGCGAAGGGCCCCGCGCGACCGCCCGCGACCTCGGTTTCGCCGCCCTCGACGGCCCGTACCGCACCTGGCTTCGCGAACTCGCCACCCTCGACGATCCCACTGCGCACCGAACGCGCTGGCAGCGGGACACCTACCGCCACCTGCGGCGCCTCGGCGACCAGCTGCTCCACGCGGCGGGTGAGACCGCGTGGGAAGGCCGGGTGGTCGAGGTGAAGAAGGGGTACGAGTGGCTCAACTCGGCGCTCGCCGACAGGTGGTTCCGTTTCCGGCTCCGTAAGGCCCTCGGCGACCCCTTCGCGGACACGACCCGGCCACCCCATCCACCCGGCAGCTCCGACCAGTTGTCGGACACCGAACCCGCGCCGGGCCCCGACTCCTCCCCGAAGGTGCCCGCATGACCACCGTCACCACGACCGCCACCGCCGCCACAACCACCTTCACCGCAGCGAGCACCGTGACCGTGCTCACCACAGCGCAGCGCGTCAGCACGCTCACCGCCGACCTCATCGTGCCGCTGCAACAGGGCTATCTGGCCGACCGGTCCTCCGCGGTGTCGACGCTGGCCCGGCTGCGCCGCGGCGCGGGCAAGGAGTTCTCCCAGGTGCCCGATCTGTGGGGGCTGACCGACACCGGCCTCCTCCACGATTGGCCCGCCGGCGGGTGGGTGCCGGGCGAGGAGGAGCTGATCCGCGCCGAGGACGCCGTACATGTCGCGCTGACGCTGTGGGCGCTGCACCAGCAGTCGCGAGGCACCGGCATGCACCGGTCCGACTCCCGCGCGTCGCCGCACGGGCTCGGTTCCGCCGTGCGGCGACTGATGCCTCCCGGCGACATCGATCAGCCCGTCCGCAAGCGCTTCGTCCGTGCCGGCACCGCACCTGATCTGCCCGCTCTGGCACAGCGGTTGAGGGACATTGTGGTGCTGCTGCGGGGCTCGGACATCCCTCTGGATTACGCGCTGCTGGCCGAACAGCTCTACCGCTGGCAGGAGCCCGGGGGCCGCGATGCCGTACGCCGGGCCTGGGGACGCTCGTTTCACTCCTACCGGCCTCCCCAGGATCCGAAGGCCGGCGACAAGGGCGCCGCTGCCGATTCCAACGACTCCACCGAACTCGCCGATCTCACGGACAAGGACGCCTCGTGAACCGCATCTTCCTCGACGTACACGCGCTGCAGACCGTGCCGCCCAGCAACCTCAACCGCGACGACACGGGTGCCCCGAAGTCAGCCGTCTACGGGGGAGTGCCCCGGGCCCGCGTGTCCAGCCAGGCATGGAAGCGCGCCACGCGCACCTACTTCGGTAACGAGCAGATCCTCGACCCGAGCGAGCTGGGCGTACGGACGAAGAAGGTCGCCGAGGTGCTCGCCGCACGCATCACCGGACTTGATCCCGCACTCCAGGGTGCGGAAGCGCTGCGTATCGCGGCCGAGGTGATCCAGGGTGCCACCGGTTCCAAGATGGAGGTGCCCAAGCGGAAGGCCGACGCCGCCAAGTCCGACGCCGCCAAGTCCAACGCCGCCAAGTCCATCACCGCCAAGTCCATCACCGCCAATTCCGACGCGGCCAAGTCGGACACGGCCGCAGACGGTACGGACGAGCCGGCGCCGGAGTCCAAGTACCTGATGTTCCTCAGCGCCCGGCAGCTCGACGGCCTTGCCGCGCTGGCCGTCGAGGGCGCCACCGACATCAAGACCTTCCTCAAGGACAAGGAGAACAAGGCGAGGGCCCGGGAGATCGCCGATACCCGGCACTCCGTCGACATCGCCCTGTTCGGCCGCATGGTCGCCGACTCCGCCGACTTCAACGTCGATGCCGCCGTACAGGTCGCCCACGCCATCAGCGTGCACCGCGTCGACAACGAATCCGACTACTACACCGCCGTGGACGACGAGAACACCGACGCGGAGACGGGCGCCGGAATGATCGGCACCATCGACTTCAACTCCGCCACCCTCTACCGGTACGCGGCGCTCAGCGTCCACCAGCTCGCCAAGAACCTGGGCGAGGGACTGCGCGAGAACGAGCCGCGCACCGCGCCGGTACAGCGCGCGGTCGAGGCGTTCGTACGCAGCTTCCTCGAATCCCTGCCCACCGGCAAGATCAACACGTTCGGGCACCACACGCTCCCCGACGCCGTGGTCGTCAAACTGCGCACCACACGCCCGATCAGCTACGTCGCCGCGTTCGAGGACCCGGTCACCGGCGAGAGCGGCCACCTCCGCGAAGCCGTCTCGCGCCTCGCGGAGTACGTCCCGGAGGTGGAACGCGCCTACGGGGACGAAGAATCCACCCTCTCGTGGGTGCTGCGCGTCGGCCCGAACACCGAGAAGCTCACCGGCCTCGGCACCGAGACAGAGCGCCTGCGCGACCTCGTCCAGCTGGTCGGCCAGGCCGTCGCCGAGCGCCTGGACAAGCCCGCATGACCGTACTGCTGCTCCGGCTGGCCGGCCCCCTGCAAGCATGGGGGGCCTCGGCCCGCTTCGTCCGCCGTACCACCGAGTCCGCGCCCACCAAGAGCGGCGTCATCGGCCTGCTCGCCGCTGCGCAGGGACTCGACCGCGCCGCCGACACGGGCCTCGCCCGGCTCGCCGCCCTGCGCTTCGGTGTCCGCATCGACCAACCCGGCACCCGCGTACGGGACTTCCAGACCGCCCACCACGCCGTCACCGGCAAATCCATGCCGCTCTCCGAGCGCTTCTACCTCGCCGACGCAGTCTTCACCGCCGCGCTCGAAGGCGACCCGGTACTTCTGAGCGACCTTGACGAAGCCCTGCGCCGTCCCGCCCACCCGCTCTTCCTCGGCCGCCGCTCCTGCCCGCCTGCTGTCCCCGTCGAACTCGGCATCCGTGACACCGTCCTCCAGCAAGCGCTGGAGGACGAACCCTGGCAGGCCGCCGACTGGTACCAACGGCTCCGCCGCCGTGATCGGACGGTGCCGCTGAGCGTCCTGCGGGAGCCCGACCCCGGCGCAGAGGAACCCCGCGGAGACTTCCAGCGCGACCAGCCCCTCAGCTTCGCCGCCGAGCACCGGCGGCACGCCCTGCGCCCCGTGATCAGCACGACCGTCGAGGTCGCCAACCCGCGCGCCGTGCCCGCGCGCCGGCCCGCCACGGTCGGCCCGGGAGGCTCCGTACCGAGGCACGAACCGTTCGACGCCCTGGAGGAGGAATCCCTCTGATGTATCTGACCCGCTTCCGCGCCAACACCGCGCGGCCCGGCGCGCGCCGGCTGCTCTCCTCGCCGCAGTCGCTGCACGCGGCCGTCATGGCGTCCTTCCCGGGCCTTCTGCCCACCGACACTGCTGGCGATGGGCCCAGGGTGCTGTGGCGCCTCGACCACAACGCCCGCGCCGAGGTCTTCCTCTACGTGGTGAGCCCCGACCGGCCCGACCTCACCCACCTTGTCGAGCAGGCAGGCTGGCCGGCCGCGGCCCTGGATCCGGACACACCCGGCTGGCAGAGCCGCCCCTACGGCCCCTTCCTCGACCGCTTGGCCGAAGGCGGACGCTGGGAGTTCCGGCTCACCGCCAACCCGGTGCACTACATCCGCCGCAAGGACGGCGAACCGACCAAACGCACCGCCCACCTCACACCAGTCCACCAGAAGGGCTGGCTCCTCGATCCCGAGCGGCAGGAACGTGCCGGATTCCGCGTCGTAGAGAAGCCGGAGGACAAGCGGCTTCTGCCCGGCGGCACCACCCACAAGAACCATGTGCACCACGGAGACCGCTACGAACTCACCGTCCGCGACGAACGCGCCCTGTCCTTCGCCAAATCTCCCGAGGACAGGTCACAGGCGCGCAGGGTGAAGGTCGTGACGGTCACCTTCGACGGCCGCCTCGAAGTCACCGACCCCGAGGCCCTGCGCCGCACCCTCACCCAGGGCCTCGGCAAGGCCAAGGCGTACGGCTGCGGCCTCATGACCCTCGTACCCCTGGCAACGACCCCCGCGCACGGAGAAATCCCCCGGTGACGACGGTGGGCAAACGCGTTGCCCTCACCCCGCGCCACCTCACCCGCACCGGCGAACGCGTCTCCTTCATCTACCTGGAACGCTGCACCATCCACCGCGACTCCAACGCCATCACCGCCGAGGACGCCGACGGCACCACGCACATCCCGTCCGCCACCATCGGCACCCTCCTGCTCGGCCCCGGCACCCGCATCACCCACCAGGCGATGAGCGTCCTCGGCGAAACCGGCGCCGCCGTCGCCTGGGTCGGCGAACACGGTGTGCGTTACTACGCGGGCGGCCGGGCGTTGAGCCGCTCAGCCGCCCTCGTCGAAGCCCAGGCCACCCAGTGGTCCAACATGCGCAGCCGCCTCTCCGTCGCCCGCGCCATGTACCGACTGCGCTTCCCCGACGAGGACCCGGCCGGCCTCACCCGCCACCAACTCCTCGGCCGGGAAGGCGACCGCGTCAAGGAGTGCTATCGCGCCCAGGCGGCCCGCACCGGCGTCCGCTGGAACGGCAGGAAATACACCCCCGGCGACTTCAGCAGCGGCGACGCCGTCAACCAGGGCATCACCGCCGCCGCCCAGTGCATGTACGGCATCGCCCACGCCGTCGTCACCTCCCTCGGATGCAGCCCCGGCCTCGGCTTCGTCCACTCCGGGCACGAACTCTCCTTCGTCCTTGACATCGCCGACCTCTACAAGACGGAAATCGGCATCCCACTCGCCTTCGACATCGCGGCCGAGGACAAGGAGGACGTCGGCCCCCGCACCCGCCGCGGCCTGCGCGACCGCATCAACGAGACCGGCCTCCTGGACCGCTGCGTCAACGACATCAAGCACCTGCTGCTGCCGGACCACCAGCACACGGCCGACGACCCGGCCGGCGAACAGGACCGCGTCACCCTCCAGAGCGACCAGGGCCACCGGGTGGCAGCCGGGGTCAACTACGGCACCGGTGACTACGGCACCGGCGACGCGGACGAAGCGGTCATCTGGTGACCGTCATCGTCCTCACCAACTGCCCACCCGGCCTACGCGGCTTCCTCACCCGCTGGCTCCTCGAAATCTCCGCAGGCGTCTTCATCGGCAACCCCTCGGCCCGCATCCGCGACGTCCTCTGGAACGAGGTCCAGCAGTACGCCGGCCAAGGCCGAGCCCTACTCGCCCACACCACCAACAACGAACAGGGCTTCACCTTCCGCACCCACGACCACGCCTGGCACCCGGCCGACCACGAGGGCCTGACCCTGATCCGCCGCCCGAACACCAAGTCCCTGCCGAGCCCGACCACTCAGAAGCCCGGCTGGAGCAACGCGTCGAAGCGCCGCCGATTCGGCAGAGGCTGAAAGAGCTTCGATGTCGCTTTCAATCCTAATGTCGGAATCGGTGAAACTGCTCGGAAACGGCTCGTGCCGCCGATAAACCAGCAGGTCACGGAGTCTGCTCCCCGCCCGCGCGGGGATGGTCCCACCGGAATCCCTCAGCGCACCGCGTGATAAGGCTGCTCCCCGCCCGCGCGGGGATGGTCCCGTTGACCGGCTGGTGATTCGGCAGGTGCAACCCTGCTCCCCGCCCGCGCGGGGATGGTCCCTTGAGCGGCTCGTTCGAGCTGGACAGGATCACCTGCTCCCCGCCCGCGCGGGGATGGTCCCTCGGGTCCGATGGTGGGGCGTACGGGAAGGGCGGGGACTGGTCTGCTCCCCGCCCGCGCGGGGATGGTCCCCTCCGGCTGATCGCTTCCATGAAGCGTCCAGACTGCTCCCCGCCCGCGCGGGGATGGTCCTACCGCCGGCTCAACCGCTCCCAGCGGCGCCGTCTGCTCCCCGCCCGCGCGGGGATGGTCCCGGGACTGGTCAGTGGCGGGGGTGGACGACTTCCTGCTCCCCGCCCGCGCGGGGATGGTCCCGGCCGCCCTGTGGAAAACGGCGGGGCGCTGACCTGCTCCCCGCCCGCGCGGGGATGGTCCCGGTCGCCGCCTTGCTGGACCGGGCCTCCACCTCTGCTCCCCGCCCGCGCGGGGATGGTCCCCAACAAGTACAGGGGGCTCCCCAGCGAGAAACCTGCTCCCCGCCCGCGCGGGGATGGTCCCCAACAAGTACAGGGGGCTCCCCAGCGAGAAACCTGCTCCCCGCCCGCGCGGGGATGGTCCCGCCACGACCAGCACGGCAACCTCGGCGGACGCCTGCTCCCCGCCCGCGCGGGGATGGTGTCGGCAGGCCGTTCCCCGGGTACGCGGGGCAGCGCTGCTCCCCGCCCGCGCGGGGATGGTCCCTTCTTCAGGTCGTTGGTAACCGACTTGAGGGACTGCTCCCCGCCCGCGCGGGGATGGTCCCGCCCCGGATGGCCCGCCCCGATCGGCAAAAAGCTGCTCCCCGCCCGCGCGGGGATGGTCCCTGCCGTCACGACATCTCGATCTACCTCCCCGGCTGCTCCCCGCCCGCGCGGGGATGGTCCCGTCCGTGCGTAGGCAACGACTTGTGAACGTGTCTGCTCCCCGCCCGCGCGGGGGATGGTCCTTGGCTCGGCTCTGCGATGCCAAGTCCGCCGACCTGCTGCCCCGCGCGCCGGAATGTTCCGTTGCGATCTGGTCAGGCCGTCGTCCAGTAGGTACGAGGCAGGGATCGTCCCCGGTATTCGAAGGGCGGTTGTCGAACGAGATATGGCCCCAGGCTTGCAGCCCGGGGCCATATCAGTGATGGTCATTTTTTTTGCCCCGCAGTATACCGAAGGCTTGCGAGGGTTACATTCGAATCTGTTTGGATAATCTGACGAGCATGAAGGTGGCCGTCAGTGCCACTGCTCCGCGGATGCTCGAATCGACTATGGAGCCCGAATTGGCCCCTGCCATGAGCGTGACATGGAGCAGGAATGCCCACCACTTTGGTCCGTCGCCATCGCTGGCGTCAACGATTCTTGATATGATGACTCCTGGTTGGGATCGGGAGTCGGGCGTTGCTCTCCATGTGGTAGCACACATGTTGCGCCCGGCTCCTTTTCTGTTCGAGCTAATTTTCCATCGCTGCGCTACGAGGAATCTTGCTTGCCTCGTCCCTTCGACTGTACAAGGGGGTGGTGAGGCCGCGCAATTCCTCCAAGTTAGTAGTATTTTTCTTGGACAGACTTATTGCGAGCGATTCCATCGGTGCGCTGAAGTGATGACGTTCCTCTTGGTTGCGCAAGACCCTGTGCGTAATGATCATCCCCGCGTAGGCGTGGGGAGCAAAGCGACGATCCCATCATGCGCTGAAGTAATGACGGGGTCATCCCTCCGTTAGGGGGGAGGTTGTGGTGAGTCTACATAGATATCCTTACCTGTCAGGTTCCGCGAAAGTCGGGTATTTTCGATTTTGATAAAATTTGATCACCCTCTCGGGGTGGGTGTCATAGGTTGGTGGCCTGTGCGTAGATGTCCTGGCTTGAGGTGACGCCTGCGGAGACTCCGCCCCGACTGTCCGCGCGGAGCCTCCGCGTGTTGGAACGTGAATCCGCTGCGGGCGGGTTCGGGACTCCCCATCAAGCCGGCGCGATCGGCCACTTCTCTGCCGATTCATCCAACAGGGCTGGATTCGGGACGCGTTCAGGACGCAAGGACAGGAACGGACAGGTAAGAGCTGACTGGTATCGTCGCAGCGCACCGTCTTTGACCTGCTGAAACGTCACGGATCGGCGGAGATCGGCGAGGGCCGCCAAGATCCTTGAAGGACTCATAATCCGTCGGTCGTGGGTTCGAGTCCCACCCGCCCCACGTTGAGTGGTGAAGGAAAAACGTTCTGACCAGCGCCTTGGCTGGTCGGAGGCGAGCGCGTCAGGGTCTTGGTGGCCCTTTGGGATCATAGTTTCATGATCCTGAGGACAAATTGAGGACGATGGTCACGCGGCGGGGCACAATCCCTCGTCCGGCCCATCTTCGGCCGCGTCGGGCACCTGTTCGGTGTCCTGGTCCTTGCTCTTCGGCTTGTTGGAGCGCGGCGCGACCGCGCTCGTCGACTCTGCCTCTGCGTCATGAGCTGAGGCAGGACGCTGGTGTACGTGTCCGATGTGATCTGGCGGGAGCTGTGTCCAAGCCGCTCTTGGGCCACCTTTATGTCGGCGTTGCTGAGGAGCGCCGGCGTCGAGTCCGGGAGTCGAGGGTGACGGTGCGGACGCAGTGAGATCCCGTTGCCGCGCTCCGTCTGGTCTGGCCCCCGGAGCAGACGGCCAGTTCCTCGACTTCATCGGTGATGACCGACTGTGCGGCATGTGGCACGGATTCATCTTGCGTGGCCCTCGGCGCGGCGAGATGTGCGCCCTGCCCGGCCGGAGGTCAGCCTGTCCGGCTCCTGGTTCCGGATATCCGCACAGATTGTCGAGATCGCCTACCGACAGTAAGACGAGGCTCCGAAGCAGGACAGCGGCCCTCCGCAGGCGCCCGTTCTTCGCGTCGGGCGGTCGGGGGGTCAGGTGCGTGTGACGTTGCTGATGGCGGTGCGCAGATCGCCCTCTCCGGGGCGCAGTGGGGGGAGGGGGGTTGCGTTGGCGGGGCTGAGCGAGTCGAAGAGCAGCGCGATGAAGCGGGCGCGCAGCGAGGGTGCGGTGCCAGGGAGTGCGAGGCCGGCGACGGCCATGACGAGGAAGCGGGGAATGTCATCCGCGGTGAGGTCGGGGCGGATCTCGCCTTGTTGCTGCGCGCGCAGCAGGAGGGGGTGGAGTGAGGTGCTGAAGCGTTGCAGGGCATCCACGGCGACGTCGGCGAAGTTGCTGGCGAAGGTGACCAGGCCCCGTTCCTGAGTGATCAGGTCGAGCAGATGTGTGGCGATGTCCTGGAGGGACTGGCGCGGGTGGGGGGCATCGGCGGCGCGGTCGACGAGGGGGAGCAGGTCGGTTTCGAGGATGTCGTCGAGGACGGCCCGGACGATGGCTTCTCGGTTGGGGAAGTGACGGTAGAGGGTGGCGATGCCCACGCCGGCCTGGGCCGCGATCTGTTCAAGGGAGCCTTCGCCCGTACCGAGGACGGTCCGTCCGGCGGCGGTGATGCGCTCCACGCTGGCGCGTGCGTCCACTCTGCGCAGTGGGGTGCGGTCTTTCGCGGTTGCCATCCGTGTCCTCTCTGGCTCTGGGGTGAAGGCTATCCGCCCCTCGGGGGATAGTTCACTATCGGTTTGATAGTACCCTCTCATTTCAGTTGTGGCGGGCCCGTGAGGGCGCCCGGAGATGGGAGAGAGCTATGTCCGTTCTGCTGTACCGGCTGGGGAGGTTCGCCTATGGCAGACCTTGGTACGTCATCGGTGGCTGGCTGGCCGTGGTGGTGGCGATCGTGGGGCTCCTCGCGGTCAACCCCGTCAAGCTCAGTAACGAGGTGCGTATTGACGGCACCCCGTCCCAGGAGGTCATCGACGATCTGGCCACGTCCCTGCCGGAGGCATCCGGGGGGCAGGGCATGCTGGTCTTCAAGGCCCCGGACGGTGCCCGGATCGACGGCGGCAGCGTTCGAACGGCCCTGCTGGCGGCGGTGGATGCCGTCTACCGTCACGACCACGTCATCGACACCCGGAAGGTCCTCGCCGAGGAAGCGGCCAAGGGGGAGAGCAGTCCGCTGTGGCAGGCCCAGGCAGCGGTGGCTCAGGCCGCCGGCCGGCCGTCCTCCGGCAAGACGCCCGTCCCGCTGCAGGTGGATGGTCAGCCGGTGCCGGGAGTCACCGTGTCCGCCGATGGCTCGACGGCGCTGATGCAGTTCCAGTTCGACGAGCAGACCTACGAGCTTCCCTCCGGGACCATCGACAGCACCATCGAGGCCGCCGAGCAGCAGGCCGCACGCGGCGGCCTTGAGGTCCTGCCGTCGGCGGCGATGCTGGAGATCCCCGAGATTATCGGTGTCGGGGAGATTGTCGGCGTTGCCGTCGCGGCCGTCGTCCTGCTGGTCACGTTGGGGTCGGTGGTGTCAGCGGGCCTGCCCCTGGTCATCGCGCTGGTCGGCATCACGGTGGGAGTAGGCGGTGCTTTCACCCTCTCCAGTGTCTTCGAGATCCACTCGCTCGCCGCGGTACTGGCCCTCATGCTGGGGATGGCCGTCGGTATCGACTACGCCCTGTTCATCGTCAGCCGGGAACGTCGGCTGATCATTGACGACGGCCTGGACGCGCACGAGGCCACCGGCCGCGCCATCGGCACCGCCGGAAGTGCGGTCTTCTTCGCCGGCAGCACCGTCATCATCGCCCTGGCGGGACTCCTGGTCGTCCGGATCACCCTGCTCAGCACGATGGCCATCGTCGCCGCTGCCACGATCGCGATTGCCGTCCTGCTCGCCCTGACCCTGTTGCCGGCGCTGCTTGGCCTGGTCAAGGAACGCATCTGCCCCGCCGGGACCCGGAACAGGGCGCAGCGGCAGAAAGACGCCGCCACGCATGCTCGGGCAACCCGTTGGGGAGCCCGCCTGGCCCGTCACAAATACGCCGCTCTCACGGCCGCCGTCCTGGTTCCCGCGATCCTGGCGGTACCTGCCCTCGGTATGAAGATGGGCCTGCCCTCCGGGGCCAGCTACAACACCGACACCGCACAGCGCCAGAGCTATGAGCTGGTCAGCGACGCCTACGGGCCCGGCTACAACGGCCCGCTCATGATCGCCGTCAGTCCCACCACAGACGGACAGCCCCTCACCCCCGCGACCCTCGCCGCGGTCACCTCCGACCTGAAGGACATCAAGGGCGCGGCCTCGGTCTCGCTGGCCGGAATGAACAGCACCGGCACCACAGCCATCCTCAGCCTCGTTCCCGGCAGCGGCCCCAACGACGAGGCCACCAAGGACCTCGTCACCGCCGTACGGGACAAGAGCCCGCAGATCAGCGACGCCCACGGAGCCACCATAGGCATCACCGGCTTCACCGCCCTGGCGATCGACGTCTCCGACCGGCTCGCCGACGTCCTGCCCCTCTACGTGGCAACCGTGCTCGGACTCTCCCTGATCATCCTGCTCCTGGTCTTCCGCTCCCTCATGGTCCCGGTGATCGCGACCCTCGGCTTCCTGCTGAGCATCGCCGCCACCTTCGGCCTCACCACGGCCGTCTTCCAGTGGGGCTGGCTGCAGGACCTGATCGGACTCGACGCCACCGCCCCCGTCGTGAGCCTGCTGCCCATCATCATCACCGGCGTCCTCTACGGACTCGCCATGGACTACCAGATGTTCCTGGTCACCTCGATGCGCGAAGCGCACGTCCACGGCGCCACCGCACTGGATGCCACCGTCACCGGTTTCGCCCGCGCCGGCTCCGTCGTCGTCGCAGCGGCCACCATCATGGTCTCCGTCTTCGCCGGATTCATCTTCAACGCCCAGCCCATGATCAAACAGGCCGGCTTCGCGCTGGCCGCAGGCGTCCTCATCGACGCCTTCGTCATCCGTATGACACTCATCCCGGCCACCATGGCGCTCGCACAGGAGAAAGCCTGGTGGATCCCCGCCTGGCTGGACCGCCTCCTCCCCGACCTCGACGTCGAAGGAGACAGACTCGCGCAGAAAATCCCGCTGCCCCACCCCTCGACGCCCCAGCCACACGCCACAGCGCAGATGGCCGACACGATAAGGGCATCCGCCGGCTGACCCTCGAAAACGACGCCCCGCCCGCGCCGTCCTGAATCCGACACCGCCCCCCGGAGGCGTCTGGCGTGCGAAGGGACGCTGGGCGTGGCGTCCAGCCAGCTGACGATGATCAACTGTTCATCAAGCCGTGCGGGCCGGCGGCATCCCGGCTCCCGCCCTTGTCGCGTCGGTGCCCCAGCTGGCCAGCAGTCGTAGTGCCTCCGCCGACGGGGAACCGGGTTCGGCGTGGTACGTCACCAGCATCCGTTCGTGGGCGTCGGCCTGGTGGAACGACTCGAGGCGGAGGTCGAGTCCGCCTACGAGCGGGTGGTGCAGGCGCTGGATGCCGTGGCACTTCTCCTTGACGTCGTGGGTGGCCCACAGCCGCCGGAACTCCTCGCTCTTCACGGAGAGTTCGCCCACCAGAGCGGACAGCCGGGGGTCGTCCGGATGGGAGCCGGCGTCCATGCGCAGCTGAGAGACGACGTCGTTCGCTTTGTGCTCCCAGTCCACGAACAGGTCGCGGTACTCGGGCTTCAGGAACACGAGCCACGCCCAGTTCCGCTCGTGCGCCGGCAGCTCGGCCCAGTCGCCGAAGACCGCCGCGGCCATCCGGTTCCAGGCGAGGATGTCCGAGCGCCGCCCCACGAGGATCGCCGGGACGCCGTCCATGGTGTCCAGCAGCGTCCGCAGGGGGCCCCGCACCTGCTGGGTGCGGACGGCCGGCTTCCTCTTCTGTTTCGGCTTCGCCAGGTGCGTGAGGTGGGCGTGCTCGGCGTCGCTGAGCCGCAGCGCGCGGGCGATGGCGTCGAGGACCTCCGCCGACACGTGCCGCCCGTTGCCCTGCTCCAGCCGCGTGTAATACGCCACCGACACTCCGGCCAGCTGTGCCAGCTCCTCGCGGCGCAGCCCCGGCACCCGCCGGTACCGTCCGAAGTCCGGCAGGCCCACGTCCTCCGGCTTCAGCCGGGCCCGCCGGGTGCGCAGGAACTCGCTGAGCTCGGCACGCGGGTCCAGCGCGCCGGCGGCGGGCTTGTGCACCGGTTCGGGGTATTCGTCCATGCCTTCGAGTATCCACGGTCGGACGCACACCTGCCTGACCCAGCCAGTGGTAGGCATCGCGGGCATACGTAAAGCCGTGACCTGGGTGAATACCGGCCCGGCCGGGACGCTGGAGACATGCCCGGCTGGAAGGCAGCCGGGGCGTGGCCTGCATCAGGAACGGAGCACATCCCATGACGGCAACACAGGGGACCGAGGCGAGGACGCACCAGACGGAAACGGCCGCGGAGGTGGTCGGCCGCGTTCGTGCGACGTTCAACACCGGCGTCACGCGCGGACTGGACTGGCGCGTCAGCCAGCTGCGGCGGCTGCGGGCACTGCTGGTCGAGAACGAGCGGGAGCTGCTCGAAGCGCTCTGGGCGGACCTGAGGAAGAACGCCGCCGAGGCCAAGATGCAGGAGATCGACTTCACTGTCGCCGACATCGACGAGACGCTGGCGAATCTGGAGAGCTGGCTTCGGCCTCGCCCGGTGGAGGTTCCCGCCCACTTCGGTCCCACGACCACGGCCTACACCACGTACGACCCGCTCGGGGTCGTCCTGGTGATCGCTCCGTGGAATTTCCCGCTGCACCTTCTCATCGACCCCATCATCGGCGCGCTGGCCGCCGGGAACACCGTGGTGGCCAAGCCGAGCGAGATGTCGGTGCACACCTCGGCGGTCGCTTCACGGCTCCTGCGTGAGTACTTCGACCCGGACGTGCTCACCGTGGTCGAGGGGGGCGCCGAGGAGACCACGGCCCTCCTGGCGCAGCGTTTCGACCACATCTTCTACACCGGCAATGGCACCGTCGGCCGGATCGTCATGGCCGCGGCGGCCAAGAACCTCACCCCGGTCACGCTCGAACTCGGGGGCAAGTCACCGGTCTTCGTGGCGCCCGACGCCGACGTGGACGAGACCGCGAAGCGGCTGGTCGGCGCCAAGTTCGGCAACGCGGGGCAGCAGTGCGTAGCCCCCGACTACGTTCTGGCCGATCCTGCCACCGCCGCCGCACTGGTTCCCGCCCTGCGTGCGGCGGTGGAAGCCCAGTTCGGCACCGCCCCGCAGACCTCGGCCGGCTTCGGCCGGATCATCAACGAGCGGCACTTCGACCGGCTCACCCGTCTGCTGGATTCCGGCCGGGCGGCGGTGGGAGGCCGGCACGACCGTGACGACCTGTTCATCGCACCGACCGTGCTCACCGATGTCGACCCCGCATCGCCGGTCATGCGGGAGGAGATCTTCGGCCCGATCCTCCCCGTCGTCGAAGTCGCAGACCTCGATGCCGCCATCGCCTTCATCAACGAACGCGACAAGCCCCTCGCGCTCTACGCGTTCACCACGTCCGAGGCCACCACGTCGCGCCTCGTGAACGAGACGTCCTCCGGAGGCGTCGCCTGGGGCCAGCCGGTGATACAGCTGCTCATGACCGGCCTGCCTTTCGGTGGCGTCGGCGAAAGCGGCATGGGCCGGTACCACGGCCGGTACTCCCTCGAGACGTTCAGCCACCTCAAGGCCGTCGCGGACGTCCCGCTCAGCTAGGGCCTGTGTGGGGCAGTAGCCTCGCGCCTTCGTGAAGCAGGCTGTCCGATGGCGGGGAGCGAACGCCCCTACTCCGGTGGGCAGTTGCGCTTGATTGGCGTCGACACCGACACCGACACCGACACCGACGGCATACGGCTCTCACCGCGTTCGCCGCCAACCCCAGGCCTGCCCGAGGAGCGCATCCGTGCCCCCCCGCCGGGGCAGCGTGGCCCCCTGCGTCGCAGACCTACATCCCGTTCCCCTCCGTATCGCAGAAAGAAACCCATGACTGTCAACACTTCAGAAGCCTCGCCCGTTCCTTCGCTTTTCTCCCCCGTTGCCCTCGGGAAGATCGAGCTTGCCAACCGCATCGTCATGGCACCGCTGACCCGGGTCCGGGCCGGTTCCTCCGGCATCCCCGGGGACCTCATGGTCGAGTACTACCGGCAGCGGGCGAGCGTCGGAATGATCATCGCCGAGGGCACCTACCCCGATCACGCGTCGCAGGGTTATGTCGGTGAGCCGGGCATCGCCACCGACGAGCAGGCGGCCGGCTGGCGGCGGGTGTTCGAAGCGGTGCACGCCGAGGGCGGCCGCATCGTCCTGCAGATCATGCACGCCGGCCGCGGCACCCACCCCGACATCAACGGCGGCCGCCGCATCCTCGCCCCCAGCGCGATCGCCATCGACAACAAGACGTTCACCGAGAAGGGCGAGCAGCCCTACCCCGTACCGGAAGCGATGACCAGCGCGGAGACCCGGGCAGCCCTGGAGGACTACGTCACCGCGGCACGCCGGGCCATCGAGGCGGGAGCGGACGGCGTGGAAATCCACGGCGCCAACGGCTACCTGCTCCACCAGTTCCTCTCCCCGGCAGCCAACCGGCGCACCGATGGATACGGCGGCTCGCCGAACAACCGCGCCCGCTTCGTCGTCGACGTCGTCACAGCGGTCGCCCAGGCCGTCGGTGCCGAGCGGGTCGGGCTGCGGATCTCGCCGGAGGGCGACCTCGGGGACGTCCTCGAGACCGACCGCGACGACGTCCTGGCCACCTACGGCACCCTGCTCGACCAACTGCGCCCGCTGGGCCTGGCCTACCTCTCCGTACTGCACACCGAGCCGGGCGGCGACCTGGTACAGGAACTGCGGCGACGCTTCGACGGCAAGCTGCTCGTCAACAACGGCCCCCTCGGGGGACAGACCACCCGCGAGCAGGCACTCCAGCAGATCGAGGCCGACCACGCCGA
>NZ_JBFBEZ010000077.1:0-18742 GCF_040701725.1 Streptomyces sp. NPDC093109
CCAGAGTTCATCAGGAACCAGACGCTTCGACAGATCAGCACCCACGACAGACATCATGCCGTACGAACCCTCAAGCCACGTGAGACACCCTCTTACACCCCCGGAGAGTGATCGGATTGCGCGGTTGTTCCGGTCCGGGCTCGTCGCGGTTGGGTACCACCGGCCGTATGGGGGTCACTCAAGCGAGGTACATGGCGCTTTGGGCTTAGTTGGGTGGATAGGTGTGTTGTTGGGACTTTCAGTCTCCACAGCCCTTGTCCTTGAAGGAGGACTTCATGCGTCGTCTTATCGCTGCTCTGGCCCTGGTCGGTGCCACCCTCGCAGCCCCCCTCGCGCTCACCATGCCTGCCCACGCAGTGAGCGCCCAGTGGACGAAGTGTCCCGAGGGCGAATATTGGACCCTGGTCAAGACTGCTCAGGGTGGTAGTTTCGCCTGTCTCCCGCTGGGGGCCGTTTCTTGATCCTGCTCGGGGTGAGCTGACTGCCGTAGCACCACGGCCTGGCCGCCGGATACTCGTTCGAGTACGGCGGCCGGGCCGCGTACTTTCCGGCCTCCGAACAACCGTTCACGACGGTCTTGTTTACCGATACGTTGACCAAGTCGGAAATCAGGGGGCTAACGAGCAAGATCCTTCCTTACCGCTAACCACGTCCTGATTGATTCCCGAGGCCGGGGGTGTCCCCGATGTTCTGCCGGACCTGCCTCGCCTCCCGCGCGGAAACAGCGGCACTGTCTGCGGCGACTTGTTCGACGCCCAGGGCGGCTGAGCCGACGGTAGTTTGGGCTAGACGAGTTGGGTGACAACGAGTGACGAGGTCTGTGACGTGTCGCCGGCAGGACTGGCCTGCGGTGGTGTGGCTGGCGCCTTCGGCTTCTTCGACCAGCCAGTGGGGCCCGTGCGGGTCAGACGCTTCGTCATCACCGCGATCGCTGCCCAGGTGATCAAGGTCTCGGAGTGCTGGACCAGCCGCTCGTAATCTCGGGCATGACGGCGGGCGTTCATCATCCAAGCCAGACTCCGTTCGACCACCCAACGGCGGGGCAACAGGACCCAGCCGGAGGTGTTCTTCGGGCGGCTGACGGTCTTGATCGTGAGGTTCAGATGCTTCTTTGCCCAGGTCACGAGCTTGCCCGCATAGGCGGAGTCAGCCCAGGCAAGGGTGATCTCGGGGTGCGTCAGGCGAAGTCGAAAGAGGACTTCCTTGGCGGCGGCGGAGTCGTGCAGGTCTGCCGGGGTGACCATCACCATCAGCGGCAGCCCCTTGGTATCGACCACCATGTGCCGTTTGCGGCCGTTGATCTTTTTGCCCCTATGCCGAGTTCGGCATAGGGCGGCATCCCGCACGTCTTCGACCTGGACGACGACCCGCGGTGTTCCCCCGGAAGGCAGTGACCCCGCGGGCCGCCGGGGGAACCGCTCGGACTCCAGGAGCACGACCCCGTATCCCTCGGGGTTGCGGGGCACGCCAGATCACGCCATAGCCCGACTGTATGACTTATGGAAACCGAAAAGGAACTGAGGTTTGGCCGCATTAGGCTGGAGTCGGCGTAGTTACGCCGCGAAGGTCAGCATCTGAACGTGCAATTGGGAGGATTGATCATGCAGAACCTCACTTATGCCCCTGACGACGGAATCGTGAAGCTGTCGATCGAGATGGATCCATACACCTGGAGCTTCAGCGGGGAGGGGACCGTCGCCGGGTTCCCGATCAAGTTGTTGGGCCAACTGCAAGACGGCGTGTCGGCAGTTGCCAAGAACGAGAGCGGCACGGGGATCGGGACAATTCGGCTGTACCTCAAGGGAGGTGAAATGTGGGTGCAGTCGAAGGTCACGGGTGCAGACGGCAAAGAAATCAGCCGGGACGAATCCATGGGCACCATCGAGATGTAGTTCGCACGGCGGGAGCTCCCTCGTCGGGGAAGCTGAACAAAAGCCTTAAGCCGCTGGCTCGTTCATCGGGCGCGCCCGACGAGGAGCGGCACAGGGCCGATGGGTTTCGGTTCTTCCGGGCGCCGATCTTTCCGCGAACCGCAGCGGAGCCCCCGGCCGGTGTGCTAAATATCCAAGATCAATCCCGGCGCCAACGGCTGTACCGGGTGTTCAAGCGCCGCCAATTGCATCAGATGCGAATGGGCAACGGTATGCGAACAGGGTGCGGGCAATCCGGTGTCGTCCGCCCTGGATATGCGCCGTGGCCAACACGCCTCTGACCGGTCGGCCGGTGTCGCGGCCCTGGCCGCCAGGGCCGCGACACCGGCCGCGCTCCGTACGGACGTGCCGGTGGGTCAGTGTCGGGTACTTACGTCACGGCGACGAGGTCCACGACGAAGACGAGAGTTTCACCAGGGGGGATCGTCGCGCCGGCGCCGCGGGCTCCGTAGCCGAGGTGCGGGGGAACGACGAGCTTGCGGCGGCCTCCGACCTTCATGCCCGCCACGCCCGTGTCCCAGCCCTTGATGACGTGGCCGGCTCCGAGATCGAAGGTGAAGGTCTCGCCGCGGTTCCAGCTGGCGTCGAACTCGTCTCCGGTGGAGTAGGCGATCCCGACGTAGTGGACTTCGACCCGGTTTCCCTTCACCGCCTCATCGCCCTCGCCCACCACGATGTCCGTGATCTCCAGGGTCTCGGGGGGCGTGCCTTCGGGGAAATCGACCTCAGGCCTTTCCAGTTGGCTGCTCATGGTGGTCCTCCGTATCGGTGTTGCGCCGGGAGCCCGGCGATGCCGGCATCATCGAGCTGCTCACTCAGCTCGTGGGGCAGCGTCCCGACGCCGGCTGATTTCTCCGGGCCCGGCACCCGGCCCGTACATGGCGACGGCCCCGACCAGACTTCTGGTCGGGGCCGTCGTGTGTCCGGGGTCAGTTTCCGGCGGGCAGGTGTTCCTGCCGGGCCTGGACGAGGCCGCGCCATGCGGTGCGGACGTCGTCTTCGCTCGTGGTCCAGCGGATGGTTGAGGGCTCCGGCAGGGGCAGGGCGGCCATGAAGTGAGCGATGTCGCAGAAGTAGGCGAAGTCGCCGGCGGCGGTCAGCGTGTGCAGGCGGTCGATGGTGGCGGCCAGGTCCCGGTCTTCTTCGCGGACGGCGTGGTGGAAGGCCACGGCGAGCTCCACGAACCGGTGGAGGAAGGGGAGTCCGGCGCTGTTGATGTCGGCGTGCAGCCCTTGGGCGCGGTCGGTGATTCCGGTGCCGGGGCTCCCTGCGTCCTTGATCAAGGCCACGACCATGGCGAGCAGTGTGTTGGAGCGTTGGTCGAGGCCGTCGAGGAGCTGGTGGGCGAGGGCGAGTTCCTCGCCGGCCCGTACGGGGTCGGTGAAGGACATGGCGAGGGCGAGGCGGACCTGCATCATGGCGCGTTCACCGGCGGCGCCGTGGTGTTCGGCTTCGGCGCGGCCGGCTTCGAAGGCGGCGACGGCCTGGGCGGTGTCGGCGTGGGACCAGTGGATGTCGCCGAGGACGCGGTGGTGGCGGCCTTTCCAGCCCAGCGTGGGGACGGCGGCCAGGGCGGTGGGGAAGTCGCCGGCGAGACGGGCCAGGTTGGCCTGGCCGCGGCGGGCCTTGGGGGCGAGGCGTCCGCCGATGTCGGCGACCTGCCGCATCCCGGCCCGGGCGGCGGCGCCTTGGCCGAGGTCCTTGTGGGCCTTGGCCCGGTAGTACAGGGCCATCTCGGTCAGTTCGGGAGGCAGGAGGCCGGTGTCCAGGACGGCGGTGAGGCGGTCGGCGGTGTGCTGGCGGTGTTCACGCTGTCGGCGGGCGATCGCGGTGAGGAGCTCGGCCACGGCATCGGCTGGGGTGTCCGGTGCCGGATCCACGGGGGTGGGCAGGGCGAGGGGTTCCCAGACGGAGTCGTCCGTGTAGACGAAGGCGGCCTCGATGAGCCAGTCCAGGCCGGTCAGGTGATGGTCGCGGGCCAGGCGCAGGCCCTGGCGCAGGCAGGCGACGAGGAGCATGCGGCTGGGGGCGTGGGCGGTGGTGTCCGTCCATTGGTCGCCGAGGGCGGCCAGGGCGCGGGTGGCGGCCTGGTGCCAGTCCGCGTCCGTCCAGCGGTCGTCGCTGTGGGTGTCGTCGCGGACGGCGCTGCGGATCGCGCGGTGCAGGTGGTAGGGCCACAGCGCGTAGGGATTCTCGCTGATCAGGGGCCGCTCCGTCAGGCGCCGGGCGGGGGCCTGGTGGGTGAGGCCGGCTGTCCGGGTGGCGAGGTCGAGGTCGAAGGCGTCCAGCAACGCGACCGAGCGCAGCAGGTGGCGTTCGTCGGGGGTGAGGTCGGAGAGGGTGCGCGCGAGGAGGGCGGGGAAGGTGCAGTCGAAGTCGGCGGGGGTGGGGGTGCGGGTGCGGCGGATCTCCAGGAAGCGGCTGACGGCGAGATCGAGGTGGAGGGGCAGTCCGTGGGAGCGGGCGGTGATCGCGGCGCGGATGTCGGCGCTGATGAGGGGCTGGCCGTCCTGGACCAGGCGGCGGGCGAGGTGGGCGTCGCAGTCCTCGGGGGAGAGGTCACCGATCAGGTGCTGCCGTCCGGACGGTGCGGCCGTCGTCCTCGGCTGCGGCACCGCCGCGGTGGAGGCGGCGAGGCCGGGCCAGGCGGCCGGCCCGGTCCAGTCGAGCTGGCCGTGCAGTGCGGGATCGGCCCACGGCAGACGGCTGCGGCCACTGATGACGAAGAAAGCGTTCGGCATGAGCCAGACCAGGCGCTGCAGCAGCCGCTCGAAGTCGCGGTGGCGATCGCCGGTGTCCTCGAAGGTGTCCAGCAGCACCACCGGGACGACGCGCTTCTTCGCGGGCAGCCGGCTCAGGTCCCAGGCCAGCAGGTGACTGTAGTAGGACAGCGCCTCGAGATCGGGGGTGGCTTCCAGCAGGGCCGCGGTCCGTACGGCGCCGGCCAGCGCCTGGGCGCGGGCCTGGCGCTCGCGAAGGGCGGATACCAGCGCGGAGGTGAGCTGCTGCGCCGCGGAGCCGGCCAGGCCCGGCAGCTGGAGCGCCGCGGCGACCTCGCCGACCCCGGCCTGCAGTTGCTGCGGCAGCATCTCGGCGAAGCGGCCCGTCAGCCCGGTCCGCCGCACGTACTCGTCCAGCGGCTCCCCGGGGTGGACGGCCTCCCAGTAGTGACGCAGGGCCACGTCGAAGGAGGGCAGCGTGCGGCCCAGGGCTCCGGCGAGTGCGAGGCGGATCGTCAGGATGACCCGCTCGAAGTCGGAGCCGGTCGACGCGGATCGGGACAGGTCGATCCGGATGGGCAGGAACTGCTGCGTCCAGGTGGGCGCGCCCCACTGGGCTGGGCGGTGCTCGGCTCCGGTGAGCGCGGCTTCGATCTTGCGGAGCAGCGTGGACTTGCCGACGCCGCCCACGCCGTGAAAGACGAGCACATTGGTGCGGGGCGCTTCGAGGTCTTCCACGTTGAACCCGTGGCCGGCGGTGTGCCGCAGGTGCTCTTCCAGAGCGGCAGCGACCAGGGCCCACTGGTGCTCCCGGTTGGTGAACGCCTCGGTGGCGTCGAACGACGGGTTGTTGGAGCTGAACAGTGCACGTAGGTCGGCCACGGTCGGTCCCCCCAGAATGATCATCGGCGGTATCCACCGTAGGCCCTGCGCCGTGCGGCGTGGCCGCTTTACGCAACGCGGGCGGTGTGGCCGTACCGTCTCGGCCAGAGACAGTGACGTCCCTGGTCACCGCCCATACGCAAAGGAATCCCCCCGTGTCGGAGAGCGTGAGTGCCGAGGCCGCCGAGCAACTCGTGCAGGACGTGAGCAACTGGTACGCGGAACAGATCATGAAGGAACAGCGCGCCCCCGAAGCTGTCCCTGAGCGGCTGAAGACGTTGAAGGAGGAACTGGCTGTGTGCGCAGCCGATCTGCGGGCGCTTCAGGACGCCGGCCCGGAGGAAGTCGACGCGATCGCGGCTCGCTACGCGGCCCGTTCCCAGGAGCTGGGCGGCCAGTAGCCGGACTTCTGCTGGAGGACGGGCAGCGGTGCCGTGATGATCGCGGAGGTGAGGGTACGCGGCTGCAGGTGGGCGGGCATCAAGGGCCAGGCCAGTGCGGCAATGTCCACCAGGTCCGGCCGGTACTGCGGCAGCTCTCCCTTCAGCCGCTGAAGGGTGGCGAGGAGCTGGGCCGCTTCGGCCACCGTGTACGGGCGGTGCTGTTCGGCCTCCAGGACGTCCCCGCCCCGGGGCGTCCTGTTCCAGGCTCCGTCCGGGGCGCGCTCGTTGCGGTACACCGCGGTCAGGTCTCTGCCGATGACAGAGGTGCAGTGCACGTACGGTGAGTGCTCGGCCGCGCGGACCACCTCGGGAACGACCTGGAAGGTCGCGTCGTGGGCGGCGGCCGCGGTGAACCTCGGGGATCCGCCCAGGCGGGCCACCTCGGCGCACCGGGTCGCGGTGCCCAGCCGGCTGTCCGCGGCGCGCGCCCCGATCACGACCAGCTCCACCCGGCGGCCCTCCCGGTGATGGCGGCGCGCACCGTCAAGGAAGTGACTGACGCTGTCCGGGGCGATCTCGATCAGCATGTCCCCGCGGCGGGCCCGTACGTACGCCTCGGCCATCACCTGCCAGGCCCGGTAGTCGGCCCTGATGCGGTCGGAGGCCGTACGCGGCTCTTCCGCGAGGAGCTGACGGTAGTCGGGGTGCATCGCTTTGAAGATGCCGCCCTCGATCCGGGTGGGCCTGCGCGCGCGCAGCGCGCGGCGCAGCATGCGCGCCGCGTGGGTCTTCCCCGCTCCTTGCGCGCCCATCACGTACAGGGTGACGGGGTCGTCCTGCGGGGTGATGGCACTCAGGTACATCGGGACGATGAGTTCGTCGAAGATCCACGTGTGCTCGCCGGCGGACAGGCGGTGGTAGTCGACACCGGGCGGCACCGTGAGCGGCTGGGCGATCCGGCGTACGGGCTCGGCCAGCGCGAAGGCGCGCTCCAGGCCGCCGGCCACCGCCAGACGGCGCTCCGGCGTGAGCACGGCAGGGTGCAGCCGCTGCTCCGCGCCGGAGATTTGGCGGCGGAAGCGCCAGGTCTCCGGCGCTGTCCATGGCCGGGCCCAGTCCGCGGTCAGTGCCTGCGGCGCGGCCGGTGCACTGTGCCAGGAGCCGTTGTCGGTGAGGTCGTTGCGGTACAGGACCTCAAGGCCGCGCTGCACCACCATGACCTGGTCCGCCAGCCGCTCGGCTTCGACGGCTTGTAAGAAGAGCGGCAGGTTGCGGGCGCACCGGTCGAAGTTGCCCCAGGAGACATACCGGCCGACGCCCTGCTCGGCGACCTGTGTCAGGTAGCGGTCCAGGCCGCTGAGCTGCGCGGCGGCCTCCGCCGTGGCCAGCGCCACCAGTTCGACGCGGTAGCCGGCCGCGCGGTAGGTGCGGGCCTTCACGCACGCCTCCTCCACGTCGGCGACGGGCTCTTCCAGCACCGCGTCGAAGCGTCGGCTCCGGGCGTACGCCTCGACCTCCGCCTGCCACCGCAGGACATCCGGTCGGATCCGCACGCCCGCCGTGCGGTCATCGCTCCGCAGGAGACCGGCGTAGTGGGGGTGGGCTCTCTTGTAGAGGTCGCGCCCGATCAGTACCGCGCCGCCCCGCCGGTCAAGGACTGCCCGCAGGAGATCGCACAGCTCGGATTTCCCGCTGCCGGCCGGACCGGCGACGATCACCACCACCGGCCGGTCCTGAGGGACAGCGTCCTTGGTCCAGGCCGGCAGGATCTCGGTCACCAGGATCTCCTCGTGCTGGCCCTCGGCCAGGACGACCGGAACGACGTCCTCGTCTCTCAACACCACTCCCTGCTCGGTTTCGGGCGCCATCCGTGGCAACGCCACGCAGCATACACTCAACAGAACGGGCTAATTTAAAGGTTAAAAACAACCTTGCTCATGGGTTAAAGAATGCTAGAGTTCGGGGTGGAGGTAGACAGATATGGCATCCGAGGAAGAGCTGTTCGCGAACATCGACGCCCTGCTGGCAGAGGAGCCGCAGCTCCCGCCCCCGCCGGAGCGCGCCCGGCTCCGCGAGGCCGCCGGCATCACCCAGGCCCGTCTCGCCCAGGCCCTCAAGTCGACGACGCAGACGGTCAAGAACTGGGAGAACGGCCGCTCCGAGCCGAAGCCGCCGCGCCTGGAGGCGTACCAGCGGCTGCTGAACGGCTGGGCCGCGAAGTACCCCGCTCACGGCGCCGGCGCGCTCGCCCCGGCTCCGGTGGCCGTGCCGCAGTCGGCCCCGGTACCGGAGACGTTCACCGGCCCGGCTGCACCCGAAGCCCCCGACACCGCCGCCGCCCCGGCCCCGGTCGTCCAGGCCGCGCCGGAGCGTCCCGCCCGTCCGGCCGCGTCGTCGCGGCGCCCGGCTGCGAAGAAGGCCGCGCTGGACTCGCGCTTCCCGCACGGCCCGCTCGCCGTCCTGGACGGTGACGGCTCCGCGTACGGCACGGACGGCATCGTGCTCGACTGCCCGGCCACCACCGTGCCGCAGCTCGTGGAGTGGACTCTCAAAGAGTCCGGCCTCGGTGCCGCGAAGCTCAACCGGTACGGCAAGGACAGCGACCCGCTGATCGTGCTCACCGCGGCCGCCGCCGTGAAGCTCGGGCTGCCCGAGCGCCTGGAGGGCCACGAGCAGCGCCGCTCCCTGCGCCTGCCCGAAGACCACCCGGTCGTCAAGCAGGTCGCCAAGGCGAAGTGGCAGCTCACCCAGCGCGGTTTCGGCCCGTGGGCGCGGATCTACCGCAAGGCGCAGGGCCGCGACCGGCAGTGCGTACAGCTGGCGATCCTGTCGTGGGACGCCCTCGATGAGCGGTCCTGGCCCGGCGTGAGCGAGATGGAGCCGGCCGACATCGCCCGCGTCCTCGGGGTGTACGCGACCCGGGTCATCACCCCGCGCGGCTCCACCGCCGTCTCCGGCCTGGAACTGATGACGGCGCTGCGCCCGCCGACGAAGGCCGTGCAGGACCCGACCACCGGGAACTGGGTCTCCGGCTACAACTCCGGCAGCTTGGGCACCGAGCCGATGGACCCGGCGCCGCCGGAGGCCACCCCGGAACACCCCGTCGTCGTGAACTCCGGCTGGAGGGGCGGCTTCCTGAACGAAGAGGCGTACCAGTGGGTACGGTCGGTCGAGACGCTGTCCGATGAGGAGTGCACGCTGCCGTACGCGGTGGGCCTGGACCTCAACACCGCGTTTTTGGCCGCCGCAGCCCGCCTGGTCGTCGGCCTCAGCGCCCCCGACCACTTCCACGCCCCGAAGTTCAACCCGAAGATCCCCGGGAGCTGGCTGGTCGACCTGTCCCACATCGAGCTGGACCCGCGCCTGCCCTCGCCGTTCACCCCGGACGGCTCACGCCCGACCGGCCCGGCCTGGTACCAGACGCACACCCTCGCCTACGCCCAGGAGCTCGGGCACGACGTCCACCCGATCGAGGCGTACCTGCGCCGCGAGACCGGCGCGTACCTCGACCCGTGGCACGACCGCCTCAAGACCGCCTACGTCGACACCCTCGCCGACATGGGCGTCACCAAGGACCTCACCGATGCCGAGTTCCTGGCGGCGATGGAGCAGCACAAGCAGAGGGACCCGGCCCTGTCCGCCGTCCTGTCCGCGATCAAGGCCACGGTCAAGGGCGGCGTCGGCAAGCTCCGCGAGCGCCCGCAGGGCCGCCACTACAAGGAGGGCGAGACGTGGCCGGCCCTGTCGCGGCCAACGTGGCGCCCCGACATCCGGGCCGCCGTCATCAGCAAGGCGCGGGTCAACATGCACCGCAAGCTCAACAACATGGTCAAGATGACCGGGCTGTTCCCGCTCGCCGTGCTGTCCGACTGCGTCGTCTACCCCTCGCCGGGTGAGAGCCCGCTCGACTTCCTCCCCTACGCCGCGTCCGGCAAGCCGCAGCCCGGCGCCTTCCGCCTCGGGCCCACCCCGGGCCTGGCGAAGCTGGAGGGCGTCCAGTCGATGCTGTGGGCGGTCGACCTGATGGAGAAGGGCCTCAACCCGGCCCGCCACATCAAGGGCGGCGACGCCGTCCTCGACGAGGGCGAGTAGCCCCCGGCCCCGGCCGTCATCACCGAATGAACCTGAAGGAGCAGCCCCGATGAACACCCCGCAGTGGCCCCTGCCCTCCGCCCCGCCCGCCCACGACTCGGTCCTGTTCGCGCAGGCCATGCGAGACATGCGCCTGACCTGGCGCGCCCGCGGCGTCCTCGCCGAACTCGCCACCGGTTACAACCCCGGCCAGGAACCCAAGATCAGCGAACTCGTCTCCCTCACCCGCGCCGAACGCGGAGCCGCCGAAGGCCGTGAAGCCTTCCGTACGGCGGTCGGCGAGCTGCGCAGCCTCGGCTACCTCACGCCCGACGCCACCACGGTCTCCGGAGTCGGTGAGCATCTGGTCGTGAACCTCGCCCCGGCCGCCGACGCCCACCTGATCCTCAACCGGTACGACCACAGTGCACACATGGACGGGAGCTGACCGATGGCGGAGATCGAGGACGCCATCGAACGCGCCGACCGGGAAAACTTCACCCGGGAACCGCCCAAGACTCTGCAGGGCCGCATCAACTACCTGCTCAAGCAGTTGGGGAACGCCAAGGCGGTAGCAGCGGAGCTCGGCATCACCGCCGACTCCGTCAACCGCTACCGGCGCGGCGCCCGCAAGCACCCGCCCAAGGACATCGCCGCGAAAATCGACGACGCCGTCCGCTCCCGCTGGCAGCCCCAGGTCCGCAAGCGCCGGCGCAAGCAGGCCGCCGCCAGCGGGATCACGGTGGAGACGAGGGCACGGTTCGGGTACACCGCGCCGGTCGGCACGACCGACGACGGACGCTTCCGGCGCCTCACCGTGCACCTCCCCGCGGAGTATGCCCGCCGCCTGTTCGAGGCCCGCGACGCGGGTGCCAGCGACCAGCAAATGCGTGGAATCATCGCCGAAGGCTTTAAGGACGTCTATTTCCAGGACGGCGGCGGCCGGGCTATGGGACTGTCGGACGTGGCAATCAACGACATCGACTACCTGGATATCGGCTACTCATAAGGAGCGCATGAATGACCCCCGAATTCCCGGCTTCTCCGGTGACAACTGACGAGCTTCAGATGCCGCCCATCGACCGGGACAAGAGCCCTCTGCTCGACGCCGACCACGACGCTGTCCGCATCGCCGACGCGTTGCGCGGCAGCCCGCACATCACCTTCGTCGCCCCGGCCGCGCCCGGCGACGAGACCGTCTGGTTCCGCGACACCGACGGCACCGGCTTCGAACTCTCCCTGACCACCGTGGAGCCGGACCCCGACGCTGAGCGGGTCGCCTACGCCTGGGACGCCGTCGCCGCCGCGATCGGCAACCACCCGCACTTCATCCGCGCCGCCCTCGAACAGCCATCCTTCGGCCCGCTCAACCTCAACACCATCACCGCCCTCACCCGCACCGGCAACGAGTACACCCTGAAGCTGACCGGCTCCCCGCGCCCCGGCTACGCGCAGGAGCCGGCCTCCCCGGCCGCCGACGTCGCGTACGCCGCCGACCGGCTGCTGACCGGCGACCCGAGCGACTCCGAGCGCGCGACGGCTGAACTCCTCAACTATGTGGCCGCCACCTGGGAGCAGCAGGACCAGCCGCTGCGCGAGCACTCCCAGGCCGTCGCCCGCGCCCTGCGCACCCGGTAGCAGGGGATCACCGTATGTCCGCCTCCACGGCCGCCAGCACGCGTACCGTGAGATGACGACCCGCCAGGAGGACCAGCCGATGAGCGCACGCCCCGCCCACGGCCTTCGTCAGGCCGACATCGTGGCCTACAAGCACCCTGACCTGGCCGACGTGCTGCTGTGCCCCGAGCACGGTGAGGGGTGGGCCGGGCTGATTCCGCTCACCGCCCGCGACGTGCCGTTCGGCAGATTCTGCTGCTGGGGCACGGACGACGACATGACGGTGTGCGGCAATGCCCTCCCCATGAAGAAGAGGAACAGGCCGATGAGCGCGCAGCCCGACCACGCACCCGTCACGCCGTACGCCCCTGCGCCCGGGGCGCCGGCCGAAATCCTCGCCCAGCTGCGCGCCGACCCGCGCGCCGCGCAGTGGGTGCCGGCCTTCGAGCGGGAGTGGTCGGCGGCCCTGGAGGATTCCCGCCGGACGTTCTCTCTCGGCGGGCTGTACGAGGTCCTACAGGACTGGCAGGGCCGCCTCGCCCACGCCCCGGCCGTCGACGCGTTCGTCGCCTCCGGCTACGACGACAGCGAGGCAATCGGCATGGCGGAGCTACGGGGAAGGCGAAGGCGCCGGTGAGCGGACAGCCGTACGCGGTCCGCTTCTCCGCACCGGCCGCGAAGGTCCTCGACACCCTGCCCGAACACGTCGAAGACACCGTGTGGAACGTCCTGGGCGCCGCCGCCGCAGACCCGTGGGGTTTCCGGCAGTGGAACGCGGAGGACCTTGAGGGCGAGGACGTGCGCTACGCGTCCGTCGGCCGGCTCTCCCTCACCTACTGGGTAAACCAGCCCCTGCGCCGACTGACCGTGCTGAACATCGTCTGGCTCGGATAGCCACCCGGTGACAACGCCACGACCCCGGCATCGCAACTGCCGCCCTCGTGGCGTTCCGCACCGTAGCCACGGTGTCAACGGCCGTATCCACCTGGACGGCGCCATGGATCCGCGCCGGAGTCACGAGTCGCCGCGAGGGCGGTCGGCACCGAGCTGGACCTCCCGCCGGCACTCACGGCAGTCCGGCAAGCCGCTCACACGCCGCCCTTCCCCCTCCGCCCACCTGAACCCGCACAGAGACATCGACAGGTCCTCGGTGGGATCGGTGGCGTGGGAACCGTGACCCGGCACGTTCCACGTGACCGTCGTCCCGCCCTCGTACGGCGCGCCCTCCGGCCAGGCGTAGACGGCTTCGGTGGTGGTGCAGCGCATCCGAAGGTCGGGGCCCTCCCAGCGGGCGCCCTGGCGGACCTGAGCGGCGGCGTCGGCGGCGTCGGCCAGCCGCTCGAAGGACAAGTCGTAGTCACTCATGTGCTCCCAGCTGCCGGGCGCCTGCCGGCTGACCAGCGAGCGGAACTCCAGCAGCAGCCGCTCCAGGTCGTGCCGTCCGACTCGGACCGTGTCGCTCTCGGGGTCGTACGCGTCGTCCGGGGCGGTCTTCTTGGGCATCGCACTTCTCCTCGTCCACGCAGGCTGGTGGGCTGAGTGTGCCGGGAACCCGCAGCCCAAGGGGCCGTATCCACCCGTTGCCACCCGCACGGCAACGCATATCCGCTCCGTAGTCACCAGGAACCGCGCGGACGCTCCGCACCGAGCTGGACCTCGCGCCGGCACTCCGGGCACTCCGGCAGCCCCTCCACCCGGCGCGGCCTGTCCTCCCTCGCCCAGCTGAACCCGCACAGCGACTGGTGCGTGATCGGGAAGAGTTCGTCCTTGGTGGCGTGTGAGCCGTATCCCGGCACCAGCCAGGTGAACGTTGCCCCGACGTTGTACGGTGCGCCGCCGGGCCAGCCGTAGACCGGCTCGGTCGTCGTGCACCGCATCCGAAGGTCGGGCCCCTTCCAGTTCTTGCCGTAGACGACCTCCGCGGCGGCGTCAGCCGCGTCCGCGAGGCGCTCGAACGACAGGTCGTAGTCCCGCATGTGCTCCCACGAGCCCGGCTTCTGCTCGCGCATCAGCGAACGGAACATCAGCAGCAGTCGGGCCAAGTCGTGGTGCCCGACGCGGACGGTCCCGGTGGCGTGGTCGAAACCGTACGTCGTGTCGTACGGCGGCCTCTTCGGCATTGGTCCTCATTTCGCTCGGCGGCCAGCACCCCCTTCACCGTTGCGGTGCGGCCGGATGTTCACGCGGATAGGCCTGGAAGTCGGCTGGAGCACCGCCTGAGGCCATACGGCGTCACGCCCCCCTTCGGGAGCTGCCGCGAAGGTGCACAGCGAGGGGCGAAGGCGGTGGCCCCGGCCCCGGAAACGCGGAGCTCAACGGGAACAGTGCGCGCAGCCAGGAGCGCCTGCGAACGCCTGATCCGCTGCGGAGACATCCCGGCCGGTGAGATGAGCGGCCGCGTCCAGGGAAAGGGACAACGGCCGGCCCCCGGCGGGGCCGATCCGTCCCGGGTTGCCCGTGGTGATGTACTCGTCAGCGGCTGCCGCGAAGTACCCAGGGTCCTTACGGTGGACGCTCGTGACAGGGGTTGCACGCCGCCACCGGGCTTCCGCGCCGCCCCACTCCTTCTCCGCTTCCTCTGCGGTCACCCCGAGGACCTCCGCCAGGATCTCCCAGCTCGTACCGCGAACCCGTTCGGCAACCACCGCCTCCTCCATCAGGGAGTCGTGCGCATCGTGGACCTTCGCCAGACGCACGTAGTCACCCGCCTGCGCTTCGTCCTCGCCCACCATCTGTGCGTACCGCTCAAGGCGGCGTGCGATGGATGCGGCCTCACTCACCAGCTCGATCCTGGCCACGTCAGAGTCGGTGAAGCTGCCCTTCGGCAACTGGCGCGGGTCCACCCGGGCCACCTCGGTCTCGTTGTCCATGGCGCGGAGCGTAGAACGGCACTGGTGCCCCTCAACCACCTGTGGGGTGTGAGGCTCACTCCCCGTTTCCCCAGGTGAACGCGCTGACCTGTGAGGCTATGAGCCTGTGAGGTCCAGCCCAGCAGCGCCGCATCACCCTCACCCCCGTCAGCAACCAGCACAGCCACCCCTCAATCCGGTGAACTGCGGACCGGTCCTGTCCCGATACGCGGCGCCTTGTGCTCCCGCACGCTTGGTGGCGCCCGCCGGCCCGGAGGACGATGGAGTCGTGGGCAAGCACACCGAGGACCAGGAGCACGGTGTCGAACCGGCGCAGCCGCCGCTGCCCCGGGCTCGCGCCCGGGGCAGCGGCGGCCGGACTACGCGAGGCGATGGACGACGTCCGGCGCTCCGTGGCGGTCCTCGCCGCCCGGGTCCGCGACGCGCACGCCGCCCGGGTGTGGCTCCCCCTGGGGCACAGCAGCTGGGAGTCGTACTGCCGGGCGGAGTTCGGCATCAGCCGCGCCCAGGCGTACCGGCTCCTCGACGTTGCCCGCGCGCTCGCCGCGATCCACGACGCGGTCGCCGCCGGCCCCGAGATGTCTCGCACGCGAGACACCGACCCGGCCGCCGCGGCCGCGCTCGACTACGGCCTGTCCCAGCGCGCCCTGATCGACGTCTCCAGCCGTACGGACGCCGTCACGGAGCTCTGATCACCCGCCGACTCGCCACGCTCGCCCACAGCGGCCTGACAGCCCTCGATGAGCCGACCGTGCGCGCCGTGGTCCGCCAGGCCGTCCGCGACGTCCGCACCGCCCCGCCCCCGCCGCCCGCCGATCCGCCGGCGGATCCCGCGCTCGCCGCGCTGCGCGCCGTCGTCGACGACCTCGCCACCAGCACGCACGCGATCGGCAAGCTGATGCTCGAAGTCGCCCCGGCCTACCTCTCCGACACCGACGCGGCCGACGTCCTGGCGCCACTGTGCGCGCAGATCGGCGAGACCCTCACGAACGGCCTCGCCGCCCGCCGCTACGCGATGTCCGGTGACCGCCGCGCCCTGCACGGCATTGTCTTGTAGGCCACCGCTCCCGGCTGCTCCTGTGTGACACACAGCCCGTTTCCCCTGGTGGCCGGGGTGCGATGTGAGGGTGTGAGGTGTGAGGCGAGGGCCTGCGGCGGCAGGGTGCCGCTGCTCCTGGTCGTGATGCTCGCCGGTGGTGGGCAGGGGGTGTCATCGGTGGGTTCCGGTGAACGGTGGCCGTCGTCGCGGTAGTGCAACGCGTGGGTCCTGGTGGTGGTTGTCGGGTGACAGGAGGGCGGTGTCGCGGGTGCAGCGCAGTATTTGCATGGGCCCGCGTAGCACAAGGGTGCTGCACGAGTGGCAGGCCGGCCCCGTCCCGACAGCGACGGGCAGCTGCTGCTCACCGCTCGGGCCGTGCTGCCCCTGCCAGCACCTGCCGCTCCACGGGCACCTGCACGGTCGGGAGCCCGTCCCGGCGGCTGCATAGCATCGCAGATCTGCGATGTTCCGGGCGAGATCTATGCACGGCTACCGCATACAGCGCCGTCGGTCAGAGCCTGCTGACCGACGGCGCTGTTTGGTGGCGTTGCTGCCACCGTTTCGTGGCAGCAACGCCACCGTGCGGGACGGCTGCCTGCGGGTTTCCCGCAGAGGGGAACAATGTACGCACGGACCGGAACAGCCGCCGGTTGTGTTCTGGAGAACCAGAACAAACCGGTTTACCTGGTGCTACCGCCTACTCGGGCCGCGCGCCGCTGACCTGCGGGTTTCCCCTGGAGGGGGACGGTGTACGCACCGGGTGCTCGCCGGGGCACATATGGCGGGCGACGTCAGCCGGCGGCGCGGACGGCCCGAAGCGGCTGGCTCTGGCGCTTGGGCGGCGCGGTTTCGTACAGCGGGACGGCGATCTCGGGCAGTTCGCCGGCCTTGATGCGCTCGGATGCGTCCTCGATCGCTTCCTCCAGCTCTTCCTGGGAGGCGTAGGAGGCGATGTACGGGTGGAGGTAGTAGGTCCGGTACTTGCGGTCGACGGGCCTCAGCACGAGGTTCCGGCTCTCCAGCAGCGACATCGCCGTGTTCGCGGAGTTCCGTGACAGGCCCACGCGCGCGCCCAGTTCGGCCTGGGAGGCGTTCACCTCGCCGCCGGGCTCCTGGCGCTCGATGAGGACGCTCAGCAGCTCCATCGCGGCCTTGGTGAGGTCCAGCCGGTACAGCATTCCGAAACCGGCGCTCGCCTGGATCAGCATGCCCGCCCCTCTTCGTCGACCATTACATCTTCCCCGTCTTCGGCACCGAGCTCCAGCTGAACGCTGCGCGGTGGCGGTGGGGCGTTGAGGGCCGGGAAGACCTCTTCGGGCAGCTTCCCGGTCTCCTTGTCGCGCAGTGCGTCCAGAATCTCGCGCTGTACGTCTCCGTTGCCCTCGAACCCGAGCATCGGGTTCACGAAGATCAGCCCAGTGTCCACGCGCTGGATCATGTGCCATTCCTCGAGGCGGCCGATCGCCCGGGTCACGTTCGACCGTTCCACGCCCAGCCTGTCGGCGATCTTCTTGTGCGTGGCGCGTAGCCAGCCTTCGCGCTGCCGGCCGATGCACCACAGCAGGACCGCGGACTGGATCGGAGACATGCCGTGCTGGGCGATGAGCACGGCCAGGACGTCGGAGAGGAAGTCGTTGGACACCACGCTGTAGCCGGAACGCCCGTACATCTCGTGAGGCGCGCGATAGGTATACCGGACGTTGACGTCCATCTGCTGCACCGGCCGCTTGCGGGTCGGCGGCTTGATGTCCTTGCCCAGCCGGGAGGACAGGGTCTCGCGGAAGGCGCTGTCACCACCGGGCGGAACGGCGGTGATCTTGCCCTTGCCGCGGCCGGCGGTCGGGCGCTTGGGCTGGCGGGGCATCGACGGTGGTCCTGTCCTCGATCTTGGGGGTCGCGCCGGACCCTAGCAGTTGTTCAAGCTCAGTTGGCAGATTTGTACACGCTGGCGTGGCGCTTTGGTGTCGACGCCGACACATTGGATTCGAGGGGTGTTTCCTGAAAACCGGCTCCCACCAGCAACGTTCCACAGTTGTACAAGCAGAGTTGGCAAATGCGGGTGTCGATGTGGCACCACGGACACATTTCCGCAGGTCAATGTGTCAGCGCCGACACATCCCCTTCCATAAAAGCCCAGGTCAGAGCCGGTTTTTCCCGAGGGCCCTCTTTTCTTTTAGACGCACGCGCGCGCGAGGTCGGGACCAAGGCGTCACGCGCGTGGCCAGGCCCGCCACCGACGGCACCAACCAGCACAGCCAGTGATCCGCAGCTCCTGGGGCGTGCCGTCCCACACCCGCCACCCGGCCCGCATGACCACCGCACCCGCGAAGGCCCCCAGGCGCCCCTGAGGCCGCGCCCCGGGCGGTCGACGGCCCCGGGGGGAGGCCAGTAGGTCCCCACGCGCCCGTGGACGCCGTTCTGCGGCGCCACTGGTCGATCCGTCGATGGCTGAGGCGGCTTCGCGTGCGACACCGCGCCCCTGTGCGGGTCGTGGACAGCAGCAGCGGCTCTGAGTCTCGGGTGGTGCCGACCGTGACGATCAACCACAAGGAAGCGTGGCCGGCACCGGTGGGCGGTTCCGCCACCCGGCCCTGGGGGGCCGGACGGCTCCGGTACCTCCGCACGTCGAATTCAACCGGTCCCATATCGGAGCTTCCTTTCTGTGGCTGAGCTATTTTGGGCCGCGTAATTCTGAATTCAGCCGGTAGTTTTTGACTGGGGCAGGGGTGGCGCGGCCAGGACCCAAACGCTACACAGTGCACGTACGTGATGCATCATCCGTGTCACGCGTTCACTCCCCAGGATGACGTATCATCGAATCCTGTCCCACAGTGGCGGGTTGGCGTATATGCTGGCGGGGTATTGGTGAACGTGAGCGGCTGGATTCGAGGGTGGGGAAGGCGTCAGGGTGGAGCGCAGTGGAACCCGTCACTGCGGCAGGGTCGGCACCTACGTGGACCGACGGTCCGTCACATCCGTTGCGGGGGTAGTGGCCAGTAACCCCAAGCCCTGCACAGGCACGCGCGTGATGCATCTCCCCTCGTAGCCAGCCTGGGTGATCGCGCTTGCGCGGTCGCCTCCAATTCGCGCAAACGCGAATTGCATTCCGTTCGGAATTCCGTTTACGGAATTCCATTCCCGCGTTTACGCGGGAATCCGAATTGCGCTTGCGCAATTCGCGCTCTATGCCCCGGCTTGCCGGGGCATATCCCGCGGAGCGGGATATGCC
>NZ_JBFBEZ010000078.1:0-18092 GCF_040701725.1 Streptomyces sp. NPDC093109
ACGAAAGGGCTCGCACTTTCTCGCCTTCCTCGGCCTGGCCGCCGCCCTGACCTGCTACAAGAAGCTCGCGAAACTTGCCACGTGAGACACACTCTAAAAACGATGCCGACCGAAGATTCATCACGGCCTGCACGCTACCGCATGATAGGTGCGCTTATAGCTGGATCCCTGGCGATCGGCGGGCTCGGTGCATGGTTCCTCATCGGCTCACAGGAGGGTGAAGATTTGTGCAGTGGGCTCCTCAAGGACAAAAGGATGCACGAAGTCGTTGGAATTGAGGACCAGAGGCCGGAAAGCTGCGAGGAGCTCGGAGAATCGATCAAAAAGGCGACGGGTGCCACGGGTTCCGGACAGAATAATCTCAAGCAGGCTCAGGCCATGAAGAACGTACTGCTTGCTGCCGCTGATCACATAGAGAAAAGCGGGAGCCACTTGCCTCCCGACCTCAGGTCACCGATTGCCGAGGCACTTACAGAATATGTGGGCGATACGCATATTATTATCGGCACTGGTTCAGCGGAGTACGTGACCAACGGAGATGCCTCCGATGGACCGTGGACGGACGACTCCGGAGTGCACATTTCCGTATACAAGGAAACTCTCTTCCGAGTACTTCGTTCCGTCTCCGAGGATCCGCACGCATACGCTGTACTGCGCATGGCCGAGGCCCGCCACGCAGCAAAGTCTCTTTCCTCGATATCACACGCGGAAATAGACGCGAATTTGATGTCATATCCCGTATCCAATGCACGCGCCCTCGCCGCCATGGATGCTCTGGCTGACGCGATATCAACCGACCACTCGAAAGAGAAGGCCGCAATATGGCAGAAAACCGTCGTAGATACCATAGCGAATAATTCCACTGAAGCCCCCGCCTTCAAGGAAGACCCCGCCGGCCACATTACTGCCGAATGGGCAAATAAGCTCAGCGCGACTGCCGCCGCCAAACAATTCCCGTTGCTTCGCGAAGAAGGGATTGAAGTTGCCGGAATATGGGCGAAAGCGCAGGGAGTTGAGAAGGAAAACTATGACAAGCTCCTGTCGAACTGCCGCGGCGGCGCGGAATCAGGCTACAGAGCGGCGTCCGATACCCTCAAGAAGTTGAATGGCAAGTGAACCATTCTGTGAAATTGGCACCTCTATGCCGAACTAAAAATCAACCCCTTACAGAGGCCGGCGGGGCCCACTCCACATTCCAGCCAGGCGGATACGGCGGGCACCAGGCGGCGGACGTCCTGGTCAGAGAGCAGTAGGCGCGGGCCTCGGCGGCGGCGCGAGGTCGGGGTGGTCATGGTGGCCAGGTCCTCTGCGGCATGGACGAGGCACCGCCCCGGGCCGCGCGCGGCCCGAAGAACGCCCTCACCCGTGCCCCTTTCCGAGCACGCGAGGCGGGGCCGCCCCTCCTGCTGTGAGTTTCGCGCCTCCAGGACAGGAGTAAAGGGCGCTCCTGCGTCGCGTCGCTGCGCGATGACCTTCGGTCACCCTTGACACCTGCCCCGGAGTCGCAAGTGCGGCTTTTCGGGAGGGGCGGCCGGTGGGAGGGGTTGCCCGAGGGGCCTGCTGGACTGCCGGTCGGTTCAGGGGCCGGCGGGCCGGTGGGCCCTGCGGGGCTGCGCGCTCTTTGCATGGGGCAGCGGGGCTCATCTCGGCGGCTGACGGCCGTCTGATTGCTGGCACTCATGCCTCGCTGGTCACCGTTGCGTCGTGGTGCCCGGGAGGCGGGCGGGAGTTGCTGTCCGGCCGGGGCCCTCGGGCCGGTCCGCGGGGTCTCCGGGCGGTGCCCGGAGCAGGGAGTGCGACGCTAGAGCCACTTCCGGCCCGCCAGACGGCCGCAACGTCACCGTCGTCGGGATCAAGCCCCCCATCACCCGCCGATCTGCCCGATATAGGGTGGTTTGACGGGCGGTTGAGGGGCTCTCCGGACGGCACATGTGTCTTGAGGTGCGTTAGACGCCCTTCTGGATGCAAATACCGGCTCCGGGAGCCCACTTGTTGCCACACGGGTCCCAGCTGTCTCTGCTCCCACTCCACGGCGACCAGTGGGGCATGAGTCGTAACCAGCAGCGGACCGCCGGCCGCCGAGCCGGTGTCAGACCACCCCTCTCCTCTGCCGCGCAGCCCCGCAGGGCCCACCCGCCCGCCGGACCCCGAACCGACCGGCAGCCCGGCCAGCCCCCCGGGCAACCCCCACCCCCCGGCCGCCCCTCCCGAAAAGCCGCACTTGCGCTGGAGGGCCGGGTGTCCAGGGTGGAGCGCAGCGCAATCGGCGCAGCCGACGCGACGGAGGAGCGCCCTTGACACCCGGCCCGGAAGCGCGAAACTCACAGCAGGAGGGGCGGCCCCCATCCCCACAACCCGCGCCACCCGTCTACCTCTCAGGTGACCAGCGGGTGCAGGGCCAAGGCCGTTGGGATCGGGAAGGCCAGTGCGCCGAGAAGGGCGAGTCTGGCGGCGGTCGGCAGGCGGCGTATACCGGGTGCGAAGTAGAGCCCCGCCAGCGCGGCTCCCGCGCCGGCCACGGCGGCTGTTGGTGTCAGCAGGGTGGAGGACATCGGCGTACCGAATTCGGATGCCCGAACAGAGGCGACCAGCAGTGTCCAGAACGCCAGCCAGAGCAGCATGGCGAACGTGAGGCCCCAGAGGACGCCCGCCACGGCGGCGAGAAGACGTCGGTGCGGGGCTACGTACGGGGTGACGTACGGGGTGACGTACGGGGTGACGTACGGGGCTGTGTGCATGGGGGGGGTTGCCTCTCACGGCTCCGTTGGCTCATGCCCATAGCCTCACGCCCTTCGCGCCACGGAGCCTGAGTTCCCGTACTCGGAGAACATGGGCGTTGGGGCTCAGGAGTCGGTGCCGGGGCGCGGTAGCGGAGCGGCTGCTGTTCAGTCCCGTACCGCAGCGCGACCCGGCCGCCGCTCCACACGTCCGCGCCTCCGTACGCATGTGTCACAGATCATCAACAGCGCAACCAGCAAGGCGAGTTCCTCCTCTCTTGCAGCGGATGACAACCCCCGCCCACCATCCGCATCCCGATGAGGAGACATCCGTCGTGTCCGAGACATCCGCCATGTCCGAGACATCCACTCCCGTGATCCGGCACCTCCGTGATCGCGCCATGGGAATCGCCGTGGCCGCGGCCCTCGTCCTCGCCGCCCCGCTCCCCTCGTCGGCCGAGGTCGTCCAGGCTCATGCCACTTCGGCCGACCCTGTCTCGGTCCTGAAGTACACCGCCAAGGAGCGCAAAGAAGCCCTCGCCCACTGGACAACCGCCCGGATGAAAACCGTCGGGAAGTCCGTGGATCTGGGGCCGACCGGGCCGAAGGCCAAACCGTACAAGGGCACTCCGCCGAAGACCGTGGGACGGCTCTTCTTCGTCAACGCGAGCGGCGCCGAGACCTGGTGCACGGCCACGGCCGTGAAGAGCGCCAACCGTTCCGTCGTGATGACGGCCGCCCACTGCGTGCGCCGGGGTTCGTCTCCCGGCAACACCAACATCCTCATGGTGTTCGCCCCCGGCTACAGCAAGGGCAAGACGCCGTACGGCACGTTCGCGGTCCGCAGCGCCGCGGCACCGCGCGCGTGGGAGAACAAGTCCACCAATGACATCGCCGCGCTGGTCGTCGACGCCGACAAGAAGGACCGCAAGCTCACCGACGTCGTCGGCGGCCAGAGAATCGCCTTCAACCGCGCCGTCGGCGGCACCGTCTCCGCCCTCGGCTACTCCGCCACCCGTCCGCAGCGCGGCGAGGAACTCCTCCGCTGCGTCGGCAAGGCGAAGAAGGAGCAGGACACGCAGGGCACGCAGGCCATCCCCTGCGACCTGACCGGCGGCGCCAGCGGCGGCCCGTGGCTGGCCGACTTCGACACGGCCACCGGCAAGGGCGTTCTGGTCTCGGTCAACGCCTCGCTGGACTCCCTGACACCGACCAAGATGTACGGAGAGGTACTGAAGGACACCGCCAAGAAGGTCTACGACCGGGCCCAGAACGGCTGAGTGCCACAGCGCCGGCGCCTGTCGTCAGTGCCGTGGCAGCGGGGACGCAGGCGGAGACGGCAGCGGGGACACGGGCAGGGGCGGGGACCATACGTACGGCGTCGTCGTGGTCACCGCGTTTCCGGGGCCGCCGTACGCCGTACGCCGTGCCGCAGGAAGGCCCGCCACCGCGCCGTCCCGCTACCGCGCCGTCCCCGTCCGCAGTCCCAGCGGCCCCGCGATCTCCTCCGCCATGACCTTGCCCGCCTCCTCCGCCAGGACCGCCTCCGCGTCCTCCGTCAGGGCCTGGTCCGTGTCCAGGCCGTCGAGGGCCGGGAGGGGCTGGTCCAGGCGGACGTGGGCGACCAGAGACTGGAGGGCGCGGAGGGTGGCGGAGGCGGTGGAGCCCCAGTTGGAGAAGTACGAGAACTGCCACCACCACAGCGCCTCGGTCGTACGGCCAGCCCGGTAGTGGGCCATGCCGTGGCGCAGGTCCGTGACGACGCCCGCGATGTCGTCGGAGATACGGGCGGGGACCGGCGCCTTGCGGGGCTCGTACGGGTCGAAGACCTCCGAGTAGACGTCGATCGGCTCAAGGAGCACGGCGAAGCGTTCGCGGAGGTCGTCGACGTCCGGCTCGGGGCCGAGATCGGGTTCGTACCGTTCCTCGGGAAGGATGTCCTCGTGGGCGCCCAGCCGGCCGCCGGCCAGCATGAGCTGGGAGAACTCCAGCAGCAGGAACGGTACGGTGCTGCCCGGCTCGTCGCCCTTCGCCACTTCCGTGACCGCGACGATGAAGCTCTCGATCTGGTCGGCGATCTGGACCGCGAAGTCGTCCGGATCCTGGTGTACGGCGTGCAGCGTTGCGTCAGACATCGAGAAGTCGTCTCCCCTCGAAGGCACGCCCGAGCGTGACCTCATCGGCGTATTCCAGGTCGCCCCCCACGGGCAGACCACTGGCCAGACGGGTGACCCGCAGGCCCATCGGCTTGATCATGCGGGCGAGGTACGTGGCCGTGGCCTCGCCCTCCAGGTTGGGGTCGGTCGCGAGGATGAGTTCGGTGACGGTGCCGTCCGCGAGCCGCGTGAGTAGCTCGCGGATCCGCAGGTCGTCGGGGCCGACGCCCTCGATGGGGCTGATCGCGCCGCCGAGCACGTGGTACTTCCCCCGGAACTCGCGGGTGCGCTCGATGGCGACGACGTCCTTCGGCTCCTCCACCACACAGATCACCGTCACATCGCGGCGCGCGTCGCGGCAGATCCCGCAGCGCTCCTCCTGCGCCACATTGCCGCACACGGCGCAGAACCGGACCTTGTCCTTGACCTCAAGGAGGGTCTGGGCGAGGCGGCGGACGTCGGTCGGCTCGGCCTGGAGGATGTGGAAGGCGATCCGCTGCGCGCTCTTGGGACCGACGCCGGGCAGCCTGCCCAGTTCGTCGATGAGGTCCTGGACCACGCCTTCGTACAACGGATTGCCTCTCTGGGGTGCGGTGCGCGCTGTTGCGCGTGGTGAGCTCCTACGTACGTACCTTCGTACGCCAGTTGCTGTACGGACGCCGTTAGAACGGCAGCCCCGGCATACCGCCCAGCCCCTGCGCCAGCGGGCCGAGCTTCTCCTGCTGGAGCTGCTGCGCGTTGTCGTTCGCCGCGTGTACGGCGGCGAGGACCAGGTCCGCGAGGGTCTCCGTGTCCTCGGGATCCACCGCCTTCGGGTCGATCACCAGGCCACGCAGCTCGCCCGAGCCGTTGACCGTGGCCTTGACGAGACCACCGCCCGCCTGGCCCTCGACCTCGGCGCTCGCCAGCTCCTCCTGCGCTCGCGCCAAGTCCTGCTGCATCTTCTGGGCCTGCTGGAGCAGGTCCTGCATGTTGGGCTGGCCACCACCGGGAATCACGGTCACTCCAGGCACTTAGACGACGGTTTATCTGTAAGCCGAGCCTACGTGGTCCCCGCTCAGCTCGCCCTACCCCGCCGGGACGAACTCTTTCGAGTGAGAGCATCCCGGCTCCTCTACCTGATCAAGGCCCCCAGCGGGGGTGAAATGCCGGGATTTCGATCGCACCGCCCACCATTTGGCGGTAGGAAGGGCATACGCGCGTGCGTGCATTGACGGTTACGTAGAGTCACATATCCCGACGGACCGACCACCAGACCGACCGACAGAGGAGTGCCCCGGTGAGCCAGCCGGAGATGCAGCCCGGGGGCCCCGCCCGGGAGGAGGGCGCCCCGTCCGGTGCCGGCAGAAGCGAAAACGAGGGCACGGGTTCCGATACGGGTTTCGATACAGGTACGGGTACGGGCACCGGTACGGGCATGGAGGACGCCGACGGCCACGGCCCCGGCCGGGGCGAGAGCCCGCAGCCGTACGGCGACCTGGCCGGAGGGCCGTTCCCCCTCGGCGACTGGGGCGAGCCCGCCGAACGGCTCGACGAGCTGTACCGCTGGGTCGAGACGGGGGCGCTGCGCACCGTCGACTGGTATCTGGCCGACCGGTTACGCAAACGGCGCCTCGCCCGCGCCCTGCGCGCCGCCACGGCCGTCGCGGTGACGGCGGGCGCCTCGCTGCCGCTGCTGGACGTGACGGAGGTGCTGCCCGGCGCCACCGGCTGGGGGTACCTCGCGCTGCTCCTGGGCGCGGCCGGCGTGGCGTGCGACCGCTACTGCGGGCTGTCGTCGGGCTGGATGCGGGCGGTGGCGACGGCACAGGCCGTGCAGCGGCGGCTGCAGACGTTCCAGTTCGACTGGGCGTCGGAGTGCGTACGGGAGGTGCTCGGCCCGACGGAGGGCACGGCGAGCGAGGCCGCCGAGCGGTGCCTGACGGTGCTGCGGAAGTTCACGGAGGACGTGACGGAGCTGGTGCGGGTGGAGACGGCCGACTGGATGGTCGAGTTCCGCTCGGGCCCCGCGCCTCTGATGATGCAGTCGCTGCCCATGGCCGGGGTGCGCGTCGAGGGCCCCGTACAGCCCCTGGGCCGCTTCCCGCTCCCCCCGGGCACCCGCCCGAACATGCCCCGGCAGCGCCCGCCCGAGACGCGGTAAACGGCGGTAACAGCGGTAACACCAGTAGCACCAGCGAGGGCGGCACGGGGACCCCGTGCCGCCCTCACCAGTACTCGCCAGTCGGAGCTTCGCTCAGCTGAAGATGATCATTGAGCCCTGGCCCAGGCTCCTGGTGGCCGCCGCGTGGAGGCCGAGCCAGACGTGGCGCTCCCGGGCGAAGGGGCTGTCGTCGTACGGAACCGAGATCGCCGGTTCCTCCAGGGACGTGGGGGCGTGCGGCGGGGCCGGGGCGGCCGGAGGGTTCGCCGGGTCGATCCCGATCGCCGGGGCGACGATCTCCAGCTCCCGCAGCAGGCCCTGCGTGGATCCCAACGGGCCGCCGCCCGCGAGGAGTTCATCGTTCGAGAGAGGCGCGTCGTAGTCCACGGGGACATACGCGCCCGCGTGGTCGTAGTGCCAGACGAGATGCGACTCCTGGGCCGTCGACTCGAACATCTCCAGCAACTGCTCGTAGTCACCGCCCAGTTCGCCGACCGGCGTCACCGCCAGGCCGCAGAGCTGGAGCAGATACGCGCGCCGCAGGAAGTGCAGCGCGTCGTAGTCGAAACCGGCGACCGGGGCGACATCGCCCGACAGGCCCGGCATATAGGCGAATACGGGGACGGACGGCAGCCCGGCTTCGCCGAGCGCCTTGTCGTAGACGGCGATCTCTTCGGCGAAGGGATTGTCGGGGCTGTGGCACAGCACATCGACGAGGGGGACCAACCACAGGTCACAGGCCAAGGGAGGCTCGCTCTCCAAGCGGGTTCGTACGCGTGCGCGCGATGGTCGGGACAGCGTAATGCGGCGGACTCGTTCGGCGTAGGGGGCGGGAACGGCGGGGTGCGGGAACCCCCATCATCGCGCCTCCGCGCGGACATCTCACCGCGCCTCCGCGCGGACCTCCGCCCGGGCCTCTCACCGCACCTCCACCCGGACGTCTCACCGCACCTCCGCCCGGACCCTCACCGCACCTCCGCCCGGACCCTCATCGCGCCTCCGCCCGTACGTCCCAGATCCAGACCCCGCCGATCCGCTTCCCCGGCCGCTGGAACAGCTTCTCCAGCACGTCGTACAGCGCCGCGTCGTTGGCCTGCGGCGCCAGCACCACCACGCCCGCCTTCCAGAAACGCAGGTCGAACCGCGCCTGTGCCCGCCACTGGTCACCGATCTCCGGGATCTGGCCGCCGTAACGGACATCACGGAAGAGGTTGGAGGTGTAGCGGGCCGGCGCACCGTAGATGCCCGTCCGGTCCTCGCCCAGCGGACCGTTGAAGTACCCCCGGGGCACGGAGAATCCGAAGCCCGTCGCCGACTGCCAGTGCAGCGCCTCCGCGCTCCCCGGGTCGGGCAGGGGTACGGGGACGACGGTCTCGCCCTTCGCCGTGTACGGCCGGTACATGCCCTGCGTGATGAACTCCGGGATGGCCGACCGCTCCCGTACCGGCAGCGCCGTCGGCACGATCGGCAGCAGCGCGAGGGCGACCACGGACAGCGCGATGACCGGCTGCCCGTACCGCAGCACATAGCGCTGAAACGCCTCGGCGACCGTGAGGTCCGCGACATCCTCCGCCGCCGCCCCGCTCGTCCGCAGCTCCAGCATCCGGTCCACCGCGATCGCCAGCAGCGCCCCCAGCGCCGGCGCGCAGATCATCGCCACCCGGGACTCGATGACCGACTCGAACAGCGGCTGGTCCGCGAGGAGCCGCCACGGCCCCGGTACGACCACGTCCGTGTACGGGATACGGATCTTCGGCCCCAGCGACAGCAGCGCCGCCGCCACCGCCGTGAACGCCAGCGCCCTGACCACCGCGAGCCGCCACAGCCACACCACGATCCCCAGCGTGAGGGAGATCAGCGGCCAGCCGTAGAAGGCGTTCTGCTCGGTCCGGTTCATCGCGAGCCGGTCGGCCGTCGCCTCGTCGCCGAACAGCGCGCGCCCGGAGAACTCCAGGAAGGAGAGCGGGCTGTTGCCCGCGTTGTCGCCGTGCAGCACGCTGTGGTAGCTCTGCGGGCCGAAGAACTGCCACCCCAGCGGGAACGCCACCAGCGGCAGGCACACCAGCAGCCCCCACCCGACCCCGCGCAGCAGGGGCCCCAGCGCCGCCCGCGCCGCGCCGCGCCGTACGACCGCGTAGCCGACCACGAAGAGCAGCGTGCCCATCACGGCGATCAGCAGCGGCTCCTCGCCCAGGAAGACCTGGTACGCGGCGAAGAGGCCGAGGAGGATGCCGTTCCTCCGTACGGTGCGCCGCTTCCGGTCCGGGTCGCGGTCCCCGGCCTCGTCCCGGTCGCACAGGCGCAGTGTCCTGTCGATGATCACCGGAAGCATGAACAGCACCAGGAAGTTCGGGTGCGCGTTCGCGTGCGAGATCATCGGCGGCGCGAAGGCCGCGAGCGCCGCGCCGACGGCCGCCGCCCAGCGGTTACGGGTCAGCCGGCGCGCGAACAGCCAGTACCAGGCGACCGCCGTCGCCGCCAGCCCGAGCGTGAGCACCAGCGCCCAGGTGACGACGGGGCCGAGGCCGAGCGTGATCGGCGTGAGGGGCACCGAGAGGCCGAGCATGACGGTGTTGGCCATCAGGTTCACGCCGTCGGGGAAGTTCTGGTACGTCGTGAACAGCGGGTTCCGGAGGTGGGTGATGTTGTCGGCGGTGACCGCGAAGAACCACTCCCACTGGTTCTGGTCGGAGCCCGCGTCGGCGAGATAGGTGTGGTCGAGATCCGCCCAGAGCCCCTTGTAGAGGTAGAGGGAGGCGAGGAGGAAGAGGACGACGATCCCGGCGTCCGTACGGAGGTGGGGACGGTCGCGGAATCGGTCGCGGAATCGGCGCCCTGGAGAACCAGCACGGCCCGCATCGCCCGTACCCCCCGCACTCCCCGTACCCCCCAGCCTCAGCCGTATCAGCTCCAGCAGCACCCTGAGGTAGTCCAACGGCCGCACCTTCGACCCCGCCTGATGCGCCCAGCGCACCGGCACCTCCGTCACCGGCAGGCCCGCCCGCCGGAAGGCGCGCAGTATCTCGACGTCGATGCCCCAGCCGTCGAGCCGCGAGTCCGCGAAGGCCGCCCGCGCCCGCTCGCCCTCGAAGAGCTTGAAGCCGCACTGGGTGTCGTTGATGCCGTCGATCGCGACGCGCTGTATCAGCCGGTTGCCGAGCCGGCCGAGCCACTCGCGCACCGCGAGCTGCCGCACCTCGATCCGCGCGTCGGGGTGCGCGCGCGAGCCGATCGCGGCGCCGTCGCCGCCGTCCGCCGTGAGCTGCGCGTCGAGCCGGTCGAGTTCGGCGATCGGGGTCGCCAGGTCCGCGTCGGTGAGCAGCACGCGCCGGCCGTACGAGGCGAGCACGCCCTGCCGCAGGGCGTGGCCCTTGCCGTGGTTGCCGGCGCTCGTCACCACGTGGATGCGCGGCTCGGCGGCGGCGGCCTCGGCGGCGACGGCGGCCGTGCCGTCGGTCGAGCCGTCGTCCACGACGATCAGCTCCCAGCGGCCCCAGCGGTCGGGGTCCGCGCGCAGATGGTCGCGGATGGCGTCGAGGGTGGGGCGGAGGCGCAGCTCCTCGTTGTACGCGGGGACGACGACGGTCAGATCGACGTCCGCACCGGCCCGGAGGCCACTGAGACCCCCGGCGCGACCGACAGCCCCGACGCCATCGGCCGGAACGTCACCTATGTTCTCAGTCACCGGTGTGAACGCTCCAGCCTCTCCGCCCACTTGAGCGAATGATCGTCGTACTCACCGATCACGGCACGTACCGCCGCCGTGTCGCCGAGGGTCAGCGCGGTCACCAGTCGCTCGTGCCCGCTCCACAGCCACTTCCCGCCCTCGGCGTCCGCCCGCAGGAACGGTACGGAGAACACCCAGGTCTGCACGCGCAGCCGGTGCAGGAACTCCGCGACGTACCGGTTGGCGACCAGCGCGCACAGCTCCCGCCAGAACCGCAGGTCGTAACCGATGAGGATGTTCAGGTCCCCGGCCCGCGCGGCGCGCGCGGCCTCCTCGGCCCGGCGCCGTACGGAGACGAGGGCGGGACCGTGCGCCCTGGCCGCCAGCCGCTCGCCCTCCAGCTGCCGGAAGACGGCGTCCACGACCAGCCCGCGCGCCTCGACCATGCCCCGGAAGTCGTCCACCGAGAACTGGTGCACCCGGAAGCCCCGGTGCTGGTCCGAGTCGAGCAGGTCCTGCGCCGAGAGATCGACCAGCGCCTCCCTGACGGGCGTCGCGGAGACCCCGTACTGCTCGGCGATCTGCTTGACGGTGAATTCCTGGCCTGGCAGTAAACGCCCTGCGAGCACCTCGTCACGGAGCGCGTCCGCGATTTGCTGCCGCAGAGTACTGCGGGTCACGGCTCCGCTGGCGGGCATGATCGTTCCGTCCCCTCGTCCGGCTTCCGACACCTTAGACCGACGGTCGACGGACGGGACGAGTGAGACGGGAGAGACGAATCGGATGTCTCTCTTCCGGCCTTCTCCGAGCCTTCTCCGAGCCTTCTCCGAGCCTTCTCCGAGCCTTCTCCGCACTACTCGACGTACCCGTCCGCCACCTCCAACGCCGCGTCCAGCCGCGCCAGCCCCTCCTCCGCCTCGGCCTCGGTGATGTTGCACGCGGGGACCACATGCGTGCGGTTCATGTTGACGAAGGGCCACAGGCCGCTCTTCTTGCAGGCCGCCGCGAAGGCCGCCATGGGCGCGTTCGCCCCGCCCGTCGCGTTGTACGGCACGAGCGGCTCGCGCGTCTCCGCGTTCCGTACGAGGTCGAGCGCCCAGAAGACCCCCGTACCGCGCACCTCGCCCACCGACGGATGCCGGCCGGCCAGCTCCCGCAGCCCCGGGCCGAGGACGGTCGCGCCGAGGTGCGCGGCGTGCTCGACGACCTGCTCGTCCGCCATCACCCGCAGCGTGGCGACGGCGGCGGCGCAGGCCAGCGGATGGCCGGAATACGTCAGTCCGCCGGGGTACGGGCGCGTCGCGAAGGTGTCGGCGATCGCGGCGGAGATGGCGACGCCACCGAGCGGCACATAGCCGGAGTTGACGCCCTTGGCGAAGGTCAGCAGGTCGGGTACGGCGTCGAAGTGCTCTGCGGCGAACCACTTCCCCGTACGGCCGAACCCCGTCATCACCTCGTCCAGTACGAACACGATCCCGTGCCGGTCGCAGATCTCGCGCACCCCCGCGAGATAGCCGGGCGGCGGCGTCATGATGCCGGCCGTGCCCGGGACGGTCTCCAGGATGACCGCGGCGATGGTCGCCGGACCCTCGAAGCCGATGGTCGCTTCGAGGTGCTCCAGCGCGCGGGCGCACTCCTCGGCCTCGGTCGTGGCGTAGAAGGGGGAGCGGTAGAGGAACGGCGCGTGGAAGTGGACGACGCCGGCCGTGCCGCTGTCGGACGCCCAGCGGCGCGGGTCGCCGGTGAGGTTGATCGCGGTGTGGGTACCGCCGTGGTACGAGCGGTACGCGGCGAGGACCTTGGGGCGGCCGGTGTGCAGCCGGGCCATCCGGACTGCGTGCTCGACGGCCTCGGCGCCGCCGTTGGTGAAGAAGATCTTGTCGAGGTCGCCGGGGGTGCGCTCGGCGATGAGGCGGGCCGCCTCGGACCGTACGTCCACGGCGAAGGCCGGCGCGAAGGTGGCGAGACGGCCGGCCTGCTCCTGGATGGCGGCGACGACGGTGGGGTGCTGGTAGCCGATGTTGGTGAAGACGAGGCCGCTGGTGAAGTCGAGGTAGCGGTTGCCGTCGTAGTCCCAGAAGTACGCGCCCTCGGCACCGGCGACGGCGAGCGGGTCGATCAGCTCCTGCGCGGACCAGGAGTGGAACACGTGCGCGCGGTCGGCGGCCTTGACGGCGGCGCCGGTGGCGGGGTCGGGGACGGGGCCGACGGGCGGGACAGGGCCGGCCGGCGGGGTGGCGCTGGTGGCGCTGGTGGCATGCGGGTTCATGGTGGCCAGCGTAGGGAGGGAGCGGCGGCGGGCGGTATGGCCGGGTTGTACGGCCGGAGCACCATAGGTCGGCATGATGCCGCCCGGCGCTCCGGGTGCCGCGCCGACCGCCACGCCGACCCGAGCACGTGTTCGCCGACGCTCCGTTCGAGATACTCAACAGGTCGGCCCCGCCGTGCGAGATGATCCGGGGCGAAGCAGCGGTAGTCCCGGCACGGGGACGGCCCGCGGACACGGGGAGCGGGGAGGACCACGCGCCATGGACACGCTGGCGGCAGGAGATCCACGACACATCGGCGCCTACCGGCTGCTGGCGCGGCTGGGCGAGGGCGGGATGGGCCGGGTCTATCTGGCCCGCTCGGACCGCGGCCGTACGGTCGCGGTCAAGCTCGTACGGCAGGAACTGGCCGCGCAGGAGCAGTTCCGCGGCCGGTTCCGGCACGAGGTGGCCGCGGCGCGCCGGGTCGGCGGGGCGTGGACGGCGCCCGTGCTCGACGCCGACACAGAGGCGGCCGTGCCGTGGGTGGCGACGGGGTACGTGGCGGGGCCGAGCCTGCTGGAAGTGGTGTCGGGCGGTCATGGCCCCCTGCCGGAACGTTCCGTCCGGATCCTCGCGTCCGGTCTGGCGCACGCGCTCCAGGACATCCACGCGGCCGGGCTCATCCACCGCGACCTCAAGCCGTCCAACGTGCTGGTGACGATCGACGGACCGCGCGTCATCGACTTCGGCATCGCCCGCGCGCTGGAGACGGTCAACGAGGAGGCGCTGGCGGAGGGGCTGGCGGAGGGCCTGACCGTGGCCGGCGCGCTGGTCGGCTCACCCGGCTTCATGGCGCCCGAACAGGTGCGCGGGGACCGGGTGACGGCGGCGAGCGATGTGTTCTGCCTGGGCTCGATCCTGGCGTACGCGGCGACGGGCCGACCGCCGTTCGGCGACTCGAACACGGGCGCGCACGCGCTGATGTTCCGTATCGCGCAGGAGGAACCGGACCTGACTGCGCTCCCGGAGAGCCTCGGGCAGCTCGTACGCGGCTGCCTCCAGAAGGACCCGGCCGCGCGCCCGACGACACGGGACATCCTGGTCAAGGCGGGCGCGGGCGCGGGCGGTGAACCGTGGCTGCCGGGCGCGCTGCTGGCGAAGCTCGGCCAGCACGCGGTACGGCTGCTGGAGCACGAGGACCCGCCGGGACCGGCATCGACGGAAGCACACGGGGCGCACAAGGCGCGGGCCCAGGACCCCAGGGTGCCGACGCCGGTCGGCGCGCAGGCGCCGCCCGCGGCATCCACGGCCGCGCCCATACCGACACCGACACCGACTCCGACACCGACTCCGACACCGACTCCGACACCGCCACCGCCACCGGCTCCTCAGGCGTACGGCCCGCCCGCTTACGGCTATCCGGGGCCCGGATACGGCTATCCGCAGCCGGGACACCCGCCCCAGGGCAGCCCGAACGGCGCGCCCCCGTACGACGGAATACCGGTACCCGCCCCCGTACCCGCCTCCGCCGCCGCACCCGAGCCCGAACCCGAACCCGAGCGGCGCAGCGCCCGCTTCACGGCGGTGCTGGTCGTGGTCGCGGTGGTCGTCGCGATCTGCGCGGGCGCCTCGGTGTACGCGTTCATGAGCGGCGACGGCGGCACGAACAGCTCCGCGAATCCCCCGGCGGACGACGCGGCCGGCCCGGTCCCCGCGAAGTACCTCGGCACCTGGACGGGCAGCGTCAGCACGGCCACCGGTGACAGTCCCCGCCGCCTGGTCGTCCGCCAGGGCGAAGTCGGCGACACCGTCATCACGTTGACCGCCGACGGCCCGGCGGCGGCGAGCGGCACCCCGTTCCACTGCGTCTTCGAGGCCCCCCTGGCGGCCGTCCCGGCCGACGGCGAGCCGCTCCGCATCGGCCCGTCCGAGGTCATCGCGGGCGAGCCGATGACCGCCTGCACCCCGGGCCCGGAGTCCCGCATCACGCTCATGGCGGACGGGAGCCTGCAACGGGTGGGCACGAGCGGGGAGTCCGTCACGTACAAGAAAGAGAACTGACGGCGGCACGACGAAGGGGCGGCGGGCCACAAAAGGCCCGCCGCCCCTGACTCATACAAGCGTCAGCCGCTGAGTGCCGCTTACTTGATGATCGTGATCCGGTTCGCCGCCGGCGGGGCCAGCGGGGTGGCCGGGGACGAGTTCGTCTTCAGGTAGGTGTTGAACATGTCGAGGTCCGACGCGCCCACCAGCTTGTTCGTGCCCTGGCCCAGCGCCGCGAAGCCGTCGCCGCCGCCCGCCAGGAACTCGTTCATCGCGACGCGGTACGACGTGGCCGGGTTGATCGCCGCGCCGTTCAGCTTGACCGAGTCCGTGACGACCCGGGCGGCGCCCGTCTTCGTCATGTCCAGGGTGTAGGTGAGGCCCTTGGAGACCTGGAGGATCTTCGGGGACGCCTCGTTCGAGCCGCTGACCTGCTGCTGGAGCGCCGTGATGACCTGCGCGCCGGTCAGGGTGACCGCGTTCATCATGTTGGTGAACGGCTGGACGGTGAACGCCTCGCCGTACGTCACGACTCCGTCGCCCTCACTGCCGGACGCCTTGTAGACGAGGTCCGACCTGATGCCGCCCGGGTTCATGAAGGCGATCTGCGCACCGCCCTTGTCCGCCGCCGACATGCCGTCGAGCTGGGCGTCCGCGATCATGTCGCCGAGCGGGGACTCGGGGGTGGTGGCGCCACGGCCGTTGATGTCCGCGGAGATGTAGCCCTGCGGGGTGTTGGCGATCGGCGCGGCGAGCTTGTTCCAGCGCTCGATGAGCGAGGTCATGTCCGCGGCCTTGGCCTGGTCGCGGCTGACGATGTGGTTGGCCGACTTCACGCTCGTACGCACGATGTCGTGCGACTTGAGGTCGTACGTCAGCGTGGTGTCCGTGTAGAGCTTGCCGAAGGACGACGCCGACGTCACCAGGCGCGGGTTGCCCGCCGGGTCCGGGATCGTGCAGGCGTACGCCTGGTGGGTGTGGCCGGTGACCAGCGCGTCGACCTTGGGCGAGATGCCCTTGGCTATGTTGACGATCGGGCCGGAGATGCCGTCGCCGGCGCCCGGGCTGTCGCAGTCGTAGTTGTACGAGGAGGACGCGGGCGCGCCGCCCTCGTGGATCAGCGCGACGATCGACTTGACGCCCTGCTTGTCGAGTTCGTTCGCGTACTTGTTGACGGTCGCGATCTCGTTGTGGAACTTGAGGCCCTTGACGCCCTCGGCCGTCACGATGTTCGGCGTGCCCTCCAGGGTCACCCCGATGAAGCCGATCTTGACGCCGTTCTTCTTCCAGACCGTGTACGGCTTGAGGATCGGCTTACCGGTCTTCTCGGACGTCACGTTGGCCGCGAGGTACGGGAAGTCGGCGCCCTTGAACTTCTTGCCCTTCTCGAAACAGCCGGCCGTCGGGTGACAGCCGCCGTTCTGGAGACGGGCCAGCTCGACGGCGCCCTCGTCGAACTCGTGGTTGCCGACGGCCGTCACATCGAGGTTGACCTTGTTGAGCGCCTCGATGGTCGGCTCGTCGTGGAAGAGGCCGGACAGCAGCGGGCTCGCGCCCACCATGTCGCCGCCCGCGGCGGTGATGGAGTACGGGTGGCCCTTGCGCGCGGTGCGCAGCGAGGTCGCCAGGTACTCCATGCCACCGGCGGGGATCGACTTGACCGTGCCGTCGGGCTGCTTCTCGTTGACCGCACCGGCCGAGCCGGCCGGCGGCTCCAGGTTGCCGTGCAGGTCGTTGAAGGACAGCAGCTGCACGTCGACAGTGCGGGCCTTCTTCGGCTTGGGCTTCTGGTACGGGTGGCTCGCGTGGCCCGCGCTCTGGCCCTTGTCGGCCACCTGGCCCTGCGCGGTGGCCGGCATGGCGGCGACCAGCGCGCCGACGGTGACCAGCCCCGCGGTGGCGGCGAGCATCCGCCGTGCCACGCGGTTCTTCTGCGGTGTCGCTGACATCGATCCCCTTGGTTGAGCGTGTACATATGCCGGTGAGCGGGCGGCGTGCTGCCGCGCCGACGGCATCTCGGAGGTTGCCGTGGGGGGCTCGCGAAGCTCCGGAAACCACATCGGAAACCACAGAGGTCCGCGTGCGGCAGCCTAGAGTCAACGCGCGTAGCACAACAGGGGGTCCCGGGTTACGAGCTGGTTGCCATTCGTGGTTTCTTCGGGCCGGTGGTGGGTGGGGTGGGGTGGTTGGCGCGGGTCGTGGGGCAAGTGGGCCGCCCCTCCAGCTGTGAGTTTCGCGTCTCCGTGACAGGCGTAAAGGGCGCTCCTGTCGTCGCGTCGGCTGCGCCGATTACGCTTCGCTTCACCCTTGACACCTGCCCCGGAGTCGCAAGTGCGGCTTTTCGGGAGGGGCGGCCGGGTGGGAGGGGGTTGCCCGGGGGGTCTGCTTTTCTGACGGCCGGTTCAGGGGCCGTCGGCCCGGCGGGCCCTGCGGGGCTGCGCGGCAGTGGCATGGGGTGACTCGGCCCCGGCTCAGCGGCCAGCGGTCCGCTGCTGGTTGCGACACATGCCCCGCCGGTCACTCCGGGTGGGGGAGGGACTGGCGGGACGCGTGTGGCGCCAAGTGGGCTCCCGAAGGCCGTCTTCGCGCCGAGGAGTGCGTCTAACGCACCTCAGGACACATGTGCCGTCCGGAGAGACCCCCAACCGCCTCCCAAACCATCCCATATGGGACAGATCGGTGGGGGTGTGGGAGCTTGATCCCGACGACTGCGACGCTGTAGCCGTCTGACGTGCCCAAAGTGGCTCTACCGTCACACTTCCCGCTCCCGGACACCGCCCGAAGACCCCCGGCCCCCGATCGACCCGAGGGCCCGGCCGGACAGCAACTCCCGCCCGCCTTCCGGGCACCACGACGCGACGGTAACCAGCGGGGCATGAGTCTCAGCAAACAGTGGACCGCCGGCCGCCGAGACGGGGCCGAGTCACCCCTCTCCTCTGCCGCGCAGCCCCGCAGGGCCCACCCGCCCGCCGGACCCTGAACCGACCGACAGAACAGCAGACCTCTCGGGCCCCCCTCACCCCCCGGCCGCCCCTCCCAAAAAGCCGCACTTGCGACTCCGGGACAGGAGTCAAGGGTGAGCGAAGCGAAATCGGCGCAGCCGACGCGACGCAGGAG
>NZ_JBFBEZ010000079.1:0-16498 GCF_040701725.1 Streptomyces sp. NPDC093109
CCGTACACAAAACCACGACCGGCAAACCCCTCATAACAACCACCCACATCAAGCGCCACAGCACCCACCGGCGGCCACACCGACACATCAAACCCGACGTCGACCGGCCCGGCACCGCCGGCCACCAGCGTCCCTGTGGCGTGCCGCGTCCAGCTCTGCTCACCGGCGCCGTCCTGACGGGAGTGCACGGCGACCGGGCGCCGGTCCCCCGACCCGTCGCCGGATCCGACCCGTACCTGTACCAGAACGGTGCCGTCCTCGGGCAGGATGAGCGGGGCCGCGAGGGTCAGCTCCTCGACGCGGTCACAGCCGACCTCGTCACCCGCCCGGAACGCCAGCTCCAACAGCGCCGTCCCCGGCAGCAGAACCCGGCCCATCACCGCGTGATCCGCCAGCCACGGATGGGACCGCACCGACAGCCGCCCCGTGAACAACAGTCCTTCTCCCTGGGCCAGTTCTACTGCCGCTCCCAGCAGCGGATGCCCGGCCGCTCCCAGACCGGCAGCCCGTACGTCGCGCGCGTCGGCCGTCCGGGGCGACGGCCAGAACCAGCTGTGCTGGAAGGCGTACGTCGGCAGATCGACCCGGGCCGCACCGGTACCGGCGAAGAGCGCCGGCCAGTCGACGCGGACGCCCCGTACGTGCAACTGCGCGAGCGCGGTGAGGGCCGTCTGCTCCTCCGGCCGGTCCTTACGCAGAAGAGGCACGCTCGCCACGTCAACGCCGTCGGGCACAGACTCCAGCGCCAGAGCCGACAGCACCCCATCAGGCCCCAGCTCAACAAACGCCGACACCCCCACATCGACCAGCGCCGCCACACCATCCGCGAACCGGACGGCCTCCCGCACATGCCGCACCCAGTACTCGGCGCAGCCCACCTCGCCGGGCTCCGCCACCGCCCCCGTCAGGTTGGACACCAGAGGAATGCGGGGAGCCTGGAAGGCGAGCGTCTCCACCACGGCACGGAAGCCGTCCAGCATCGGGTCCATAAGCGGCGAGTGGAACGCGTGCGACACCCGCAGTCGGCTCGTCTTCCTGCCCTGCGCGGCAAGCCGACCGGCCACCGCCGCAACGGCGTCTCCCGTACCCGAAATCACCACGGACGAAGGCCCATTCAACGCAGCAATCGACACACCGGCCGACAGCAGCGGCACGACCTCGTCCTCGGACGCTCCTACGGCCACCATCGCGCCACCGGCGGGCAGAGCGGCCATCAGCGAAGCCCGCGCCACCACCAGACGACACGCATCCTCCAACGACAGCACACCCGCCACATGCGCAGCGGCCACCTCACCAATGGAATGCCCGGCAACGAAATCCGGTACGACACCCCACGACTCCACCAACCGATACAACGCCACCTCAACCGCAAACAACACCGGCTGAGCAACACCCGTACCATTCAACGCATCGGCATCATCCCCCCACATCACGTCCCGGAGCGAGCGCCCCAAGCCCTCCTCCAACAACCCCAGTACGGAATCCAACGCACCCGCGAACACCGGGAACCGCCCGTACAACTCCCAGCCCATCCCCAACCGCTGCGAACCCTGACCAGAAAACAGAAACGCCCGCTTACCACCCACCACAGAACCCGACACCACCAACGGATTCGCCCCACCATCGGCCAACGCCGACAACGCCTCCACACCACCATCCACCGACCCCGCCAGCACCACCGCCCGACGCTCGAACACCGACCGCCCCGCCACCAACGAGAAACCGACATCCACCGACCGCAACCCAGCCCACGACCGCACAAACGACAACAGCCGACCCGCCTGATCACCCAACGCCTCAACCGACCGACCCGACACCACCCACGGCACCAACCCACCCGCAACTTCGGCAACCTCGGCAACCACAGGGCTGGAGACCACCGGCTCCGGCTGTTCCAGAATCACATGCGCATTCGTCCCACTGATCCCGAACGACGACACCCCCGCCCGCCGAACCCGGCCCACCTCCGGCCATGCCACAGTCTCCGTCAACAACTCCACCGCACCCGCCGACCAATCCACATGCGACGACGGCTCCGACACATGCAACGTCCTCGGCAACACCCCATACCGCATGGCCAACACCATCTTGATCACACCTGCCACACCAGCAGCAGCCTGCGTATGACCAATGTTCGACTTCACCGACCCGAGCAACAGCGGCTGCCCGCCCTCGCGATCGCTCCCGTACGTGGCCAGCAGCGCCTGCGCCTCGATCGGGTCACCCAACATCGTCCCCGTACCGTGCGCCTCCACCACATCCACATCACCCACCGACAAGCCACCACTCGCCAACGCCTGCCGAATCACCCGCTGCTGCGACGGACCATTCGGCGCCGTCAGACCATTCGACGCACCATCCTGATTCACCGCCGAACCCCGCACCACAGCCAACACCTCATGACCACGACGCCGAGCATCCGACAAACGCTCCAACACCACCACACCCACACCCTCGGACCAGCCCACCCCATCAGCCGACTCCGAAAACGCCTTCGACCGACCGTCCGGCGCCAACCCACGCTGCCGCGAAAACTCCACAAACGTCGACGGCGTCGACATCACCGTCACACCGCCCGCCAACGCCAACCCACACTCACCACCACGCAACGCCTGCATCGCAAGGTGCATACCGACGAGCGAGGAGGAGCACGCGGTGTCGACCGTGACCGCGGGGCCTTCAAGGCCCAGGGCGTACGAGACACGGCCCGAGGCGACGCTCGGGGCGCTGCCGTTGCCCCGGAAGGCTTCGTACTCCTCGCCCGTGAGCAGGGGACCGTAGTCGTTGTACATCACGCCGACGAAGACGCCGGTCCTGCTGTCGCGGAGCGAGAGCGGGTCGATGCCGGCCCGCTCGATCGCCTCCCACGACGCTTGGAGCAACAACCGCTGCTGCGCATCCGTCGCCATCGCCTCACGCGGACTCATCCCGAAGAACCCAGGATCGAACTCCCCTGCCTCATGCAGGAATCCACCAGCGCGCACATGCGTGGTGCCGGGGCGGTCTGGGTCCGGGTCGTAGATCCCCTCGATGTCCCAGCCACGGTTCGTCGGGAAGCCGGAGGTCGCGTCGGCTTCCTCCATCACCAGCTTCCACAGGTCCTCGGGGGTGGTCACACCGCCCGGGTAACGGCAGGCCATACCGACGATCACGATGGGATCGTCGGCCACCGCCGGCAGTACTCGGTCCGCAGCACCCGCAGCCGTGTCCACGACAACCGCATTCACGTCCGGATCCATGTCCGCGTCCGCGCCCAGCAGTTCCTCGCGCAGGTGGCGGGCGAGCGCGCTCGGAGTCGGGTAGTCGAAGACCATGGTCGCGGGCAGGCGCAGGCCGGTCACGGTGTTGAGCCCGTTGCGCAGTTCGACCGCTGTCAGGGAGTCGAAGCCGAGGTCCTGGAACTGCCGGGTCGCCTCGATCTCCGTCGCGTCGGTGTGTCCCAGTACCCGGGCGATCTGCTCGCGTACGAGTCCGAGGAGGGTCTCGTGGCGTTCGGTGTCGTTCAGCCCGGCCAGGCGCAGGGCGAGGCCGTCGGCCGTCTCCGAGACACGGCCGGCGGCTCGCCGGGCCGGGGTACGGATCAGGCCGCGCAGGAGCGCCGGAACGTCTCCCCGGGCCTTGAGCGCGGGCAGGTCGAGACGTACGGGTGCCAGGGTGTCGAGCCCGGTGGCGAGGGCTGCTTCGAAGAGCGCGACACCCTGCTCGACCGTCAGCGGTGGCATGCCGGAGCGTGCGATGCGTTCCATATCGACGCCGGTGAGCGCGCCCGTCATCCCGACGTTCCGCGTCCACGGTCCCCAGGCGAGGGACACGCCGGGCAGTCCGGTGGCCCGCCGGTGGATGGCGAGGGCGTCGAGGAAGGCGTTGCCGGCGGCGTAGTTGGCCTGTCCCGGGCTGCCGAGGGTGGCGGCGACGGATGAGAAGACGACGAACGCGGCCAGTTCGAGGCCGAGTTCGCTGGTCAGATCGTGCAGGTGCCACGCCGCGTCGGTCTTGGGCCGCAGCACGGTGTGCAGCCGCTCCGGGGTCAGGGAGCCGATCACACCGTCGTCGACCACTCCCGCCGTGTGCAGGACAGCGGTCAGGGGGTGTTCGGCCGGGACGGCGGTCAGGAGTTCGGCGAGGGCGGCACGCTCGGTCACATCGCAGGCGGCGACGGTCACCCGGGCGCCCAGGGCGGTGAGTTCACCGACGAGCTGTTCGGCTCCGTCGGCCGCGAGGCCGCTGCGGCTGGCGAGGAGCAGGTGCCGTGTCCCCCGTACCGCGACCAGGTGCCGCGCCAGCACACCGCCGAGGCCGCCCGTACCGCCGGTGATCAGGACCGTGCCCTCGGGATCCCATACGGCCGGCTCCCGGCCCGTCATGGGCTCTCCGGAGGCAGGCGCAGGCGCGGGTACGGGCACGGAAGCCGGAGCGGGTACGCGGGTGAGACGGGCCGCGAGCAGCTCACCGCCCCGTACGGCGAGGTCCGGTTCGTCGGCGGCAACCGCGAGGGCCCTGACGAGCGCGGCGGCGCTCGCCACGTCGCCGAGGTCGAGCAGGCCGAAGCGGCCCGGGTTCTCGGTGCGTGCGGTACGTACGAGACCGTGCACCGCGGCGGCGGCGAGGTCGGCGCCGGTCGTGGCGCCGCGTGTCACGAACACCAGCCTGGCACCGGCGAACCGGGCGTTGTCGAGCCACCCCTGTACCTGTCCGAGGACGCGGGCACCGAGTGCGTGTGTCTCCTCCGGCACACTGCGACTAACACCGCCTGCGGCAGCGATCAGGACAACCTCCGGTACGGGCCCGTCCGAGGCCGCGAGTGACGCCAGGTCGGGATGGGCCGTAACCAGGGTGTCAGAGGCGCGGAGGGCGTCGGCCAAACCGAAGGCGTCCTCGGCGACCACCGCCACAGCCGCCACCGTTCCCGCGCGCCGGACCTCGGTCCACTCAACGCGGAACAGCGAGTCGCGGTGAATCGCCCCCGGGAGCTGCCCGTCTGCTGCAAGGCCTTCGGCCGGGACTTCCCGGGAGACCAGCGAGTCCACGGACAGCACCGGGCCGCCCGCCATGTCGTACACCGCGATGGAGACCGCGTCGTCGCCCACGGGCGCCAGCCTGGCGCGCACCGCCGATGCCCCGGCGGCCGTCAGTGTGACGCCTTCCCAGGCGAAGGGCAGGCCGCCTCGGCTGATGGCTCCCAGGTCGGTGAAGGCCGCGGCGTGCTGGGCCGCGTCCAGGAGCGCGGGATGCAGCCCGAAGGCGCCCGCCTCCGTGTCGCTGCCTTCCGGCAGCGCGACCTCGGCGTACACCTCGTCGCCCTTGCGCCACGCGGCGCGCAGACCACGGAACGTCGGGCCGTAGTCGAAGCCCAGTGCGGCGATCCGCTCGTAGCAGCCGTCCAGATCGACGGGCTCCGCACCGGCCGGCGGCCATACGCCGGCATCGAACCCGGTCGCTACCGCCCCATCAGCCTCAGCGGTCCTCGTCCCGTCGTACGGCGCGAGCACTCCCGTGGCGTGCCGCGACCACGGCAGGTCCGGGGCGTTCTCGGCGCGCGAGGAGATGGTCAGCGGGCGCCGGCCCGCCGGGTCGGCGGTGCCGACCCGTACCTGAAGCTGTACGCCACCGTGCTCGGGCAGGGCGAGCGGCGCGGCCAGGGTCAGCTCCTCGACGCGCTCGCAGTCGACCTGGTCCCCGGCGCGTACGGCGAGTTCGACGAACGCGGTGCCGGGGAGCAGGACACGGCCCGCCACGCCGTGGTCGGCGAGCCAGGGGTGGCTTCGCACGGAGAGCCTGCTGGTGAACAACGCGCCTTCGCCGTCGGCCAGTTCGACGGCCGCGCCGAGCAGTGGGTGTCCTGCCGCGTCGAGTCCGGCGGCCCGCATGTCGCCGTACGCACCTCCGTACGCGCCTCCGTTCGCACCGCCGTTCGCGGAGGCGGCCGGCCAGTACCGCTGGTTCTGGAACGGATACGTCGGCAGGTCGACGCGCCGGGCGCCGGTGTTCTCGTAGAGCGCGGCCCACCGCACGGTCGCGCCGCGCACGTGTACGCGTGCGAGGGCGGCGAGCGCGGTCCGCTCCTCCGCGCGGTCCTTGCGGAGGAGCGGCACGATCTCACTCCCGTCCGGCAGGGAGTCGTGGGCCATGGCGGCGAGCACACCGTCGGGGCCCAGCTCCAGCAGGGTGGTGACACCGCGCCCGGTGAGGGTACGGACGCCGTCGGCGAACCGTACGGCCTCGCGGACATGCCGCACCCAGTAGTCGGGGGTGCACACCTCTTCGACCTCGGCGATCCGGCCGGTGAGGTTCGATACGACCGGGATCCGGGGCTCCTGGTACGTGAGTGACTCGGTGACGGTGCGGAAGGCGTCGAGCATCGGTGCCATGCGGGGCGAGTGGAAGGCGTGCGAGACGCGCAGTCGGCCGGTCCTGCGGCCGAGGGACTCGAAGTGGGCGGCGATGTCCTGTACGGCGCTCTCGTCACCGGCGATGACAACGGACTCGGGCCCATTGACCGCGGCGATCGACACCTCCCCGCCGACACTGCCGACACTGCCGACACTGCTGACACAGTCGGCGCCCCGGCTTTCGCCCTGCCCCTCGTCCCGGCTCTCCCCCCACTCGGCGTCCCTGTCCGCGATCCGCTCGCGCACCTCGTCCTCGGTGGCGCGTACGGCGATCATCGCGCCGCCCGGGGGCAGTTGGGCCATCAGCGAGGAGCGGGCCGCGACCAGCCGGCACGCGTCCGCCAGCGAGAACACACCCGCCACATGCGCGGCGGTGATCTCCCCGATGGAGTGGCCGCCGACGAAGTCTGGGGTGACACCGAGCGATTCGACGAGCCGGTACAGGGCGACCTCGACGGCGAACAGTGCGGGCTGCGTCCACCGCGTCTCCGCCAGCAGACCGGCGTCGGTCCCCCAGACGATGTCGCGCAGCGGCCGGTCGAGGTGGGTGTCCAGTTCGTCGGCCACGGCGTCGAAGGCGTGGGCGAAGGCCGGGAACCGTTCGTACAGTTCACGCCCCATGCCGAGCCGCTGGGATCCCTGGCCGGAGAAGAGGACGGCGAAGAGCCCGTCCCCCGCTACACCCGCCGCGCACTCCGCCTCGTCCGCCGCGCCCCCCGCCGCGCCGGATCCGTCCGTCACCAGCAGCACGGCCCGGTGTTCGAAGACCGAGCGTCCGGTGGCGAGCGCGTACCCGATGTCGAGGGGCCGGGCGCCCGGGTTCCGCTCGACGAACGCCGTCAGCCGCTCGCGCTGTGCCCGCAGCGCCGCCGCCGTACGGCCGGACAGCACCCAGGGAACGACAGCCGGCCCGGCGAGCGACGCCCTGGCGTCCGCGTCGGCGTGCGTGACCTCGGGCGTGACCCGGGACGTGGCCTCGGGTTCCGCCGGTGCCTGCTCCAGGATCACGTGCGCGTTCGTACCGCTGATCCCGAACGACGACACACCGGCCCGCCGGGCACGTCCCGTGTCCGGCCAGTCCACGGCCTCGTCCAGCAGCTCGACCGCGCCCGCCGTCCAGTCGACGCCGGTCGTCGGCACGGCCGCGTGCAGGCTGCGGGGCATCACACCGTGCCGTAGCGCCATGATCATCTTGATCACTCCGGCGACTCCGGAGGCGGCCTGGGCGTGTCCGATGTTCGACTTGACGGAGCCCAGCCGCAGCGGGTGTCCCGCGGCACGGTCCTGACCGTACGTGGCGAGCAGCGCCTGCGCCTCGATCGGGTCGCCCAGCGTCGTCCCCGTACCGTGCGCCTCGACGATGTCCACGTCGGCGGGCGCCAGCCGGGCGCTCTCCAGGGCCGCGCGGATCACCCGTTGCTGCGAGGGGCCGTTGGGGGCGGTGAGGCCGTTGGACGCGCCGTCCTGGTTGACGGCGCTGCCGCGCAGGACGGCCAGGACCGTACGGCCCGCGCGCCGCGCGTCGGAGAGCCGTTCCAGTACGAGGATGCCGGCGCCCTCGGCCCAGCCCGTACCGTCGGCGGTGTCGGCGAACGGCTTGCAGCGGCCGTCGGCGGCGAGGCCGCTCTGTGAGGTGAAGGAGACGAACGGGCCGGGGGTCGCCATGACGGAGGCGCCGCCGGCCAGCGCCATGGTGCACTCGCCGTTGCGCAGCGCCTGGGCGGCCCAGTGCAGGGCGACCAGCGAGGAGGAGCAGCCCGTGTCGACGGTGACGGCGGGGCCCTCGGCGCCGAGCGTGTAGGAGATCCGGCCGGAGATGACGCTGGCGGCGTGGCCGGTGGTGGCATAGACCTCCGCGTCCTCGTCGGAGGCCGTGATGACCTCGCCGTAGTCCTGCCCGGTGGTGCCGACGAAGACGCCGGCCCGGCTCGCCCGCAGGGTGGCCGGGTCGATGCCGGCGCGCTCCAGCGCCTCCCAGGCCACCTCAAGCAGGATGCGCTGCTGGGGGTCCATGGCGACGGCCTCGCGCGGGGAGATCCCGAAGAAGCCGGGGTCGAACCCGGCCGCGTCGTCGAGGAATCCGCCCTCCTGGGCGAGGCTGCGGCCGGTGCCGTCCCCGGCGAGCCGGTCCAGGTCCCAGCCCCGGTCGGCGGGGAACGGGCCGATGACGTCCCGGCCGTCGGCGACCAGCCGCCACAGGTCCTCGGGGGTGGCCACGCCGCCCGGGAAGCGGCAGCCGATGCCGACGACGGCGATGGGCTCGACGGCTGCGGCCACCAGTTGCTGGTTCTGCTGCCGCAGCCGCTCGATCTCCTTCAGGGACGTCCGCAGCGCCTCGACGTACTTGTTGGTGGACGTGCTCATCGTTGGCTCCAGACAGCTTTCGGGTCGAGGCTGAGTCGGTGTCAATGCCGTTGTTCGGTGGCGGTGTTCGATGGCGGTGTTCGATGGGGTGTTCAGCGCCGTTGCTACTGGCCGGTGGCGAGCCGGAGGAGGCTCTCGGCGTCCATGTCGTCGAGGGAGTCCGTGCCGCTGACGTCGCTCTCGGGGCCGCCTGCCGCGTCGGGACCCCCGCCGGGGTCGGCGGGCTTGGTACCGGGGGCCGTGCCGAGCGCGGTGCCGGTATCAGCCAGGCTCAGCACCAGGTCCAGCAGCCCCGCCCGGCGGAGGCTGCTGACGGACACGGACGCCAGGGCGTCACGGATCCGGGCGTCCGGATCGTGGGCGGCGATCCGGTCGTCGTCGCCTGGCTCCCCGGCCGTGTCGCCGAAGAGCAGCGAGCCGAGGTGGCGGGCGAGCGCGGTGGGCGTCGGATGGTCGAAGACCAGGGCGGCGGGCAGGGACAGGCCCAGCGCCGCCCGGAGCCGGTTGCGCAGTTCCACGGCGGTGACGGAGTCGAAGCCGGTCTCGCGGAAGGCGCGGTTGGCCGGGACGGCGTCGGGGGTGTCGTGGCCGAGGGTCGCCGAGGCTTCGGCGCGTACGGCGTCGAGCAGGGCCCGGCCGCGTTCCGCCGCGGCCGTCGCGTCGAGCCGCTGCCGCAGCGGCGGTACGGTGACCGCGCCGCCGCCCGCCGGAGGTTCGGCACCGGCCGCGAGCGCCCTGACCGCGGCCGGGATGCCGGCGAGGAGGGGGCTGGGCCGGGTCGCGGTGAAGCTGGGGGTGAACCGCTCCCAGTCCATGGAGGTCACCGTGAGGGTGGTGTCGCCGTCCTCCAGCATGCGCTGGAGCGCGCCGATCGCCGATGACGGGGCCATCGCGCGTACGCCCTGCCTCCGCAGCCGCTCGTGCACCTCTTCGACGGTCGCCATGCCGACGTCGGCCCAGGTGCCCCAGGCGACGGAGGCGGCGGGCAGTCCGGCGGCCCTGCGGTGTTCGGCGAGCGCGTCGAGGAACGCGTTGGCCGCCGCGTAGCCGGGCTGGCCACCGCTGCCCCAGACCGCCGCGCCCGAGGAGAACAGCACGAAGGCGTCGAGGTCGAGGCCCTGGGTGAGTTCGTGCAGATGCAGTGCGGCGGTCAGTTTGGCCCGCATCAGCGCGTCGAGCCGGTCGAGGGTGAGCGCCGCCACGGTGGTGTCGCCGTCCGCCACTCCTGCGGCGTGGAACACCGAGGTGAGCGGGGTGTCGGCGGGGATCGCGGCGAGGACGGCGGCCAGTGCGCCGCGGTCGGCGGCGTCGCAGCGTGCGACGGTGACGCGCGTTCCCGACTTCTCCAGTTCGGAGCGGAGTTCGGTGGCGCCGGGCGCGTCGTCGCCGCGTCTGCTGGTCAGCACCACATGCTCCGTGCCGCTCTCGGCGAGCCAGCGGGCGATCCGGCCGCCGATGCCGCCCGTTCCGCCGGTGACCAGGGCCGTGCCCCGGCCGCGCCACCTGCGACGGGGGGCGGACGTGAGAGGTGCGGCATGGACCAGCCGACGGGCGTGGAGCCCTGAGGTACGGATGGCGATCTGGTCCTCGGCGGGGGCGGCGCCCGGTTCGCGTCCGTCCGCCCCTTCCCGTACTCGCGCTCCGGCGGCGAGTACGGCGGCCAGCCGGGCGCCCGTCCGCGCGTCCAGCTCATCCGGGAGGTCGATCAACCCGCCCCAGCGGCCGGGGTGTTCCAGCGCCACGACCCGGCCGAACCCCCACAGCGCGCCCTGCACGGGGTGGCCCGTCCGGTCCTCGTCCCCCGCCGCGACGGCGCCGCGCGTCACACACCACAGTGGAGCGTCGAGTCCGGCGTCGCCCAGTGCCTGCACCAGTGTGAGCGTGAGGGCGAGTCCGCCGGGCACGGAGGCGAAGTCCGGGTGGGGTTCCTCGACGGTGGCCAGCAGGGAGAGCACGCCCGCGAACTCCGGTCCCTCCGCGGCGAGCGCGGTGAGCCGCCGGGCCCAGTCCGTACGGTTGGCGTCGCCCGCCCGGAACCGTACGACGTCCATGCCGTACCCCCTGTCCGGCCCCTCCGCCCTGTCCGGCCCCTCCGTTCCGTCCGGCCCGAGCGCGGCGATGACCGTGTCGGCCCAGGCGTCCCCCTCGGCGCCGCCGTCCTCCGGAACCGCCACCAGCCAGCGGCCGTTGGGGCGCGCGCCCGGTCCCGATCGCTCCGGCAGCCGGGTCCAGTCGACCCGGTAGCGCCACTCGTTGACGGTGGCCAGCTCCCGCGCGCTCGCGCGCCACGCGGACAGGGCGGGCAGGACCGCGCCGAGCGAGGCGAGTCCGGCCCCGTCCGCAGCGTCGACCCCCAGCTCACCTGCCAGGGAGGTCAGATCCTGGCCCTCGACCAGCTCCCAGAACACCGCGTCGGCCGAGTCAGTCCCGTCGCCGTCACCGCCACCGTTCGCGGTCGTGGTGGCGGCGGCGGCCGGCGGCTGCGGCCAGTAGCGGCGGCGCTGGAAGGCGTACGTGGGCAGCTCGACCGGCGGGACACCGTCGCCCGCCGGAAGGGCCGCGAGCCAGTCCGCGGTGGCGCCGTGCACATGTGCCTCGGCGAGGGAGGCCAGAAAGCGCCCGATGCCCCCCTCGTGCCTGCGCAGGGTCCCCCGCACCACGGCCGCCGAACCGACGGCGAGACCTGAGGCCGCCTCGTGCGCCTCCTGGGTCTCCTGGATGGGCCCGGCCAGCACCGGATGGGGGCTCACCTCGATGAAGACCCGGTGTCCGGCCGCCAGCAGCGCCCGGGTCGCCTCCTCCATCCGTACGGTCTGCCGCAGGTTCGTGTACCAGTAGGCGCCGTCGAACGCGGCCTCCGCCAGCCGGGCGCCAGTCACCGTCGAGTAGAAAGGCACCTCGGGGACCGCCGAGGTGATGGGGGCCAGCACGCGCGCCAGCTCGTCCCTTACGGCTTCGACCTGTGCGCCGTGCGAGGCGTAGTCGACGGGGATCCGGCGGACGCGGACGCCCTCCCGCTCACACACGGTGTGCAGTTCGTCGAGCGCGTCGGCGTCGCCGGAGACGACGACCGACGAGGGCCCGTTGACGGCGGCGACGGACAGCGACTCCCCCCAGGGCGCGAGCAGTTCGGTCACCCGATCGACCGGCTCTGCCACCGACATCATGCCGCCGAGGCCGGAGAGCCGGGGCAGGGCCCGGCTGCGCAGGGCGACGACGGCGGCGGCGTCGGCCAGGGTCAGGGCGCCGGACACATACGCGGCGGCGATCTCGCCCTGCGAGTGGCCGACAACGGCCGCGGGCTCGACACCGTACGAGCGCCAGAGCGCGGTGAGTGCCACCATCATCGAGAACAGCGCGGGCTGGACCACATCCACGCGTTCGAGCAGCGCGGGGTCTCCGTCGCCGGACAGCACATCACGGAGCGACCAGTCGATGTACGGATCGAGCGCGGCGGCACACTCCGCCACGGCCTCCGCGAACACATCTGACGCGGCGAGGAGTTCGCGGCCCATGCCCCACCACTGGGAGCCCTGGCCAGGGAAGACGAACACGGGCCCCGCCGGGCTTCCCTCACCGACGGAGCCACGGATCACACCGGCCGCGGAGCGCGCCGTGGCCAGCGCTTCGAGAGCGCGCGCGCAGTCGTCCCCGCTCGCGCCGAGGACCACGGCGCGGTGGGCGAAAGCGGTCCGGGTGGTGGCCAGCGCCCGGCCGACGGCGGCGGGCGACAGCCCGGGCCGGTCGGTGACATGGGCGAGGAGCCGGGCCGCCTGGGCACGCAGCGCATCCTCGGACGTGGCGGAGAGCAGCCACGGAATGAGAGCCCCGGTCTCGCCCGGGACGTCCCCGGCGGCCTCCGGCGCCGACGTCCGTTGCTCCTGAGGCGCCCGCTCCTCCTCCGGCGGCTGTTCCAGGATCAGATGGGCGTTGGTACCGCTGATCCCGAACGACGACACACCGGCGCGGCGCGGCCGGTCGGCGGTCTCCGGCCAGTCGAGCGGTTCGCGCAGCAGCTCGACCGCACCGGAGTCCCAGTCGACATGGGTGGACGGGGTCTCCGCGTGCAGTGTCTTCGGCAGGACGCCCGCCCGCATGGACAGCACCATCTTGATCACACCGGCGACCCCGGCGGCGGCCTGTGTGTGCCCGATGTTGGACTTGAGGGAGCCGAGCATGAGCGGCCGTGCCGGGTCGCGGTCGCGGTCCTGGCCGTACGCGGCGAGCAGCGCCTGCGCCTCGATCGGGTCGCCCAGCTTCGTACCCGTGCCGTGCGCCTCCACCGCGTCCACGTCGGACGCGGCCAGACCGGCCGCCGCGAGGGCCTGGCGGATGACGCGCTGCTGGGAGGGGCCGTTGGGGGCGGTGAGGCCGTTGGACGCGCCGTCCTGGTTGACGGCGGAGCCGCGTACCACGGCGAGGACGGGGTGCCCGTTGCGGCATGCGTCGGAGAGCCGCTCCAGCAGGACCAGCCCGACCCCCTCGGCCAGTGTCATCCCGTCGGCCGCGTCGGAGAACGGCTTGCAGCGGCCGTCGGCGGCGAGCGCCCGCTGCCGGCTGAAGCCCACGAAGGCGCTCGGGGTGGCCATGACGGCGGCACCGCCCGCGAGGGCGAGGGTGCTCTCCCCTCCGCGCAGTGACTGGCACGCCAGATGGATCGCGACGAGCGAGGACGAGCAGGCGGTGTCGACGGTGACGGCGGGGCCCTCGAACCCCAGCAGATACGACACACGTCCCGACAGCACACTGGCCGCCGTCCCGGTGACCATGTGCACCTCGGAGCCGTCGGCGCCGTTCTGCGCCCGGGTCGCGTAGTCCTGGTAGCTCGCGCCGATGAACGTACCCGCGGCGCTGCCGCGCAGTGCGGCCGGCGGAATCCCCGCACGTTCGAAGGCCTCCCAGGCGGTCTCCAGCAGCAGCCGCTGCTGCGGGTCCATGGACACCGCCTCGCGCGGCGAGATCCCGAAGAACCCGGCGTCGAACTCCGCTGCCTCGTGCAGGAATCCGCCGCGCGTGGAGTACGTTCTGCCCTGCCGGTCCGGGTCGGGGTCGAAGAGGGCTGCGGCGTCCCAGCCGCGTTCGGCGGGGAACTCCGAGATCACGTCCGCGCCGTCGAGGAGCAGCCTCATCAGCGCCTCGGGCGAGTCGGCGCCGCCGGGATAGCGGCAGCTCATGCCGATGATGGCGATCGGGTCGTCGTCGGGTGCCGGGCCCGCCGTATTCGTTGGACCCGTCGCTTCCGACAGGGCCGGTGCGGCCGATGCGACGGGCTCGTCACCGAGGGCGACGGACTTCACATGGGCAGCCAGCGCACGGCAGTTGGGGTGGTCGAAGACCATCGTCGAGGGCAGTGCCAGGCCGGTGGCGGCCACCAGGCGGTTACGCAGATCGACGGCTGTGACGGAGTCGAAGCCGATGTCCCGGAAGGCGCGCCGCTCGGGGAACGTCTCGGCGGACGCATGACCGAGGACGCCGGCCGCCTCCGTACGGACCAGCCGCAGCAGGAAGCCGTCGCGCTCGGCGGCGGGCAAGGCACGCAGCCGCGCGGCGAGATCACCGGTCTCCGTGCGGCCGGGGGCCTGCCGGTCCGCTGCGTGCGCGGTGAGCCGGCGCCGTACCTCGGGGATCGTGTCAAAGAGGGTGGTGGGGCGGCGGGCGGTGAAGACGGGGTGGTACGTGTCCCAGTCGATGTCCGTGAGACCGATGACGGTCTCGTCGTCGGCGAGGGCGTTCCCCAGCCCGGTCAGCGCCAACCGGGGTTCCAGATAGCGCAGTCCGCTGCGCCGGATGTGGTGCGGATCGGCCAGTTCGCGTGCGGCGTCGTCGGGCCACTTGCCCCAGTGCACGGCGGTGGCGGGCAGTCCACGGGCCCGGCGGTGGACGGCGAGGGCGGCGAGGTAGGCGTTGCCGGCGGCGTAGGCCGCGTGGTAGCCGCTGCCCCACATGCCTGCCGTGGAGGAGTAGAGGACGAAGTCGTCCAGTTCTTCGTTGTCGAGCAGCTCGTCCAGGTGCCGGGCGCCGGCGACCTTCGCGTGGACGACATCGGCGAAGGACCGCATCCCGGTCTCGTCCAGTGTGTTCAGCTCGATGACGGCGGCCGTGTGGATGACGGTGCGTACCGTACGGCCGTCGGCCTTGAGCCCGGCGAGCAGCTCGGCGACGGCGGCCCGGTCGGTGACATCGCAGGCCACGGCGGTCGCTTCCGTACCCGACTCGGCCAGCTCCGCCACGAGTTCGGCCGCGCCGGGAGCCTCGGGGCCCCGGCGGCTGATCAGGACGACGTGCTCGGCGCCCCGGGCGGCCAGCCAGCGCGCGAGGTCGGGGGCGAGGGTCCCGGAGCCGCCGGTGACGAGGGTGGTGCCGCGCGGCTTCCAGGTACGTGAGCCGGTGAAGCCGGGGAAGCCCGTGGAGCCGGGCCTGCCCGGGGCTCCGGCTGGGGCTCCGGCCGTCGCGCCGGCTCGGACGATTCTCCGGCCGAAGACTCCCGTCGTACGGAGGGCGAGTTGGTCCTCGTCCCCGAGGGCGCCCGCGAGAGCCGACACCAGTCGGCCGGCGGCCCGCCCGTCGAGTACGCGGGGGAGGTCGATCACACCGCCAATACGGTGCGGATGCTCCAGCGCGGCCGTCCAGCCGACCCCCGCCACCTGCGCCTGAAGAGGAGCGGTGACGGTGTCGGCGGGGCCGGTGGAGACTGCGCCCCGGGTCAGGAACCACAACGGTGCGGCCACCTCGGCGTCACCGAGCGCCTGCACCAGGGACACCGACAGCGCGAGCCCCAGCGACAGCCCCGGGTACCGCGAACCGGGCTCTTCGGCGGCGGCAAGCAGCGAAACGATGCCCGCGACCTGGCCCGGCTCCCCCGGCCGCTCCCCCCATCGCCCGGCGAGGACCTCGCGCTCGGCACACTCCTCGTCCAGCACCAGCCGGACTACATCCGCGCCCGCTCGGCCCAGAGCCCCGACCACGTCGCTGTCGTCGGTACCTGTGGCCGAGACCACCACCCATGTCCCGGACAGGGCCGCTTGCGGGACCTTGCCGACCGGCACCCACGAGACCCGGTAGCGCCAGGAGTCCACGGTCGTACGGTCCGTGCGCGACCGGCGCCACGACGACAGTGCCGGCAGCACCGCCGCCACCGCACTCTCCTGCGCGCCTTCCCCCGTGCCAAGAACGGACGTCAGGGCCGGAAGATCCTCCCCCTCCACCGCCGCCCAGAACGCGTCGTCGAGGGGATCGACGGCGGCCGTTGATTCAACCGACGCCTGCGGCATGTTCCAGAACCGTTCGTGCTGGAAGGCATACGTGGGCAGGTCCACCCGCCGAGCCCCCGTGCCCGCGAACAGACCGGCCCAGTCGACCCGTACCCCCCGCACGAAAACCTCGGCCGCCGACAGCAGGAACCGCGCCGCACCGCCCTGATCACGACGCAACGTACCCACGGCGACGCCGGTGACCTTCGCGGCCTCCATCATGTCCTGGACCGGCATTGTGAGGACCGGGTGGGCGCTCACCTCGATGAACGCGCGGTGCCCACTCGCCAGCAACTCCCCCACCGCGTCCGCGAACCGCACCGTCTGCCGCAGATTCCGGAACCAGTACCCCGCATCCAACCCCGCCGTATCCAGCCAACCACCCGTCACCGTCGAAAAGAACGGCACCTTCGACGACCGAGGACACACCGACCCCAGCACATCCAACAACTCATCCTCAAGATCCTCCACATGAACCGAATGCGACGCATAATC
>NZ_JBFBEZ010000080.1:0-15687 GCF_040701725.1 Streptomyces sp. NPDC093109
GCTTGACCGCTGATGAGGGGCCTGACAACCGCCTGGTCCGGCGCAATGCCGGGCCGCTTCACGGGCGGCATGTCTGCGTAACGTGGTTGCCGGCGGTGCGCCGTGAGGCGCTTCGTTGTATCCCCGACGCAGTCGGGAGGAACTTGGAGGGATGTTCTTGGGTCGCCTGGCTCACCTGGACGCGAAAGCGCGAGGGGACAACAGCATGCCAGGGAAGCGGTGGCCGCCTGAAGGCGTCAGGGGTGATGCGCCGCAAGACCCGCTCGATACGGCCAAGGCTGGATTGCTTGAAGCCCAATTCCCAGCGGCGTCTACCACCGCCGTCGGAATGACGCCTGTGGGGCCTTCCCCCGAAGCGTGGACACCGTTTGCTATGCGGCAGTGGTCAGCGTAGCTGGTCGCTGTTCGAAGGCGATGGGGCTGATGTAGCCCAGCCCCGAGTGCCTGCGTCCGGTGTTGTAGCGGGTGACCCACCGGAACACTGCGAGACGGGCCTCACGCGCTCCTGACCAGCGTTTCTTCCCTTGCAGAGTCTCCCTTTTCAGGGTCGCGTTGAAGCTCTCCGCGGCGGCGTTGTCCGCGCTGGTGCCGACCGCTCCGCGCGAGCGGATCACGCCGAGCCGACGGCACACCTTCGCGAACTCCTTCGATGCGTACTGGGCTCCGTTGTCGCTGTGGAAGATCGCCCCGTCGAGGCTGCCGCCCCGGGTGTGGGCGGCGGCTTCGAGCGCGTCGGTGACCAGTTCGGTACGCATGTGGTCGGCGATCGACCAGCCCGCGAGTCGCCTGGAATGCAGGTCCAACACCGTTGCCAGATAGAGGAATTGGCCATCTCCGACGGGCAGGTAGGTGATGTCGCCGACGTACTTGGTGTTCGGCTCGCTCGCGGTGAAGTCCCGCCGCAGCAGGTCCGGCACCGGGGCCCCTTCCGGCTCGGGGACCGTGGTGCGGACCTTCTTGCGCAGGTGCACGCCCTGGACGCCGATGCGGCGCATCACCCGCTCGACCCGCTTGTGGTTGACGCCGATCCCAGCGGCCTTCAGTTCGGCCGTGATGCGCGGGATGCCGTAGGTGCCGTCGGACTCCCTGTGGATCTCCCGTATCCGCCGTGCCAGCCGGGCATCGTCCCTGGCCCGCGCCAGGCGGGCCGGGGCGGCCTTCAGCCACCGGTAGAACCCGGACCGGGAGACCTCCAGCACCCGGCACAGCCGCTTGACGCCGAACGCGCCGCGATGATCATCAACGAACTGGAAACGGCTCAGGACCCGTAATTTAACTACTGCCGGATTTAGGCCGATACCTCGGTGGTGCCATGCAGTTGGGCTGTTGTGGCGATCCTGGATGAAGCTCTGACGGTACTGGATATGAAGTTCGCGGCGGTCTTGCCGCATCTGGACGAGCGGCAGCGTCGTCTGTATCTGGCTTCCGAGGCGGAGGCTCTGGGGCATGGCGGGACCGCGGTCGTGGCCAGGCTGGCGGAAGTCTCGGAGTCGACTGTCGCACGAGGGCGTGCGGAACTCGTGTCCGGAGCAACAGTGTTGGGGCGGGTACGCCGACCGGGCGGCGGGCGCAAGTCCGCTGTCGAGCGCGACCCTGGACTGCTGGCGGCTCTCGAGTTGCTGATCGAGCCGCGTGCGGTGGGTGATCCGGTGTCCCCGTTGCGCTGGACCACTGCCTCGCTGCGGGACTTGTCCCGGGAGCTGACCGTCGCTGGTCATCCGGTCAGTGCTCCGGTGGTCGGCGGTCTGCTGCGTGCGATGGGCTTCAGTCTGCAGGGCATGGCCAAGACTCGGGCCGGCAGTCAGGTACCCGACCGAGACGCCCAGTTCCGTCACATCAACACCGCCGCCGAACGTTTCCTCGCGCAGGGCCTGCCGGTGGTGAGTGTGGATGCGAAGCAGAAGGAACCGATCGGCGACTTCGCACGTCCCGGCCGCACCTACCGCCCCAAAGGGCAGCCGATCACTGCCCCGGATCACGACTTCTTCGGCCCCGACACTCCGTTCGCCATCCCGTACGGCATCTATGATCTGGGCCGCGACAGCGGCTGGGTGAATGTGGGCACCGACCGCAACACCGCCGCCTTCGCGGTGGAGTCCCTGCGCCGCTGGTGGAAGGTCCAAGGGCGCCTCGACTACCCCAGCACCGACCGCTTGCTGGTCACCGCCGATTCCGGAGGCGCCAACTCGGCGGACTCCCGCCTGTTCAAGATGGGCCTGGCCGACTTCGCCGACGAGTGCGGGCTGAGCATCACCGTCATGCACTTCCCACCAGGTACTTCAAAATGGAACAAAGTGGAACACCGACTGTTCTCCCGGATCACTCACAGCCTGCGCGGACAGCCGCTGACCAGCTACGAAGTACTGCTGGAGACCATCTCGGCCACCCGCACCAGCACCGGACTGACTGTCCAGGCCGTGCTGGACGAGAACGCGTACCCCACCGGCCGCGTGCTCACCCGAGCTGAACGCCAGAGCGCCGAGCGACGGGTCGAACGCGATGTTTTCCATGGCGAGTGGAACTACACCATCGCCCCACAGGACCCCGGCCAGCGGATTCCGGAAGACTCACGGGAGGAGTCGGGCCCTCCAATCCCGGCCGAGGCCACCTTCCTCCTCACCCACCCCGCGCTCACTGGCATGACCCGGGAACACTTCGAGCAGCTCGTGCTCCAGCTCGAACCGTGCCAACTGCTCCTGACCGAAGCTGAACGCCAAAGCGCAGACAGGGACGGCCGCGGCCGCAACCCCGGCTTCGGCACCCTCGATCACCGCCACCGTGTCCTGGCCGCCGTGCTCCGCAGCCGCAACACCGTCACCCTGACCCTCGCGGCCGAACTGATGGGCCGCAAGCGCAACGTGCTGAGCTACCACGCCGGGAGGTCCAAGCCGCTGCTGGCCTTCGCCGGGCCCGAGCTCGCCAGAGTCCTCGTCTTCCACAGGACCCGTCCTCCCCGCACACTCGAAGCCTTGAAGCGCCTGATCAAGCACCACGACGACGAGATCAACTCATGCAGTAGTTAAATTACGGGTCCTCACCAGTTGGTCTCGCCGGGCGAAATACTTCGCGGCCCTCCGCAGGATCTCCCGCTCCGTCTCCAGCTCCCTGATCCGGGCCCTGAGCTGCTTGTTCTCTTCTTTCAGCACATCGTCGGAGGCTACCTCGTCAGCCTGTGCCGCCCGTGGCGAGCCGCTGGTGCCCGCCGCGTGGCCCTTGCGGGCCCGCTCGGTCCGCACCCAGTTCCGCAGCGTCTCCCGGCTGATCCCCAGGTCCTTGCCGACGCCCTCGAACGTGTTCTTCGGGTCCGACAGGTACAGCGCGACAGCGTCCGCCTTGAACTCCGCCGAATACACCTTCATCACCATGCGTGACATCTCTTCCTCTGGACCCTCAAGGTCCAGTGTCCAAGGTGTCCACGCCCAGGGGGAAAGGCCCACGTTCCCGAAAACCAGGACCAACCCCCACAAGCCAACCCCACCGGGGTTGACGAAACAGATAGGCCCCCCCAGAGCGAGGCCGAGAAAACCGAGGGCACGGCCGAGGCCGAGAGCGAGGGCAAGAAGGCCGAGGGCAGGAGCGAGGGCGAGACTCGGCCCACGACCGTTTCGAGCGCCGTCGCCGCGAGTGGCGGCGGCGAGGGCCGGGCGGTTTCCGCCGGTGCCCACTCGCCCGGCGGTGCCGGCCCTACGGTCGCCGCGGGCGATCCGGGCCGGCCCAACAAGCCGATCCTCGCGGGCGCCGCCATGGCGGGCGCCATCCTCGTCGCCGTGCCGCTGATTCTCATGGCGACCGGCGCCAAGGACGACGACAAGAAGCTGAACGCGTCCTCCTCCAGCTCCGCCGGCACCGTCGTCGAAGACGACGAGCAGAAGTCCGGCCGGTTCGTCGACGAGTCCCTCGCGCCCAAGAAGAGCTCTTCCCCCTCTCCGGAGAAGACGGCAGAGGAGAGGAAGGCAGGGGGGACGAAGACCGAGCCGGAGGTGTCAAAGGCCCCGGAGCCGACGCAGCCGACCACGGAGCCGGAGCAGAAGCCCGAGGAGAAGCCCGAGACGAAGAAGGAGGCCGCCGCGCCGGCCACCGGCGGGATGCCTCCGATCACCACCCGGGTGCTCATCAAGAACTGGACCAACAGGACCTGTGTCGACGTACCCGGCGGCGGCGCCCTGGACGGCCCCCTCCACCAGTCGGCGTGCACCAACAGCCCGAACGACAACCAGCTCTGGAACCTGGAGAAGAAGCAGTCCCAGGCCGGTCCCGGCGGCGCGGACCTGTTCGTCATCCGCAACGTCGTGACCAAGCGGTGCTTGGATCTGCCCGGCCGCGGCGGCGCCGCCAGCTCGACACCCCTGAAGGAGACCCACTGCAACGGCACCACCGGCGACAACCAGCTGTGATGGGCGGACAAAAAGTCACAAAAGGGCCGCTACTGGCTCCGCGACAACGCCAGCAACCAGCAGTGCCTCGACTCGTACGAGAAGAGTTCCAAGAATCGCAACCTGATCATCTACCCGTGCATGACGGAGAAGACCAACAACCACTTGTGGTACTTCACCCGAACGTGACCCGAGGCTAGGGCGTGTTGATCACGAGCGTTGTCGACACGCGGGTCTTGATCAATGGCGAAGACCTCCGGTGTGGTGGAGCTGTCCAGGAACGCACCACACGAAGGTCTTCATGTTGAAGCTTCCCCTTGATCATGGACACCGGGTCTGCAAAGCGAGCGGCGCAACTGGGCTCGGCGTGGCTGGAGTTGGCCTGCGGTGAGGCGGCCGTCGAAGGTCAGACCGAAGGCGTTCATGGCGCCCTTCCAGCGCATGGTCCAGCGTGTTGCGGCCGGCGCCGGTCGGGTCGAGGCTCATGACGGCCATGTAGACGCACTTGAGGGCGGCCTGTTCCGTGGGGAAGCGCCCGCGGGAACGGACGGCCTTACGGATGCGGGCGTTGACGCTCTCGATGCTGTTCGTCGCGCACACAATGCGGCGCATTTCCGCATCAAACCGAAGGAAAGGCGTGAACCCGGGCCAGCTGGACTCCCAGAGGCGGACGATCGCCGGGTATTTCTTGCCCCAGGTCCCGGCGAATTCCAGGAACCGTGTCGTGGCCGCGTCCTCGCTCGGCGCGGTGCAGACGGGCTTGAGCGCCTTCGCGATCCTGTCCCGGTCCTGCCAAGCCGCGTAACGGAACGACGCCCGCAGCAGGTGGACCACGCATGTTCGCACGACAGTTCGGGGCCAGACCTCGCCGACCGCGCCGGGCAGCCCCTTCAGCCCGTCGCAGACCAGCATGAGGACGTCCTCGACGCCCCGATTCTTCAGCTCCGACAGCACGCGCAGCCAGTGTTTCGCGCCTTCGCCGCCGTCGCCGGCCCCCAGGCCGGGGATGTCGCGGTGCCCCTCGGCGGTGACCACCAAAGCCACGCAGATCGGCCTGTTTGCCACTTGGCCATCGCGAATCCTGACGTTGATCGCGTCAGTGAAGACGACCGGGTAGAAGCGGTCGAGCGGCCGGCTCTGCCATTCGGCCATGCCGTCCATCACCTTGTCGGTGATGGTGCTGATGGCCGTCTTGGACACGTTCGCGCCGTAGACCTCGGCCAGGTGCGCGGAGATCTCCCCGTGCGTGAGGCCCTTCGCGGACAGCGAGAGCACCATCTCGTCCACGCCGGCCAGCCGGCGCTGCCGCTTCTTGACGATGGCCGGCTCGAAGGAGCCCTCCCGGTCACGGGGCACGTCGATCTCGACCGGCCCGATGTCCGTCAGCACCGTCTTGGACCACGTCCCGTTACGGGAGTTGCCGCCGTCCTTGCCCGCCGGGTCGTGCTTGTCACAGCCGAGACGGCCGGTGATCTCGCCCTCCAGGGCGGACTCCGGAACCGCCTTGGCCAGCTGCTGCAGCAGCCCGCCCTCGTCGGGCAGGCCCGCAGCACCTTGCTGCGGGCCTGCCCGACGAGCCGGTCGATCAGTTCCTGCTCGACCATCGCGGCCTCCGGCGACGGGATCCGCCTGGTCATCGGCGGCCACGAACTCGGTCACGGTGTCAGTCACTGGATGTCTCTTCCATGATCATCAATTACACCGGTGAGCGTACAGACCCGCTCTGACCCCTCAGGGGGTGTCTCCTCCCAGGGTGCGGACCACCGCCTCTTCCACCTGGGCGTCGGTGATGGTCCGCGGCGCCCCGGGCCGCGGCTCGTCCGCGAGTCCGTCGAGGCGCTGGGGCAGGAACCGTGTGCGCCAGCGGCGCACGGTGTCTCGGCCGACATCGAGCCGCGCGGCGACGACGGTGCTGTTCCAGCCGTTCGCACACGCCAGTACGGTGCGTGCGCGAACGGCCAGCCCCTGTGCGGTCGAGCGGCGCTTGGCCCAGTTCTCCAGCGTCAGCCGCTCGGCCTCCGACAGCACGACAGGTTCCAGCCGGGTATCGCCCATGCCCACAGCACAGCGTGAACGCGTGACCGGCCGCAGGCGAACACCGCAACCTGAAACAGGGCACGCCTCACGTGGTGACCCACGACCTCAAGACCAGATCACCAGGCCGGGACCGGCCAAGTTTGACCCTTCCCGCGGCCGTCTCTCCCCGCTCCCAGGGAGGGACGGCCGCGGTGTGTCAGGGGTCCGGACGCGGGGCGGCGTCCGGAGGTGTCACAGAAGGCCCTGCGCCGTCTCCGAGGACACGTCCTCGGCCGCGTTCTTCCGGCCGGAGGACGGGCTCGCGGTGTCGGCCGGGCCGCCCGTGGTGGCGGGGCGGGCGGGAAAGTCCCCGTCGTCCTCGGCCTCATCCTCGGCCGACCGTTCCGTTCCATCCGTCTGCGCGGCGGTGTGCCCCGCGAGTGCCTCGCGCAGCGCGTCGGTCTCCACAGTCATGCTCACGGGCGCCGACGGGTTGAGGTAGAGAAGGTGGCCTTCGGGCAACCGGTCCAGCACGTCGGAGACGGGCATCAGCGCGAACGCCAGCCGGCCCGAGGTGTGCAGATGGACCGGCGAGGTGAACAGCGGCACGACGGGTGTCTCGCCGTCCGGGGCGGTCGCGGGCAGCGGATCGCCGCCCGGCGTGACGAACACCGCCGCCTCCGGCAGCTCCGCCAGTGCCGAGGTCACGTCCTCGCCCGGCCCGTACCCGGTCGCGGCCAGCTGTACCGCCGCGTCCACGTCATCGGCGGGCTCGGGCCAGCCGAGTGCCGTGGGGGACGGACGGTACTCCTCGTTGTCCTGCCACTCGACGATCTCGCCGTCCAGACCGGACCGCCACTGACCGACCACGGCCCACGCGGGAGGCGCCCCCTCGCCCTTCCAGGTGGGGTCCACCATGCCGAGCCAGTGATCTGGCGCCAGCCTGGCCGCCTCACGGATCTCGTCCGGGATGGCCGGCATGTTCTCCGTCGCGCCCTCGATCCGCGCGGCCTCGGTGGGGACCTCAGTGTCCGACTGCCCGGTTGCTTCGCCGCGCTCTGCCGACTCGCTCACTTTGCTTCCTTACTCACTGGCTTGACGATGACGGATAGGTGACACGGAGTCACGAATGAAGCTGGTACTGGTGCCGGAGACGCGGCGACTTCCTCGCCGGGACCGTACGGGTACGGGTCACGGTGCCCCCTCCCCCGAGGTCATGCTCTCGGCCGGGACGTCCGGTACTCCGGCCAGGTACCGGTCACCGTCGCGGACCAACAGCACGGGCCGGCCGGTGGACGGGCCGTACCAGCTCAGCCCTCCGTCCGGTCCGATGACGGCGATGGTGACGCCCAACTCCCGGGCGAGCACCGTGGCGGCGACCGCGTCGACCGCGGCCGAGGTGGCGGTGGGGTCGGCGGAGAGGCCACCGGAGCGGGCCAGCAGGCGGAAGAGCTCGAATGGCGTGAGCTTCAGCTCACGTGCCGCCAGATTCCCTCCGCGCAGGACCGCCTCCATGTCCTGGCCGGGCTTCAGTTTGACACCCGCCTTGGTCAGGTCGTCGACCTCGATGTCACGGTCGCGGTCCAACGGCGGCAGGGCGATGTCCGCGACGTCGGCCTCGGTCACCCGTCCGACGGCCCAGCCGCGCAGGTCGCCGTCGGCCGCCGGAGGCTCCACGCCGGCCCCCCGCAGGGTACGGGCCAGTGCCTCGCCGAAGGCGTAGCCGGGGCCCTCGACGGGGTGGAGGCCGAAGGCCGTGCCGTGGAGTCGGGCGGTGGCCGTACCGGTGCGCCGGTAGGTCGGCGCGGGCTCCTCCGGTGGCGCGTCCTCCTCGGGAGTCGCGGCACCGTCCCGGACCACGGGCGTCATGGGGATCGGGATCGCGGGGGCCTCCGCATCCCGCGAGCGGTCCCGGACCGCCGTTCCGTTCCCCTGCGCGGAGCCTCCCGCGTTGGCCCAGTGCGGGTCCGGATACCGCGGCCGCGCCCCCTCGCCCCAGCGCAGGTCCTCCGGCTTCGGGTGCGTCTCGACCGTCCCGTCGCCACGGCGGATCAGCCAGCTGCTCGGCGCGCCGTCGGCGCCGGGCAGGAGGTGGTAGAGGTCCGGCTCGGTCGCCGTCCTCGGTGTGACGGCCACCTCGCCGCTCACCGCGTGGAGCGCGCGCACCGTGGAGCCTCGGCTCTCCTCCGCGGCTGGCCCGAGATCCACCGGGGAGCCGACCAGCACCATTCCCTCCGTCGCACCCGTCTTCGCGAACTCCCTCACCGTCTCACGGAGGAGTTCGGCGCGCGTCGCCGGATCACCCCCGTTGCCCGCGAAGAAGAACGTCCCGGCCGGGTCGCTGATCGGCACCATGAAGTAGGCGTGCTCCCTCGCCCCCTCGGGCCCGCGCCACACCACGCCCCGGCGGACGTCCGGCAGCCGAGGGTACAACTGGCGCCGTCCGCCGTTCCACTCCCTCGGGGGGAATATCGCACGGCCGATGAGCCAGCCCTCCCCCGAGCGGATCTCCTGATCCGTATCCCCTGTCTCCGCCACGCCGAGGTGGCCGCGCGGGTCTGTGACGGCGCCACCGGCCATCATCTGGGCAGCGGACCTCCGGAGCATGCGGATCACGACTGGATGTTCCAGCGCCAGATCGCGTGTACCGCGGCTTTCGCCAACGTCGATCACATGACCGAGCCGCTGCTTCAGCGTGGCGACCATCCGCAGATCGACGTTCTTGAACTGGACCAGCACGCCGGGGCCGGAGCGAATGAACCAGTTGGTGGTCCCATATCCCTCTTGCGTGGTGTACTCGTATTTGTCACCAGGCAGGGCGAAATCGGCCCGCCCGTCGTACACGTCGTTCAGCCCGTAGCGCACCCAGCCGACACCGCCCTGCCAGGCACCGGCCTGGTCCCCCCGTGTGCCGGTGTTCGCCGCTTCCCTCGCGGGCCGGCCCGCCTCACCGCCGTCGACCACATCGAATTTTATGTCGCCCACGGGCCCCAGCACCTCGCCGTCGCCGAGCCGGGCGTACAGCGTCACGTCCAGGTCCTGGTTGCGCAGAGCCGCCGGGACATGGGCCTCGGGCAGGGGCAGCCCCCTGGCGACCAGCGGCGGAACCGCGCCGGTCAGCCACTCGGTGGAGACCGCCTCCTGAATCGTGTAGGAGGTGGACCGGCCGGTGGTGTGGAAGTCCTCCCCGCCGCCGACCTGTCCGGCCAGGGAGGCGAGCCCACGCCGTACCGCCTCGGCTCCCTGGAAGGTGTTGGCCTGGGCCTCCCTGGGGAGACGTACCCCCTTGCTCCGCCACTCCGCCAGCGACGCCACCTGGTCGTCGGGGCTGAGGGTCCGTGCCCGGGGCGGGCTGACGTGGGCCAGCGCCGCCAGGTCCGCCTCCGGCACCCGGAACAGCAGGGACGGCCGCGCGTCGGTGGCTTCGGTGCCGCTGGTAACGCTGAAGCCCCCGCTGTCACTGGTGGCACTGGTGCTACTGGTGTCGCTGGTCTCACCGGTGTCGCCGGGGAGAAGGCTGCCGTCGTCGACCTCGCCCAGCACCCGGCCCGGGGTGTCTCCCCGGTCCCGGCCCGCCTCGCTCGGCAGGGGCAGGTCGACGGAGGCGATCGGGTCGCGGTACTCCGAGAGGCCGTGGTCGTACAGGGCCAGCGTGGCGGTGAACGGGACCCGCAGCCGCACCTGAGCGACGTCCTCCCGCACCGTCGAATTGACGCTGTGCTGATACGCGGTGGCGGCCCCGCGACTCTGCGGGCTTATGCCCTCGAAGTGGAGTGCCGTCCCCGGCTGGAGGGCGCCGACGGCCGCGTTACCCGACAGGGCCGGGGTCGGGAGCGTCACCACGTCCAGGCCCGGGCCGGTGCTCTTTCCCTCGGAGTTGCTCTCCGCGACGGACATGGCGGTCCCGTACTCAAAGCCGCGCATCTCGTCGGGGCGGTCGTGGAAGACCCCGGTGCCACGCCGCACGGAGAAGTGCGCCGTGTAGGCGTGGCGCCCGCTCTCGCCGCCGAGGAACAACTCCACCGGCACCCCGCCGTCCATCGCGCCGGACAGCAGCGCGGGGACGGCGACGCGGTCGAGGATGGCGGCCAGCCGCTGGGTGTTGCGGTACCGGTCGCTCAGCAGCCGCTCGGGCAGCAGGGCTTCGGCGAACGCCTGGCCACGAGCCGCCACCACCTCGTCCTTGAGCATGGGCAGCAGCTGGCCGAAGTCCGGCAGTTCCTCGGGCAGTCCCAGGCCCAGCGGCCCGTCGCCGCCGAGTCGCAGCTCCTCGTCGGGCTGCGAGGCGGGCTGCTCGGTGGACCGCTCGGACTGCTCGGCGGGGGTTTCGGACGAGGCCTCGGCAGGCGCCACCACATCAGCCTCATCAGCCGCCGACTCCGCGTCACGAACGCGCAGCCGGGCGTCCAGCTGGTCACCCAGTCCCTGATCGCGCGCCTGCTTCTCGGTCAGCCAGAGGACGACCCGCTTGGGCCGCAGGATGCCGCCGGACCGGGTGCCGTCCGATCCGGCCGACACCGATATCTCGGCGGCCTGGAACAGCTTAAGGTCCGCCTGGGCCAGGACCAGCCGACCGCCCTCTTTGGTCGCGGCGACACGCTCGACAGTGCCCGACATGCTCTGCTCGCGCGACCGGGTCCGGCCCCAGCCGTAGCTGCCGCTGAGCCCTCCCAAGGTCCACAGTATGGGGTTCATGTTGCCGGCACCGCCGATCGTCGTCGCGAACGCCAGGGACCGGCTCCCCGCCTTGGACGTCGCCGCCTGGTGGCCCCCGGCGACGGCGTTCTTGGTCTTCGGCCCCTCGACAACGTCGATCACCACCGGGTTGACCAGCTCGGAGCGCTGTCCGAGCGCGCCGGTGAGGGAGCCGATCCGCCGTTTGTAGTGCAGGTCGTCGGCGAGCGAGACGCCGCTTCCCCGGCCCAGGCCAACCGCGACGGCGCCGGGGCTGAACCGGTCCTCGATCCACAGGGCGGGGTCGAGGCCGGGTGTGGACAGCGCCGTGTCGTCACCTGCCGCCCCGGCGAGCAGGCCCAGCGCCAGCTGCTGGATGTCGCTCCCGTCGCCGATGTCCTCGATGTACACCCACTCCCGCAGACGCTTCTCGTCGTCCGACGGAACGGCCCACCGCGGGTCGTACATCGTGCTGATGCCCCGCAGCGGCGGCACTTGCAGCCGACGGGCCGGGCCGGGCGGGTTCAGCAGTTCGCGCTGGAGGGGGGTGAGGGTGAACGGCACTGGGGTGGTCAGCCGCACCGGCACCGGGTCCACGTGGAGTTGGCGGGTCGTCGGCCGACCGGAGACATCCCCGGTACGGGCGATGATCTGGACATCGGGCGACTGCCGCCCCGGGAGAGCGGGCACCGTCGACCGTTTCCAGGCGCGAGGACGCTCGACCAGGGTGATCTCGACGTCGAAGCCGAGCATCGTCCGGTGCAGGGCGGTCTGCTCGGCACCGGAGTTGGCGGATCCGTTCTTCGAGTTGGGCCCGCCCCTGCGGGCGCGCGTGCTGGAGAAGGTGAGGGCACCGCTTCCGGTGAGGTACAGATGGCCGGGGAGGGGCTTGCCCGACACGCCTGTGCGTATCCCGAAGACCTGGTTGCCCGCCGCTCCGCTGATCACCTCGGTGGAGAGTTCGAGGGCGCTGCGCACCCTCCAGTCGTCGGTGTCGCCCAGGTACTCGCCCGGGCCGGAGTCCAGGCCCTTGACCCGCACCAGGACGTACTTGCTGTGGGCGCGGCCCTTCCCGCGCAGCACGGCCACCACACCCTGGGTGAGCAGGACTTCCTTGCGGGCGCGCATATGGGTGTCGGACAGGGTCGCGGTCAGGGTCTGGTGGTTCTTCAACGCCCGGTCCCCGTCTGCGGTGGCCCGGGTGGAGTACAACAGGTCACCGATGAGGCCGTCCGAGGCGCGGTTCTCCGTGCCGAACTTCGGCAACAGACCCTTGAGGCGCTCGTCCTGCGCGAAGACCTTCTCGATCTCGGCGATGAGCCGGGTCGTGTCGAAGCGGGACATGGCGGTGCTGAAACCACGTGGGCCGGCCAGCAGGGACCGCTGCACGCCGGGGTGCTTGACCAGCGGCTTCACGGAGAGGCCGGCCGGCAGCGCCAGCCCGAGGAACGCCGCCTCGTCCGCCCGCAGACTGAACCACGTCGTCACGGTGAACCGCGTGTGGGGGGCGGCACGCCCGGCCCGCATCTCGGGGCTGAGCGGCCCGGAGCCCTCGTAGTTCAGCCGCACCCTGGCCTCGTACAGCACCCGGTCGCCCATGACGTCGGCACCCTGCAGACCGGAGACCTTCGTGGCGAACGAGGAGAACCGCCTGCGCTGAGCACCGATGAGCGGGTTGATCCAGGCCTTTACCAGGGGCCCGCTGCCCATCAGGCCCGCGCCGAAGGCCGGTCCGACCGCGATCTCCGCCCCTCGCTCGCGGCCGACCTCGACGGACTGCTCGGACTTGGACTGCTGGTCGCTCCTGGGCCAGGGGTCGCCGAGGTCGTACACGGGCGCGATGTCCGTGATCGTGGCCCGGAAGCGGTAACTGCCGTGCACGCTCTCGTCCTTGCCGCTCAGCTCACCGGAGTCCACCCACCCGCTGAGCGCCGCGAGCAGATCCCGCTGCACGCCATCGGCGGTCGAGGCGTCGAACACCACGTCCCGGCCGGGCGAACCCTGGGCGGTGAGCGCGGGGTGCACCACGCCCGCGATGGCGCCGAACAGGCCCCCGCGGCCGGCGTCGAGCGAGCCGTTCCCGCTGACTGCCATCGGCGTCAGCGAGTCGGCGGAGGCGATGCTCCGGGCCAGGTCGGCGGAGACCGGCCGCGGTTCGGCCGACCGGTAGGGGGTTCCTTCCGGCATGAGGTGGCTGACCGGAACGTTCACGGTGACCCCGCCCTCGCCCCGGAAGGTCGAGGAGGCCGGCACACCCGCCTTCTTCACTGTGACGACGAACTCGACCAGGCGGGGCACGTCCACGGTGGTCTCGTTGAGCATCCCGTCACGGCGGCTCACCGACTGCTTGGTGCCGACGGTCGTGGAGACCCGGCGGACGGGAATGTTCATCGAGCCCAACACGCCGGCCAGCAGAGCGGGCACGGGGGTCGGCGCCAGGATCGTTCCCGCGCCCTTGAGGGCGAAGCCACCGTACCGGGTGCGCGAACGGCTGGCATCGACGGCGACCTTGCGTTCGGGATACATGGCGGGCAGGGCGTCGTCGGCCTTGGCCGCGTCGGGCTCCTCGGCCAGCGTCTCCAGGGAGGCGGGCGCGCTGAGGGCCCGGACCGTCCTGCTGGACGGGGACTCGGCGGGCAGCTCGACCAGCGGGCGCCGCTCGCGCGGGGAACGGCCGACGGCGAGAGTGACGTCGTACCATCTGCCGTCGCCGCCCAGGACCTGGAACGGGCGCCCGCCGCCGAGGAAGCTCTGGGTGCGCAGCTCCAACTGCTCGGTGATGATCTCCGCGTTCCCCCCGTTGGTGAGGTTGCCGATGGTGCGGGCCACCCAGTCGGTGCCCTCCAGGTCGTGGAAGGTGGCGCTGCCGGCGGCCCGCATGGACTCCAGGTACGGGTGCAGGCGCATCCGCTGCGGCGGCCGGGCGGGCGGGGCGATCTCGCCGCCCGGCACGGAGACGGACCGGCCCGCCCCGGTGCCACCGGTACCCTGCCCCGCGGTGGCGGTGGCGGTGGCGTCCCAGGTGAGGCTGGCGAACGGGTTCGCGGGGGCGAACCGGACCAGGGGCTCCCCACCGGGGGCGTGCTTGGCAACGATCTTGTCCCGGATGGACTGGCTGAAGGGCGACGGCGGGCGCCAGAACTGGAGGCCGCCGTGGGTGACGGCTGTGCCCAAGTCCTCCATCTCTCTGATGATCTCGTCGTGGAGCTCGAGAGAGACCCGGGTTCCATCGGGGTTGGTGAGGTCGTAGATGTCCTCGTCGCCGCTCATGGGGGTGCGCCGGCCGTCCTGGACGCCGTAGACGACGCCGTTCTCCACAGCGATGACGCCCGCCTCCGACAGGCGCCGCATCACCGGCCCCAGGTGGTCGTACTCGTACCGGCGCTCGTTATAGCGGGCGAGGACCGCCTCCCACGTCTCGTCGTCCTGCTCGCCCCGGCTGGGCAGCCGGGGTTCGAAGAAGCCGATGAGGCCGACGGTCCGCGGGTCGGCGCCCAGGGAGACGTCGATCTCGCTGATGGACTTGGCCTTCACCGCCGAGGGCTTGGGCACGGCACCCTCGGCGCGCCACTTGGGGGAGGCCGGATTGCCGGGGAGGACGTCGATCACGACGTTCCGGGACTGGGAGATCCGGCGGAACTTGGCGTAGTCGTCCTCGGAAATGCCGTACTTGGTCTGCGCCGTGCGCGGGTCGATCTCTGTAGGCAAAAGGAGCTCGGAGTCGGTCGACCAGCTACGCGGCGGCTGCTGCGGGCGGCGGAGCAGGGCGCTCGCAGCCGTACCCAGCACCGGCCGGACCCCGATGCCGACCGTCGCGACCGACAGGTCGGTGTTCCAGTCCGCCATACGGGGGTAGCGGGTGCCCTCGGGCACCGGCTCGGGCATGAGCATCCCTTGGAAGGCGTACTGCGTGGGGGCTCCCTTGACGCTGTACAGGAGGTTCGTCGCTTTGCCGTCGGCTTCCTCACGCAGGTGGATCTGCGCCGACGAGCCGTCCGGCGAAGGCATGACCGCCGCCTCGGCCTGCGGCCACCACACCGTCTTGTCCAGCTCCCGGGCGAGACGGCGGTTCCGCTCGGCGCGCTCGTCGTAGTACTGCGACGGCTCCGCGTCCACCGCGTCCTTACCGCACTCCAGCAGCATCACGTGCTCGGACGAACCCAGGTCCAGGTTCTTGCGCATCCTGCCCACATCGGGCATCTCGGCACTTCCATGGCGTGCGTAGAACACCACTCCGCCATCGATGACCTGCTGCATCGGCCACTGGCGAGCCATGTGACCCGCCTCGTTCGTGACCCACCGAACGACGTGCTTCTCCCCGTCCGCCAACAGCCGGTACGCCGGCTCCCGCCGGCTCCACTCCTCCGGCGTGAACTGCGCCAGCAGGGATCCCCCGCCACCGGCCCCCTTGATCCGGTACCACTTCGTGGCCGGGGCCGTGTCCGACGGCTCCGGTTCCCTGGAGGAGGGCGTCTCCTCGGACGACGGCTTGGCGCTCTTCGACGGCTTGGAGGAGGGCGTGCCCTTCGACGGCTTGGCGGACCTCCCGGGCTTCGGCGACGGCTCCGGGCCCTTCGGCGGCGGGGCCGCGTCCTTCCCCGAGGGGACGGGCGCCGTGTCCGTA
>NZ_JBFBEZ010000081.1:0-14785 GCF_040701725.1 Streptomyces sp. NPDC093109
CAGAGTTCATCAGGAACCAGACGCTTCGACAGATCAGCACCCACGACAGACATCATGCCGTACGAACCCTCAAGCCACGTGAGACACCCTCTTAGTCAGGTCTGTGAATCATTCACCGCCTTCATCTTCGACGAGTTTTCCAAGATTGGGTGACTGTGAGGCGGGTGGTCGTGGCGGCCTCTCTGGGGCGAGGAGTGCGTGCGAATGATAGGACGAAGGACGTTGTTGTTTGGCTCTTCGGTGGTTGGGCTTGCCGCTGGGGGTGCTGCCCTTTGTGGCGTGCGGAGCAGCGCTGGTGGTGCTGGTGCTGTTTTCGGCGAGGCCGCACTGCCGAGGCAACTGCGCAGGGCGCTGCCTGAAGCGCGGGTTGTTCTGGTCGCGTTGGATCGGCGTGTGGGGGCTGAGGGCGATTCGGGGGCGCTGCGGGACGTGGTGTCCCGGGCTCGGGCCGTTGGGGGGAGCGGCGTTGCTGTGGGGGTGGGGCTGGGGAGCGGGGTTTTTGGTGCGGACGTCCAACGGCCGCTTCGCCTGGTTGAGATGCCGTCATTTGCTGGGGACTTGCTGGATCCGGATCGGTCGCATGGTGATGTGCTGGTGCAGCTGGCTGGCGAGCGCGCTGGTGATGTGCGGGGCGCCGCGCAGCGATTGACGGAGAGGTTGTCCGGGTGGCGGGTGCGGTGGCGTATTGAGGGATTTCGGGAGGGGAATTGGGTGGAGGGTGGTCGTGGGCTGGCCCGGAACCCGTTCCATTTCACCGAGGGCTTCGGGAATCCGGATGATGAGCGGGAAACCGCCGAGCGGGCGTTGGTGCGGTCCGGCCAGGGTGAGCCGGAGTGGGCCGTCGGCGGGAGTTATCAGGTCGTCCGCATCATCCAGTTGGCGACCGAGCTGTGGGACAAGGACTCCGTGGACGAGCAGGAACGGATCATCGGGCGGCGCCGGGACGGGCGGTGGCTCGACGGGGCGCCCGTAGGGGAGAGGCCGGACTTTGCCTCGGACCCCAAGGGGCGGGTGACTCCTCTCGACGCGCACGTCCGGCTGGCAGCCCCTAATCGGAGGAATCCGCCGCCGCTGGTGCGCCGTGGCTACAGTTACGACCGTGGTGACGGGGACACCGGTCTGGTCTTCTCTTGCTTCCAGCGTGACCTCGCGACGGGGTTCGAAGCCGTGCAGAAGCGTTTGGAGGGGGAGGCCATGGCCAAGTACATGCTGACGACCGGGGGCGGCTACTACTTCGTGCCTCCTGCCGGAGACGCCTGGTTGGACGTCGTCGCTACCGACTGAGTCGTGCTTTGACGGCGCCATGTGTGCCGATGGCCAAGATCCGGCTTCCTTGTCAGAGAACTTGGTGAGGCGCGCCTCGCTCAGTTGGTAGTTCCCAGCCAGATACTTGCTCAGAGTCACTCGTGCTGGAAGGGGCCGTTCAGGTCGTTCCGGCGCGCTGGTGTCATCCGGCTTCGGCAGGCTGCCCGGCTCTTTCGACTGCGGGCGGCTCCAACGCTGATGCCCAGATGGGCGGCGACCACCGGATTGCCCCAGAGTTTCTGGTCGCCGTCGGCCTTCGTGTCCTCCTCGGTTCATCGGTGGTAAGCGTACGCAACGCGCGGCTGGGCGTACGGGCAAGGCCGCCCCGTGCCGGATCGGCGTGGGGCGGCCTTCTGCGGGTCGGTCAGAGCTGCGCGAGGCGGTTCGAGAGGTCGAGGGCGGCGGTCGCGACCGCGAGGGAGTCTGCGCGGGGGTGGGCATGGGAGCGTCCTCTTAAGGAGTCAGCGGGAGCGGGAGGGCTCGTCGGCTGTCGTGGTGACGGGCAGAGCGGCCGAGGCATCGATGGGGCCGAGCTTCGCCGGGGTATTGGTGCGGCTGAGGGCGGCGGACACGCGTGGCGTCGCCGTACGCGCATCGCGAAGGGCGGCCTCACCCTGTGGCGTGAGCGAGAGGAGCTCTCCGGACCGGTACAGGTTCTCGCTGGTGTCCTGCTGCAGCAGCCCGTCGGCGACCAGCCGCTGGACGGTCGCGGCCAGCGGCTGGGGACGCCGGCCCGTCCCATCCGAGAGGTGGGGATCGTTGCCGATCGCGGTCAGGCGGAACCGGAGACCGCCGGCCGCGACGGCTTCGAGAGCCATGAGCCGGCGGTCCCCTGCGATGGCCCAGTCGTCGTTCCGGCCGGAACGCTGCTCCTGGTGGAGCTGGTGGGTCTTCGTCGTCGAACGCTGGGCGGTATCGGACTCGGGCAGAAGGCGCCGGTACGTGGAGACGGCCTCGACGAGCTGGTCGTAGGCTCGATCATGTCGGGTGTGAAGGTCCCCGATCTGTGAGACGGCGGTCCGCAGCAGCGCGTACGAGACGCGTGCACCGCCGAGTTCGCCGCGCCCGACGGGTTCGGGTAGCTGGAGAGCGCTCTGGGCCGCGTGCGTCACTCGGTTGTGCCGCTCGTCAAGCTCGTATGCGGTCCCGATCACCCACGTCGTGGCGCGGTACAGCGGCTCATCAGGGCGATACGCGATGTTGAGCGTGCTGACATCCGAGACGCCGAGCTCCTCGGCAACGAGGTGTGTACCGGGGTGCGTGTTTGCGTCGTAGGGGTTCACTTGGCCGCCTCCATCCGGGCGAGCAGGGAACGGACCAGTGTGGGAAGGCCGTTGGGCCCGTCGCCGAGCCAGACGTGGTCGGTTGCCTCGTCGAGGACGTATGCGGCGTCTTCGAGGAGGCCGCTGGAGATTTCCATGCAGGCGTCGGTGATCCGGGAGGCCGCGAGCAGGGACTCGGAGAGCACCTTGACGTAGCCGTCCGGCGCGAGACTGGCGGCCTCGGCTGCGGTACGGATTGCCGCGAACTCCAGCGCGCTGAACGCGAAGTCGAACTCGCCGTCCTGCTCGGCGCCGTCGGACGCAGCGGCGACCGGGTTGCGGGGCTCGGTGGGGATGCCCACACGCGTGCAGATCTGGTCGACCGAGGTGGTCAGCTCGGCGAAGGACTCGGTGAGCCACCCCAGCGCGGAGGCGTAGGAGGCCAGGGCGAACAGGCCCGCCGACGTGGCGGGGCGCGGCTCGGCGGCCACGAATCCTTCGAACCGGTTGTTCAGCTCGCCGACCACGTGGGGCCCGGCCGCCAGCGGGCCCAGCACGGGGTGCAGGTAGGAGCGGTCGGCGGCCGTCGGGTACTCGGCGGTGAGGATGCCGGAGACGCTCCGCGCGGCCTCGGTGAGAAGATCCGCCAACTCGGCACGGGCCAGGGGAGCACGGTCGGTGGTCATCGCTGGGGAACCTTTCGGGGATCGGCGGCCGGGGCCGGGGCTGCTGCTGGAGGAGTTACCGGCCCTGCCGTGGGCTGGTCGACGGTGAGCGGCGACCGGGACCGGGCGGCCTGCACGCGTGCCTCGGTGGCCGGGTCGGTTTTGATGTCCTGCTGGGGGCCGGTGCGCAGGTGGGCCGCGCGGTAGACGGCGTAGTCCTTCCGGCTTCCGGCCGCGACGAGGTAGATCTCACGCTTGTGGGTTGAGGTCGGCGGGGCCGGGCGGAACTGGATGACCATCCGGTAGGAGACGGATGGATCGACGTACACCTTGTGGAAGCCCGCGAGGCGTCCCTTCAACGGCAGGCAGTCATCGCTGCCGTGAACCAGGTTCTGCAGTTCCAGCAGAGCCAAGTCGCGCATTTCGTCCGGAAGTTCCCGGAGGTCCGCGATGGCATCGGGATGTGCGGCGAAGGCGAAACGGGCGCGGCTCACAGCAGCGGCCCCTGGCCGGGGCGCTGTGCTCGCTGCGCGACGGCGTAGCGCCCCACTACCGGGTTTTCCCGGCCGGGCCAAATCGCGGTTTCTCCGGATCCTCTTCCTGCCGCAGGCCGTGGTCCAGTTGCCGGCCGGCGTCCTGGTCGACCGGTGGGACCGGCGCGCGGTCATGCGCTGGTGCGCCGTCGGCCGGATCCTCGCGCTCGGCGCGGTGGGCGGCACGCTGGCCCTCGGCGTGCTCGGCATGGGGCTGCTGCTGGTGCTGATCGCCGTCGAGGTCTCCCTGGCGATCGTCTCCTCGCTCGCCGAACGGGCCGCCGTCCGCACCGTCGTCCCCGGGGAGCAGCTTCCGGCCGCACTGTCCCAGAACGAGGCGCGCGGACGGATCGCCGGACTGCTGGGCGGGCCCGCCGGCACCGTGCTGTTCACCTGGACCCGCTGGAGCCCCTTCCTCGCCGCCACACTCGGGGCGCTGGTCGCGGCCGTCAACCTGCGGTTCATCCGGGCCGACCTGAGGACGGAGCACCAGGGGCCGCGGCGGGCCCCGCACCGCGACCTCACCGACGCCCTGCGCTGGCTGCTGGGCCAGCCGGCGCTGCGCGCCACGCTGCCCGTGGTCGCCGTGTCCACGGCCCTGCTGCAAGTGGTGATGCAGGGCCTGGTCGTGATCCTGGTCAAGGAACAGGGCCTGCCGGAGGCCACCTTGGGACTGGTCTTCGGGATCAGCGGCTGCGGCGGTCTGCTCGGCGCACTCAGCGCGCGCCGGTTCATGGCACGGCTGCCGCTGTCCGTCCTGCTGATCGGCGGCCTGGCCCTGTGGGCCGCGCTGATGACCGCCATGGCCTGGACGCGGGGGCCGGTGCAGCTCGGGGTGCTGTTTGCGCTGATGAACATCATCGGCGCGGTGTTCGGTGTGGCCACGGCTGTCTACCAGGTCACCCTCACGCCGGCGGAATTGCAGGGCCGGGTCGCGGCGCTGTCCGGCCTCGTCGTCGCTCTGGGTACCACCGCGGGTGCGCTCTGCGCGGGAAAGCTCCTGGAGTCCTACCGCGGGCTGCTCTCCCTGCTGGTGGCGGCCGGTCTGATGGCCGTCACCGCCACGGTGGCCTCGCTGATCCCGGCCGTCCGCAAGGCCCGCATCCCTGACACGGCCCGCCCCGCGGCGCCTCCGGCGTCCCCGCCCGACACCTGAGCGGGGCGCTCACCCGATATCCGCCGTCCACCGCCCCGTGAGCCCGTCGGCCCACCCGATCCCGTGCACCACCCGGAAACCCGGATCACCCGAAGGACCCTCCATGGACCTGAGCCTGTTCTATTTCGCGCACGACTCGACCGCGCCGGGCGAGGCCGGCCGCTACGAGCTGTTGATCGAGGGGGCGAAGCTCGCCGACCGGTCGGGCCTGGCCGCCGTCTGGACCCCCGAGCGACATTTCGACCCCTTCGGCGGGGCCTACCCCAACCCGGCCGTGCTCGGCGCCGCCGTGGCGATGTGCACCCAGCGGGTGGGCATCCGGGCCGGGAGCGTCGTCGCACCGCTGCACCACCCGGCGCGGATCGCCGAGGAGTGGGCGGTGGTCGACAACCTCTCCGGCGGCCGCGCGGGCGTCGCCTTCGCCTCCGGCTGGAACACCGTCGACTTCGCGCTGCGCCCGGAGAACCACGCCGACCGCCGTGCACTGGTCCGCGACACCGCGCAGGAGGTGCGCCGGCTGTGGCGCGGTGAAGCCCTCTCCACCACCGACGGGCTGGGCCGACCGGTCGACATCCGGGCCTATCCGCCCGCAGTCCAGAGCGAGTTGCCGGTCTGGCTGACCTCGGCCGGCGGCGTCGACACCTTCCGGGCCGCCGCTCGCATGAAGGCGGGCATCCTGACCCATCTGCTCGGTCAGTCCCTGGAGGAGGTCGCCGGAAAGATCGCCGAGTACCGGCGGGTCGCCGCCGAGGAGCACGACGGTTGGTCCGGTCATGTCGTGCTGATGCTGCACACCCTGCTCGGCGACGACCTGGACCAGGTCCGCGAGCAGGTGCGCGAGCCCTTCACCAACTACCTGAAGAGTTCGGCCAACCTCACCGCCAAGTCGTTCACCGGCAAGGAAACGGACCTGTCCGACCTCAACGCCGACGACATGGACTACCTCGCCGCCCGCGCCTTCGACCGGTACTTCGACACCGGAGGCCTCTTCGGCAGCGTCGAGCGGGCCGCCGAACTGCTGCCGCACGTACAGGCCCTGGGCGTCGACGAGATCGGCTGCCTGGTCGACTTCGGCGTGGAGCCGAGGGCCGTACTGGAAGGCATCGAGAAGCTCGGCAAGCTGAACGAGATCATCTCCCGATAGGAGCAGGAGACATCATGAGCATCACCCAGAGCGAGAACCTCACGTGGGCCCCGCACGAGGTCACCGTGGCGCAGGCCGACGGCCAGGACCTGGCCACGCACCTGACCGGCCTCGGCGCCGAAGGCCTCATCGACCTGCTGACGGAGCACAAGGCGCTCGTCTTCCGCGGCTTCGGGGTCACGCCGGAATCCGTCGAACCGGTCCTCGACCGCCTCCTGCCGACCCGTCTGCCGTACGTGCACGGCAACTCGCCACGCACCCGAGTCAAGGGCAACCTCTACACCTCGACCGAGTACCCACAGCGCCTCACCATCTCGATGCACAACGAGCTGAACTACGCCCGCCGTTGGCCTACCCGGCTCGCCTTCTACTGCGAGAAGGCCGCCGAGTCGGGCGGCGCGACCCCCGTCGTGGACGGCGAGCTGTGGCTCCGGTCGCTGCGCCCCGAGGTCCGGGAGGCGTTCGCGGGCGGTATCCGCTACGTCCAGAACCTGCACGACGGCTTCGGCCTCGGCAAGAGCTGGCAGGACACCTTCGAGACCGACGACCGCGCCGAGGTGGAGCGCTACCTGGCGGCCGCGGAGGCGGAGTGGGAGTGGGGCCCGGACGGCATCCGCGTCGTCCAGCACCGCAAGGCCACCACCACGCACCCGGTGACCGGCGTGGAGGTCTGGTTCAACCAGGCCGACCAGTGGCACCCGGCGGGCCTCGGCGACGAGACCTCCAAGGAGCTGTACGACATCCTGGCGCCCGAGGAGTTCCCGCAGTACGTCACCTTCGCGGACGGCGGCCTCATCCCCGACGAGTACGTCACGCACATCCGTGACGTCGGCCTGGAACGGGCCGTGGACGTGGACTGGCGCGAGGGCGACGTACTCGTCATCGACAACGTCCTCACGGGCCACGGCCGCCGTCCGTTCGAGGGGACGCGCCGCATCCTCGTCGCCATGTGCGACTGAGCGGACCCCGAGGCGGCGGCACCCGGCCGGGGATTCCCGGCCGGGCGTTTCGCGTGGCCGGCCGGTGAACGGTCCGCCTTCCCGGCTCGCGGGCGCGCCCGGCCGTCCGCCGCGCGGGGTGCCCGGCGGCTCCCGCCGCAGCCGGTCCGCGTCGCTGTGTCAGGCCCGCAGGTACGCCAGCACCGCGAGCACCCGGCGGTGCCCCTCGGTGGCCACCGGGAGGTCCAGCTTGGTGAAGATGTTTCCGATGTGCTTGTTCACGGCCGCCTCGCTGACGAACAGCTTCTTGGCCAGGCTCGCGTTGGACCGGCCCTCGGCGATCAGCGAGAGCACCTCGCGCTCCCGGGCACTGAGCCGCTCCAGCGGGTCCTGCCGCAGCTGGACGAGCTGGTGGATGACCTCGGGGTCCACCGCCGTCCCGCCGGCGGCGACCCTCTCGATCGCCGCCGTGAAGTCCGCCACCGCGCTCACCCGCTCCTTGAGCAGGTAGCCCACCCCGGCACCACCACCGGAGTCCAGCAGTCGCAGGGCGTAGGAGCGCTCCACGTACTGGCTGAGCACGAGCACGGGCAGGCCGGGGAACTCCGCGCGCAGCTCGACCGAGGCCCGCAGGCCGTCGTCGGTGAGCGACGGTGGCATCCGTACGTCCGTGACGATCAGGTCCGGGCGGTCGGCGCGGACCGCGCTGAGCAGGGCGTCGGCATCGCCCACCGCCGACACCACGTCGAATCCGACCCGTTCGAGCAGCCCGACCAGGCCCTCGCGCAGCAGGACGGCATCCTCGGCCACGATCAGGCGAAGCGACACGGAACCTCCACGTGCAACAGGGTGGGACCACCGGACGGACTCGACACCCGCATCCGGCCGTCGAGGGCGGTGACCCGGTCCGCGAGCCCGGTCACGCCGCTGCCCGCGGGGTCCAGACCGCCCCGGCCGTCGTCCTTGATGTCGAGGACCAGCAGATCGGAATGGTAGCGACCGCGGACCGCGGCGGTCTTGGCGCCGCTGTGTTTGGCGATGTTCGTCATGGCCTCGTTGATCAGGTAGTACATGGTCGTCTCCAGCTTTCTGGGCAACCGCTCCGGCAGGTTCAGGTCCACGGTCACCGGGATGGGGAAGCGGCCCGCGTAGTCCTCGATCGCCGCCACGAGCCCGTGGTCGGCGAGGACCGGAGGATTCAGCCCGCGGATCAGTGCCCGCAACTCCTGATGTGCCGTGGATAGTTGGCGCTCGGCCTGGGTGAGCAGCTCGTCCTGCGGCGATCCCGTCTCGATGTCCAAGCGCATCAGACCCAGCGTCATGCCCAGGGATACCAGGTGCTGTTGGGCCCCGTCGTGCAGATCCCTCTCGATACGGATCCGTTCGGCGTCGAAGGAGTCGAGCAGCCGCGACTGGGAGGCGCGCACCTCTTGCAGCTCCTCGCCGAGCTCCCGGTCCCGCGGGGCGAGGAAGGTACGGGCCATGGCGGCGCGCGCTCCCGCCCATGAGGTCACCGTGTACGGCGAGGAGAGCAGCACCAGCACGCCGAACACCGTCCACGGCCAGGTGTCGCCGTCGGTCGAGGCGATCATCGTCGCCGGGAGCCCGAAGGAGAAGCCGAGCACCATCATGTCGAGCCACCACAGGGCGACGGCCGACAGCAGCGTGAACATCATCTCCCGCCACGTCGCCGGCTCCGCGAGCCGGGTGGCGACCCAGCCGCGCGGCCCCGGGGCGTCCGGGGCCCGGTGCGGGTCGCTGACGTGGTCGAGGTCGACGAGGCGCAGCCGGCGGCGCTCCACCGTGGCGACCAGGGTGGAGGCGAGGACCAGGCCGACCAGGGGTGCGACACCGATCAGGACGACCAGGAGGATGAGACCCGCGGCCAGGCCGAGGGTGAAGACGACGACCGCCGCGGCCCCGACCAGCACGCCTCCGCTCAGGTACGCGAGGGACCGCCAGGGCCAGCTGGAGGTCAGAAAGCTCAGCGGTCGCTGTGCCATGGCCTGCCAGGCCGTTGTGGGTTGCATGCGGCCAACGTACCCATCCGGTCTCTTCCGGGTCTCCGGGAAGCCCGGGAAGGTAGAGCTACCTCTACCTCAGGAGTAGAGAGCGGGTCAGTGCCCCGGCCACCCCCGGTGCAGTGGAATCAGTGCATGACGACGACGAGCCACATCACCCCCACGCAGGACGCGGTCGAGCTCCACTCGGTCCGCAAGGTCCACGGCACCGGCGGACGACAGGTCACCGCCCTGGACGGCGTCTCGCTCTCCTTCCGCCGCGGCACCTTCACCGCGATCATGGGCCCCTCCGGTTCGGGCAAGTCCACTCTCCTCCAGTGTGCGGCCGGCCTCGAAGAGCCCTCGGACGGACAGATCGTCCTGGCCGGCGTGGACATCGGGCGGCAGAACGAGATGCAGCGCACCGAACTGCGCCGCAAGCACGTGGGTTTCGTGTTCCAGGCGTTCAACCTGGTGGAGTCCCTGACGGCGGCGCAGAACGTGGAGCTGCCCTCTCGGTTCGCCAGCCGCAAGGTCAGCCGGGAGCAGGTCTCCGCGGCGCTCGCCTCGGTGGGCCTGGCCGACCGCGCGGGGCACCGGCCCAGCGAGCTGTCCGGTGGGCAGCAGCAGCGCGTCGCCCTCGCCCGCGCCCTCGTCACCCGGCCCGATGTCCTCTTCGCGGACGAGCCGACCGGCGCCCTGGACACGGTCACCTCCCGCGAGGTGCTGCGGATGATGCGGATGCTGGTCGACCAGGAGGGCCAGACCACCCTGATGGTCACCCACGACCCGGTGGCCGCGGCCCACGCCGACCTCGTCGTCTTCCTCAAGGACGGCCGGATCGCCGACCGCATCCACCTCGACCGCCGGGACGGCACCGACAACGCCGCCGCGATCGCCACCCACATGGCCCGGCTGGAGGCCTGACCGACATGCTGATCCTCGCAAACGTCCGTGAACGCTGGTCCGGTTTCCTCGGTGCCTTCGTCGCCGTCCTCGTCGGCGTGGCCCTGATCACCACCACCCTGGTCATCTACGACTCCGCCCGCGCCAAGGTCCAGCCCCGCTACGGGGGCACCGCGGCCCTCGCCCTGCCGAAGCAGGCCGTCGACGCCGACGGCAGCCCTGAGGACCGGATGCCGTGGAGCCCGAGCGAGGCCGAGCCGATCGTCTCCGGCCTGGCGAAGATCCCCGGCGTCGCCGACGCCGTGATCGACCGCTCCTTCTACGCCCAGGCCATCAAGGACGGCAAGCCCGTCACCGACGAGGGGGCCGACGAGTCCGGGCACGGCTTCGGCAGCGCGCAGATGGCACCGTACCGGCTCGTCTCCGGCCGCGCTCCCGCAGCCGAGGACGAAGTGGTCGTCGACCGTGCCCTCGGCGCAGCCGTGGGCAGCGAGCTGACCGTCAACATCACCAAGGGCCAGGAGCAGTTCCGGGTCGTCGGCACGGTGGACGGACCCGGCTACTACTTCAGCGAGGAGTTCGCGGCCCGGCAGCAGCCCGGCGTCTCCGCCGTCGCCCTGATCCCCGCCAAGGACGCAGACACCGGCGGGATCGTCTCCGCCGCGAAGAAGGTCATCGGGGACGAGGGCAGTGTGGTCTCCGGCGACGGCCGGTCCGAACTGCAGCCCGAGTACATCGAGCACAAGCGCTTCCTCGGCGTCCAGCTGATCAGCGCCATGGCCCTGCTGGGTCTGTTCACCACGGTGTTCGTGGTCGCCTCCATGCTGGTCCTGTCCACCGGGATGCGCCGCCGCGAGATCGGCCTGCTGCGCACCATCGGGGCCTCGCCCAGGCAGATCCGCCGCATGATCCTCGGCGAGGCCGCCGTCGTCGGGCTCGCCGGTTCGATCGCCGGCTGCCTGGCGGGCGTGGCCGCCACGCCGTCGCTGCTGTCGATCCTCAAGGGACTGGATGTGACGCCGCCCGGCATGGAGATCGGCGTCTCCGCCTGGCCGCTGCTCACCGGCGCCCTGGTGGGCATCGGGGTGAGTGTGATCGGCGCCTGGAGCGCGGGACGCAAGGCCGCCAAGGTCGCCCCCATGGAGGCGCTCCTCGACAGCCGTTCGGCCAACAAGGGCATGGGGAAGGGGCGCTGGATCGCCGGGCTCTCCGTCCTCGGCCTGGGGGCCGTGCTCGCGATCGGCACGGCCACCTCCACCGCCGACAACCGCATCAACATGGCGATCTTCGCCACGATGACGCTGATCGTCGCGGCGGCTCTGCTCACCCCGGTGTTCGTCGGACCGGTCGGCCGGTTCCTGACCGCGCCGTTCCAGCGCAACGGCAAGGCCGCCCCGGTCCTCATCCGGGCCGAGCTGGTCGCCAACCCGCACCGCGCCGCCTCGCTGGTGGCCCCGGTGATCGCGGCCGTCGGCTTCGCGGTACTGCTCAGCGGCATGGTGTCCACCATGCGGGTCGCCTATCCGGCAGGTGAGGCGCTGAAGGTCGCCGGCCAGACGATCGTCACCCCGGACGGCACCCCCGGCAACACCGACGAGGTCGTCGCGGACAATCCGGTGGGCAAGGCCGCCCTCCCGACCCGGGCCTTCGTCGAGACCAGGAAGGGCGAGAAGGCCGAGAACGCCGGAGCGGCCACCGTCCTGGACGTCCTGGGCAGCCGGGATGCGAAGTGGGACAAGCCGGGCCAGGCGGTCCTCGGCGAGAAGATGGCCGGTGCCCTGGGCCTGAAGCAGGGCCAGGAGGTTCCGGTCCGGTTCGCGGACGGGGCCGTCGTCACCCTGCGCGTCTCCCAAGTGCTGCCCGACGACCCGGCCCGCGGTGACTTCGTGGTCGCCCGTGACCTGGTCCGTGCCCACGACCCGGCCGCCCTCACCGACGACATCTTCGTCCCCGGCGATGCCAAGGCATCCGCCGCGGCCCCCGGAGTCGCGCTGCACGACGCCGCCGAGTACGCGCTGGCCGACTACAACACCGACGCCAAGCTCACCGAGTCCCTCGCCATGATGCTGATCGTGATCGCCGTCGGCTACAGCGTGATCGCCGTCGCCAACTCCATGGCCATGGCCGCCCACGGCCGGCGGCGCGACTTCGGGGTGATGAAGTCCGCGGGCGGCACCGTACGCCAGCTGCTGTTCACCTCGGCGGGCGAGACCTCGCTGGTCATCGTGATCGGCGCCGCTCTCGGTGTGCTGGTGACGCTGCCCCCGCTGGCCGGCATGGCGGCCGGCCTCTCCGAGGCCACCTCGTCGGACGTCGGCCTGCACCTGAACTCGGGCGTCGTCGTCCTCGCGATCACCGGCACCCTGGTCGCGGCACTCGTCGCCGGAGTCGCGGTCACGTCGAGGACGCTGAAGGGCCGGACCGCCTGAGCCGGACGACCGACCGGAAGCCGGGGAGGGCTCAGCCGGACACGACGAACGAGCACCACGCGAGGATCGGAACAGCACGACGGGAGGCAAGGACAGTGACCATTGAGGACCTGCACACGCGATCACGGTGGCTGAGGACATTCCGCGGGGTGAAGCGCCCCAGGTACCGCCTTGTGTGTGCCCCGCACGCCGGCGGCACCGCCCAGGCGTACCGCACCTGGCCGACGGGCCTGCCCGCCGACATCGAGGTGCACGGCGTGCAGTACCCAGGCCGCCAGGACCGGCTCGGCGAGGCCCCGCCGGCCGCCATGGACGACCTGGTCGGCCCGGTCGCCGACGCCCTCGAACCCTTCCTCGGCGAACCCCTCGCCCTGTTCGGCCACAGCATGGGCGCGATCGTCGCCTACGAGGTCACCCTCGAACTCGAACGCCGGCACGGACAGGTCGTCGACCTGCTCGCCGTCTCCGGATCGCGCGCACCGCACAAGCGCGAGAACCACGACCGGCACATCCTGGACGACGCCGGTCTCATCGAGGAACTGAGCCGCCTCAACGACGACTTCGTCGAGCTGCTCGAATCGCCGGAGCTGCTGGAACTGGTACTGCCAGCCATCCGCGCCGACTTCGGCGTGGTGGCCGGATACCTGCGCACCCCTCCGCTGCCGGTCCGCGCGCCCGTGCTGGTGCTCGGCGGCAGCGACGACCCGGATGTCCCGCCCGGGCAATTGGCCCATTGGCGGGCCTGCGCGGGCAACGCCTTCGGCACCCGTGTCCTGCCCGGCGGCCATTTCTACCTCGCTGACCAGCAGCCGGTGCTCGACCAGCTCACCGCCTGGCTCTCGGGCCGCCGTTCCTGACCCGCACGCCCGGTGTCGAGTACGCCGCGGCGATCCCACGAACACAGGAGTACGCGCAGCATGGCTGACCTGTCCGGTGCCCCGAACGTTGTCGATGTCCTCACCGAGCACGCCCGCACGCGCGGCGACTTCCGCGCCGTCGTGGTGAACGGCTACTGGCGCAACCCCGGGGCCACCGCGTCCACGTTCGGCAACCGGGTGGCCAACGACCCCGCCGACGTGGGGGGGATGACGATGAAGCCCCCGCCCTCCGGCACGTACGAGAGTTCGCGCAGCATAGGGACGGCGGGGTCGGTGACGAACTCCGCCAGTCCGGTCAGGGCCTCGTCGACGCTCATGCCGTGCGGAGTCACCAGCTCACCGGCGTCGGCGATCTCCCGGTAGAAGCGGAGCATCTCGTCGGCGAAGGAGGCGCGCAGCTCGTCCTGGACCGCGGGAGCCGCGATGGCCTCGGTGAGGCTGGTGCAGGCCGCCTCGTCGGGCAGGGTTCCCAGGTCGACACGGTGGCTGACGGTCATGGTCCGCCGGCGGGAGGTGCCGCGCAGCAGCATGCGGACCGTGCGGTCCAGCACCGTGGTGAAGCGCTCCCCGGCATCGGCGAGCCGCAGCCACAGGTCCCAGTCCTCCATCCCGGTGTGGTCGGTGGTCCAGCCCCCGACGCTCTCCGGGAGCCCGCGCACGTGACCGACACGGGACGGCTCGTACAGCGGCCACAGGAGCTGTAGCTTCGGGTGCCACAGGCCGTTGAGGGGGTGCGAGCGATACTCCTCCGCACCCTGCTCGTTCATGCCGATGCTCGCCGTCGCCACGAGGCGCGCCCCGGCGTCGAACTCGCGCTGCAACACGGCCAGGTGGTCGGGCAGCCACTCGTCGTCGTAGTCGAGGTAGGCGATGGCCGGGGCCGTGGACGCGGCCAGGCCGATGTTGCGGGGCCCCCGGGGTGGCCGTGCCGCTCCGTACGGATCAGCTGGACCCGCTCGTCCTCTTAGGACAGCACCACGTCGTCGGTGTCGTCGGTGCAGCCGTCGGACACCACGATCAGGCGCCAGTCCTCGAAGGTCTGGGCGAGCACGCTGTCGATCGTCGTGCGGATGGCCTCGGACCGGTTCCAGGCCGGACAGATCACATCTATCGCTGCCGTGCTCAAGGGCTTCCTCGCAGACTCCTCAAGACGGCCGTCGTGCCGTCCCCCGTACCTTCGGAGCCCTCCCTACGCGGCGCCTATACGCACTGCGTCGGCCGACCCACCGGCCACGACGCCGTCAGGCGAAGACGACGGTGCGCGGCCCGTTGGGCAGGAAACGGCGCGCGCTGTGCCACTCCCACCGCGCGTCGAAGCCATGCTCCGCACCCTCCCGCACAGCTCCCCCACCAGCTCCTCGCAGCTACTGCCGGTCGGCAGGCGGCTCTGAACGCGTTGCCACGCTTCACGGAGAAGCCCACCGGAGCGGGCAGTTGTTGATCCTCGACAAGCGAGTGAGTCCTGAGCAATGACTTAGAGGGTGTCTCACGTGGCTTGAGGGTTCGTACGGCATGATGTCTGTCGTGGGTGCTGATCTGTCGAAGCGTCTGGTTCCTGATGAACTCTGG
>NZ_JBFBEZ010000082.1:0-14512 GCF_040701725.1 Streptomyces sp. NPDC093109
CCTCGTAGCGGAGCTACTAGGGCATTTCGGCAACGCCGCGAGCGTGCGTGCCACGCCCCGCGAGCCCAGATCACAACCCCACACAGGCCCTAACGCTCGCTCACGACAACGGGCCCGGCGCACGGTGTCGTACCGTGCTGCGCCGGGCCCGTCCGCTTCTCGGTCCAGGGCTACTTGGTCCACTCCGACCAGGACATGTTCCAGCCGTTCAGGCCGTTGTCCGGGGCGATCTGCTTGTCGTCCGAGTTCTTCACGACGACCACGTCACCGATGATCGACGCGTTGTAGAACCACGCCGACGGCGTGCCGTTGTCCCCGCCGCCGCGGATGTCCCGCAGGCCCACGCAGCCGTGGCTGACGTTCGCCGAGCCGAAGGTGCCCGACGACGCCCAGTAGTTGCCGTGGACGAAGGTGCCCGACGTGGACAGGCGCATGGCGTGCGGGACGTCCTTGATGTCGTACTCGCCGCCGAAGCCGACCGTCGCGCCGTTCATCCGGGTCACCGCGTACTTCTCGCTGATCACCATCTGGCCGTTGTACGTGGTGGTCGACGGGGCGCCCGCGGTGATCGGGATGTTCTTGATCTGCTTGCCGTCGCGGACGACCTTCATGGTCTTGGCGCTCGCGTCCACGGTCGAGACCTGGCTGCGGCCGATCGTGAAGGAGAACGACTTGGCCTGCTCGCCGTAGACGCCGGGGCGGCCCTCGACGCCGTCCAGGTTGAGCTTGACCGTCACCTTCGTACCCGCCGCCCAGTACTTCTCGGGGCGGAAGTCCAGCCGGTCGTTGCCGAACCAGTGGCCCTCGATCGGTACGGACGGCTTCGCCGTCACCGTGATGGCCTTCTTGACGGCGTCCGGCTCGGTGATGCCGCGGGTGAAGTTGATCGAGACCGGCATGCCGACGCCGACCGTGGAGCCGTCCTCCGGGGTGAAGTGGCCGATGAAGGTGTTCTTCGGTACGAGGGTGGTGAAGGTGGTGTCCCTGGCGGACTCGCGGCCGTCGGCGTCCTCGGCGACCGCGTGCACCAGGTACTTGGTGGCGCCGGCCAGATGCTGGAGCGGCTCCCAGGCGGCGCCGTCGGCGGAGATCTCGCCCTCGACGGCCGTGCCCTTGTCGTCCTTGACGGTGACGGAGGTCAGCTTGCCCTTGCCGGCGGTCACCTTGAGGGTGCCGGTGGTGGCGACCCCGTCGGCCTTGTCCTTCGGAGCGATCGTCACCACCGCGACGGACGCGGCGTTCTTGACCTTCGCGGAGCCCTTGGCGTCGTCCTTGCCGCCGTCCTTGCCGGTCCCGCCCCCGCCCCCGCCGCCGCCGCACGCGGTGACCAGCAGGAGCAGGACGCCGAGCAGGACGGCCAGCGGGCCGGTGCCCCGGCCCGCCCGGCCTGCCCGGCCCCGGCCCCGTGCCCGCCCCCGCGCGTCCGATGTCGCCGATGTCGCCGATTTCGCCGCTGTCGCCGATATCGGCAGCCCGTTCACCATGGTCGTCTCCCCTCGCACGGCCTGGCCCCGCCACGGCCCGCACTCCGGCGCGCCGAAAGCGCGCACATACCGCTAGATAATCACATGGTGAGTGCGGTGGTGATCACTGGATTGTGACCGTTCTGTCCCAACACGAGCAGCGGGTGAGGGAGGCCGTGGCGGGGGCGAGGCAGGGGCGGAGCGCGGGCGTTGGCTCAGTGGAGCGCCGAACCGGCCTTCCACCGGTTCCAGTCGAGGTTCCAGCCGCCGAGCCCGTTGTCGGGAGCGACCGTACGGTCACGGGAGTTGACCACCTCCACCACATCGCCGATCAGCGTCCGGTCGAAGAACCAGCCCGCCGGGGTCTCGGCCCCGCCGCCCTTGACGTCGCGCAGTCCGACGCAGCCGTGGCTGACGTTCTCGGAGCCGAACGTGTCCGAGTCCGCCCAGTAGTTGCCGTGCAGGAAGGTGCCCGAGGTGGTGAGCCGGATGGCGTGCGGGACGTCCTTGATGTCGTACTCGCCGCCGAACCCGACCGTTCTGCCGTCCATGCGCGTGACGTCGTACAACTCGGTGACCACCATCTTCCCGTTGTACGTGGTGCTCTTCGGGGCGCCCGCGGTGATCGGCAGGGTCGAGACCAGGTCGCCGTCCCGCCGTACCTCCATGGTGTGTTTCTCGGCGTCGACCAGGGACACCTGGGAGCGGCCGACCGTGAAGCCGATGGTCTTGTCCTGGATGCCGAAGACGCCCGGCGCGGCCTGTACGTCCCGCAGCGCGAGCGCGATGGTGACCGCGGTGCCCGGCTCCCAGTACTCCCGGGGCCGGAAGTCGAGCCGCTGGTCGCCGAACCAGTGGCCCGCGATCTCCACCGGCGGGTCCGCGCTCACGCTGATGGCGCGCTGGACGGCGGCGCGGTCGCGGATCTTCCGGTTGAAGTCGAAGGAGATGATCATGCCGGTGCCGACGGTGGAGCGGTTCTCCGGCGAGAAGTAGCCGATGAACCGGTCGGTGGGGACCGCCGTCGTGAAGGTGGTGTGGCGCGCGGAGCGGCGTCCGGCGCCGTCCACGGCGACCGCGTCCACGCTGTATTTGGCGGCGAGCGCGACCCGCGCGCCGCTCTTCGGGGTCCAGGTGCGGCCGTCGTCGGAGAGCTCTCCCGGCAGCTCCGCCGGCTGGGCGTCCTCGATCCGGGTCACCGTGACCCGTTCCAGCCGGCCGTCCGGCACGCTCACCTCGACCGGGTCCGTACGGCCGATGCCCTTGGCCCCGTCCTCCGGGGTGACGCTGATGGTGTCCCCGGGGGCGCGCGGCGACTTGCCCTCGGTGAACGTTGCCGCGCCGGTGCATCCCGACAGTAGGGCCAGTACGGCCACCAGTCCTGCGCATGTCAGGGCGGCGGCTCTGCCGCTCCCCGCCCGCTTCGTTAGGTGTCTCACGCCCCGCCCAACGACCACCCCCCTCCGGGGGAAACGTGAGGGCGGGCCTTTCAGCGGGCAGAACAGGGAGGAGGACCCCGCGAGGAGAGCCACGGCCGGGACGCCGTGCGCTCCGCGCCGCGGGGCCGTTGAGCCGCGGGAGGCCGGTCAGTGGCGAGCGCAGCCGAACAGAAGGCAGTGCCGAAAATCCCCCAGGGGCTCCGTGTCGTACGCGCCGAGGCGCCGCCCGAGGTGTGGCCGGGGGCTCCGACGCCGCTCGGCGCGCGCTACCGGGTGGGGCCCGACGGGGTCGCGGGGACCAATTTCGCGCTCTGGGCGGGGGGCGCGGAGGCGGTGGAGGTGTGCCTCTTTACAGAGGCCGACGATTTCGGGGAGGGCCGCCCGGCGGAAGTCGAGACCCGGCTGCCGCTGACCGAGCTGACGCATGAGATCTGGCACGGCTTCGTGCCCGGCGTCCGGCCCGGCACGCGCTACGGCTTCCGGGTCCACGGCCGCTGGGACCCGTGGACGGGCGCCCGCTGGAATCCGGCGAAGCTGCTGCTCGATCCGTACGCGCGCGCGGTCGACGGCGACTTCGCGCTGCCGCCCGAGGTGTACGGCCATGTCCGCGACTGGCCGCAGCAGCACATCGCGGACACCGTGCGCGACGACCGCGACTCGGCGCCGTACGTCCCGAAGGGGGTCGTCGTCCACGACGACGCGCCCGGCGACGAGTGGGCCGACGACCGGCGGCCCAAGACGCCCTGGGCCGACTCGGTCATCTACGAGCTGCATGTGAAGGGGTTCACCCAGCGCCACCCGGACATCCCCGAGGAGCTGCGCGGTACGTACGCGGGGCTCGCGCACCCGGCGGCCGTCGGCCATCTGCGGCGGCTCGGGGTGACGGCGGTCGAGCTGCTGCCCGTACACCAGTTCGCCCACGAGGACCATCTGCTCCGGCGCGGGCTGCGCAACTACTGGGGCTACAACTCCATCGGCTACTTCGCCCCGCACGCCGGTTACGCGGCGACCGGCACCCGCGGCCAGCAGGTCGCGGAGTTCAAGGCGATGGTGCGGGCGCTGCACGACGCCGGGATCGAGGTCATCCTCGACGTCGTCTACAACCACACGGCCGAGGCCGGCGAGCGGGGCCCGACGCTCTCGCTGCGCGGCATCGACAACCGCGGCTACTACCGGCTGCCGTCCGACGCCCGCCGCTACACGGACTACACCGGCTGCGGCAACACCCTCCACGTGGTCCAGCCGAACGTGCTGCGGCTGATCACCGACTCGCTGCGCTACTGGGTCACGGAGATGGGCGTCGACGGCTTCCGCTTCGATCTGGCGGCGGCCCTCGCCCGCTCCATGCACGACGTGGACATGCTCTCGCCGTTCCTCGCGGTGATCGCCCAGGACCCCGTCCTGCGCCGGGTGAAGCTGATCGCCGAGCCGTGGGACGTGGGCAACGGCGGCTACCAGGTGGGGGCGTTCCCTCCCCTCTGGACGGAGTGGAACGACCGCTACCGGGACGCCGTACGGGACTTCTGGCGCGGCGCCCTGCCCGATGTGCGCGACCTCGGCTACCGGCTGTCGGGGTCGAGCGACCTCTACGCGTGGGGCGGCCGGCGCCCGTACGCCTCCGTCAACTTCATCACCGCGCACGACGGGTTCACGCTGCGCGACCTCGTCTCGTACGAGCACAAGCACAACGAGGCCAACGGCGAGGGCAACCGGGACGGCACGAACGACAACCGCTCCTGGAACTGCGGCGCCGAGGGCGAGACGGACGACGCCCGCGTCAACGCGCTGCGCCGCCGTCAGCTGCGCAATCTGCTGACCACACTGCTGGTGTCGACGGGCGTCCCGATGCTGGTCGCGGGCGACGAGATGGGCCGTACGCAGGGCGGCAACAACAACGCGTACTGCCAGGACAGCGAGGTGAGCTGGCTCGACTGGTCGCTGCTGGACGACCCGGCGGGCGCGGCGGCCGGACTGCACCGCCTGACCACCCGGCTGCTCGCCCTCCGGGCCGCCCACCCGGTCCTGCGCCGCCGCGCCTTCTTCTCCGGCCTCCCGCGCGACCCTGACGGCCTGCGGGATCTGGCCTGGTTCACGCCGCTGGGCGCGGAGATGACGGAGGAGGACTGGTACGCGCCGGCCTCGACGCTGGGACTCTTCCTGTCGGGCCGGGACATCCCCGGCCGCGACGAGCGCGGCGAGCGCATCACGGACGCCAGCTTCCTGACGGTGCTCCACGCGGGCCACGAGGAACGGGAGTTCCTCCTGCCGGGCCCGCCCTGGGCACGACGGTACGAGCTGGTGGTCGACACGGCACGCGAGGAACAGGACAAGGCGCCGGGCACGGTCCACGAGGCGGGAACGGCGGTGCGGCTGCCGGGACGGTCGGTGCTGCTGTTCCGGGTGGGTACGGAGGTGTAGCGGCCGGGGAGGCACGTCGGCGGGAAAACCACGTGAGCGCTGTCAGTGGTGAACCGTAGGCTCGACCCTGATGACCCATACGCCCGCAGCCGACGACGCTGCCTCCCGGAATCCGTCCGCCGTGCGCACGCTGCTGCGGCTCTGGCCGTACGTACGGCCGGTGCGGGCGCGGCTGTTCAGTGCGGCGTTCGTCGCGGTCGTCGCGTCGTGTCTGGGGCTGGTGATTCCGCTCGTCCTGAAGTGGATGGTGGACGGTCCAGTCACCGACCGGGATCCCGGGGGTGTCTGGCTCGGCGCGCTGGCGCTGCTGGTGCTCGGGATCGTCGAGGCCGTGCTGTTCGGGTTCCGGCGCTGGCTGGTGGCGCGTCCGCTGGCGGGGGTGGAGGCGGCGATGCGGGCCGCGCTCTACCGTCATCTGCAACGGCTGCCGATCGCCTTCCACGACCGCTGGGCCTCGGGGCAGTTGCTGTCGCGGGGGACGACGGATCTGATGCTGCTGCGGATGTTCCTGGCGTTCCCGCTGACGTTCCTGCTGGTCAACGCCACGACGATTCTGGCGGGTTTTGTCATCCTGCTGGTGCAGGAGTGGACGCTCGGGCTGGTGCTGCTGATTCCCGTGGTGCCGCTGATGATTCTCTGCTCGCTCTTCGAGTCGCGGTACTCGCTGGCCGCGCGGCGGGCGCAGGACCAGGTCGGTGATCTGACGACGGTGGTCGAGGAGGGTGTCCTCGGGATCCGGATCATCAAGGGTTTCGGCCGCCACCACAGCCAGTCGCTCGCCTTCCGCGCGCTGACACGGCGGCTGCGGACGACGGAGCTGGGGAAGGCGCGGCTGCTGGCGGGCATCTGGGGCGTGATCATGACGATCCCGGAGCTGGCCATCGGCGCGGCGCTGGTGCTCGGCACGATCCAGGTCGCGGACGGCGGTCTGTCGGCGGGCACGCTGGTCGCGTTCCTGTCGACGGCGCTGGCGCTGCGCTGGCCGGTGGAGTCGATCGGGTTCATTCTGGCGCTCTGCCAGGAGGCGGCGACGGCGACCGAGCGGTACTTCGAGGTGATGGACGTACCGGAGGAGAAGGAGACGGCCGGTTCCGGGACCACGGCTTCCGGTCCGGTGGCCGTCCAGGAGGACGGGCTGCGCTTCGAGGCGGTCGGGTTCCACTACCCGGAGGCGCCCGGTGCCGTGCTGGACGGCATCGATCTGCACATCAGGCCGGGCGAGACGCTGGCGCTGGTCGGCGCGACCGGTTCCGGCAAGACGACGCTCACCGCGCTCGTACCGCGTCTGCACGAGGTGACCGCCGGGCGGATCACGCTGGACGGCGAGGACATCGCCCTGATGGAGCGCCGGCGGCTGCGCGAGCTGGTGTCGGTGGCGTTCGAGGAGCCGACGCTGTTCTCCGCGAGCGTCGGTGAGAACGTCCTGATGGGCGCGGCCGACGCCGACGAGGCGGCGCTGTCGCGCGCGCTGGACGTGGCGCAGGCCGGCTTCGTCACCGATCTGCCCGACGGCATCCGTACCGAGGTCGGCGAGCAGGGCCACAGCCTCTCCGGCGGCCAGCGCCAACGCCTCGCGCTGGCCCGCGCGGTGGTGGGCCGCCCCCGCTTCCTGGTGCTCGACGACCCGCTGTCCGCGCTGGACGTCCATACCGAGGCCCTCGTGGAGGCGGCGCTGCGCCGCGTCCTGCGCGAGACCACCGCCCTGATCGTCGCCCACCGCCCCTCGACCGTCCTGCTCGCCGACCGGGTGGCCCTGCTCTCGGACGGCCGGATCGCCGCGGTCGGCACCCACCAGGAGCTGCTGCGCACCAGCGCGGAGTACGCGTGGCTGATGGCGGGGACAGAGCCGCACACGGGCGCCAAGGCCCTTGAGGGGAGCGACAGGTGACGACATCGACCAGCACGGACCAGGGTCCGGGTACGGAGCCGGTCGCGGCGCCGGGCATGCCTGCCCCGGCGCCCGTTACCGCCTCCGGACCCGGCTCCGCCCCCGGACCCGCGTCCCTCGCCGACTCCTTCGAGCGGGACGCGCTGCCCGCGCCCGCCGGGGCGACCGGGGCGCTGCTGCGGTCCCTGCTGGACAGCGCGCGGGCGCGGCTCGCGGTGGCCGCGCTGCTCCTGCTGCTCCAGCAGGCCGCCGCGCAGGCGGGGCCGCTGCTCGTCGCGTACGCCATCGACCGCGGTGTGCCCGCCTTCAGGACCGGTGACCACGGGCCGCTGTACGCGGTCGGCGCGGGGTATCTGGTCTGCGCGCTGGGGTCGGGGGCGTTCCAGTACGCGTTCGTGCGCGCCGCCGCCCGGATCAACCAGGACGTGCTGCTCGATCTGCGCGGCCGGATCTTCCGGCACGCGCAGGCCCTCAGCGTGGACTTCCACGAGCGGTACACCTCGGGCCGGCTGATCTCCCGGTCGACCACCGATGTGGAGTCCCTGCGGGAGCTGTTGAACGAGGGGCTCCAGGAGCTCATCGGGGTGGTGCTGGCGTTCGCGTACATCGGGGCGATGCTGCTCTATCTGGATCTGGGCATCGGCGCGATGGCCGTGGGCTCGTTCGTCCCGCTCTATCTGCTCGTACGGCTCTACCGACGCAGGTCCGCGCTGGTCTTCGGGCGGCGGTCCACCGCGATCGCCGCCGTCATCGTGAAGTTCGCCGAGACGATGAACGGCATCCGGCCCGTACGGGCGTTCCGCCGCGAGCACGCCAACGACACGGCGTTCCACGCGCTCAACCGGACCCACGAGCGGAGCAACGGCGACGCGCTGCTGGAGATGGCCCGCTATGTGGTCGGCTCGCGGCTCGTCGCCAATGTCGCCATCGCCGGGATGGTGCTCTGGGGCGCGTACCGGGTCGCGGGCGGCACCCTGGCGCTCGGGGTGCTGGCGGCGGCCGTGCTGTATCTGCGCCGGCTGTACGAGCCGATCGACCGGATGGCGATGTTCCTCAACTCGTACCAGTCGGCGGCGGCCTCGCTGGAGAAGATCGCCGGGCTGCTGGCCCAGACGCCCTCGGTGCCCGAGCCCGCGCGCCCCCGGCCGCTGCCGCCGCTCGCGGGGGAACACCCGGGCCGCGAGGCCGTCTTCGACGGGGTGGCGTTCTCGTACCGTACGGGCGGGGAGGTGCTGCCGCGCTTCGATCTGACGGTGCCGGCCGGGCAGACGGTCGCGGTCGTCGGCTCGACGGGCGCGGGAAAGTCCACGCTGGCCAAGCTGCTGGCCCGGTTCTACGACCCGACGTCGGGCCGGGTGCTGCTCGACGGGGTCGATCTGCGCGACCTGGAGACGCCCGAACTGCGGCGCGGGGTGGTGATGGTGACGCAGGAGGCGTTCCTGTTCTCCGGCACGGTCGCCGAGAACATCGCCATCGGCCGCCCCGACGCCTCCCGCGCGGACATCGAGCGGGCCGCGAAGGCCATCGGCGCCCACGATTTCATCAGCGGCCTCCCGGAGGGGTACGACACGGACGTGCGCAAGCGCGGCGGCCGGATCTCCGCCGGCCAGCGCCAGCTCGTCGCCTTCGCCCGCGCGCTCCTCGCCGACCCGGCCGTCCTCATCCTCGACGAGGCGACCAGCTCGCTCGACGTGCCGGGCGAGCGCGCGGTGCAGCGGGCGATGGACACCGTCCTGCACGGCCGTACGGCGATGGTGATCGCCCACCGGCTCTCCACGGTCGAGATCGCGGACCGGGTCCTGGTGATGGAGCACGGCCGGATCGTGGAGGACGGCGCCCCCGCCGAACTCATCGCCGGCACCGGGCGCTTCGCGGGGCTGCACCGCGCGTGGCGGGACAGCCTGGCGTGATCCGTCCCCCGTCCCCGTCCCCTGCTCTGGCGAGGCCTCGGGCGAGGTCTCGGGCGAGGTCTCGGGCGAGCTGCTCAGTCGTGCGGTGAAAGGGCGCCCCTTCCAAGCTGCCACATCTCGTAGTTCCCGCACTCCGCCGTGACCTCGGCCGCCGCCCGAGCCGCGGTGAAGAAGTCGTCGACCACCGGCGAGGTGTGCGATTCCGCCACCGCGAGGCACACCTGATCGGACGCCAGATCCAGGACGGGCACGTAACTGATGTTCGGATGTGAGTAGAACACGGTCGCCGAACGGGCCAGGAACGAGATGCCCCGGCCGGCCGCGACATGTTCGAGCGTCTCGTCCACCCCGCGCACCAGATACCCGGAGTTGGGGTGCGGCCGTCTGGTGGGCTGTGTGCTCGTGTCCATGTGCCAGACCAGCGGCTCACCGGCCAGGTCGGCCTCGGTGATCTGCTCCCGGCCCGCCAATCGGTGGCCGGTGGGCAGCACCGCCACCCGCGGCTCGGTGTACAGCGGGGTGACGCGCAGGCCGGTCTCGTCCATGGGCAGCCGTACGTAGCCGATGTCGATGCGGCCGTCGAGCAGCATCGGGGCCTGGTCGTCCCATTCGATCCGCTGTACGTCCACCAGAACGTCCGGGTGGCGGGCGGCGAACAGCTGCACCGCCGGGGCAACCGCGATGCCCGCCCGGAAGCCGACCGTGATCCGCCGGCTGCCCCGCGCGGCCACGGTCACCCGGTGGCGGACCGCGTGCGCGGAGGCGAGCAGCGGGCCGGCGTCGGTCAGCAACTGCCTGCCTGCGTCGGTCAGCACCACGCCGTGGCTGTCCCGTGTCAGCAGCGGGGTGCCGAGATCCTGTTCCAGCGCGCGGATCTGCCGGCTGAGCACCGGCTGCGCGATGTGCAGCTCATCGGCGGCGCGGCCGAAGTGCAACGCGTCGGCGACGGCGACGAAGTAGCGCACCTTGCGCAGGTCCAGATCCATGAAAATCTCCCCGTCCGGCGATGCCTTCAGGGTATCACCACGGCTGAAATAGGTCTTGGACACCGCACTCGGGCCAATGGCATTCTAAATAGGCGCCCAAGGGGGCCGGACCGAATTCCGAAATCAAGAATTCGGGAATAAAGAAAGCCCCAAAGCTTCAGAAAGCAGGCTCACCCATGAGCAGCATCAGCATTATCGGCCTGGGGAACATGGCCGCCGCCCTGGCCGGCCGGGCACTCGCCGGCGGCAACGCCGTCGAGCTCATCGGCCGCGACGGGGCCAAGGCCGAGGAATTGGCCGCCACGCTCGGCGGCGGCGCCACGGTCGGGACGGCCGGCACCGCCCCGACCGGGGACATCGTCATCATCGCTGTGCCGTACGCCGGCGCGGCGGCGGTGGTCAGCGCGTACGGGGACGCACTGCACGGCAAGGTCATCATCGATATCACCAACCCGGTCACCCCCGATTTCAAGAGCTTTGTCACTCCCGAGGGCAGTTCCGGCGCTCAGGAGATCGCCAAGGCCGCCCCCGCCGGCGCGCATGTCGTCAAGGCGTTCAATACCCTGTTCTCCCATATTCTGGCGGCCGGTCCGGCCGAGGGCCGCTCATTGGACGTTTTCATCGCCGGTGACGACGCGCAGGCAAAGGCGCGCGTTTCGGAATTCATCGAGAGCCTGGGACTGCGCCCCATGGACACCGGAGAGCTGCCCATGGCGCGGGTACTGGAGAACGTCACTCTGCTGTCGTTGGGCCTCGTCGCCCACTCCGTCAAGCACACCAATTTCTCCATCGACGTCAGCGTTCTCGCCTGAGCGCACCCGTGCCGCTCCCTCACTCCTTTCCACCTCCTCACTCCCCCCTCCACCTCATCGATCAAGGACAGTCATGCGTGTTTTCGTCACAGGCGGGACCGGCCATTCCGGTTCGTACATCGTTCCCGAGCTCATCGCCGCAGGGCACGAGGTCACCGGCCTGGCCCGGTCGGACACAGCCGCGGCGGCACTGTCCGCGCTCGGCGCGAAGGTGCGCCGCGGTGGCCTGGAGGATCTCGACGGGCTCAAGGAGGCGGCGGCGGACTCCGACGGCGTCATCCACGTCGCGCACCGGCAGGACCTGCTGCCCTCCGGCGGGCTCGACGCGGTGGCCGCCGCGGAGCTCCCGATCATGCTCGCGTACGGCGAGGCACTGGCGGGAACGGGAAAGCCGCTGGTCGCGGCGGGGAGCATAGGCTCGCCGGGGAACCTGGGCCGGCCGGTCACCGAGGAGGACCCGGCCCTTCCCGGCGGCGATGAGTACAAGGGCACCCTGCGGGTCCGCAACGTCGTGGAGCGCGCCGTGATCGACCTCGCCGAGCAGGGAGTGCGGTCGTCGGTCGTGCGCATCGCCAACATCGCGCACAGCACGACCGATCGGGCCGGCTTCCTCATGCAGCTGATCGCGCTCGCGAAGGAGAAGGGGGTCGTCGGCTACCCCGGAGACGGCGAGAACCTGTGGAACGCCGTGCACATCCGCGATGTCGCCTCCCTGTTCCGCCTGGCGCTGGAGAAGGGCCCGGCCGGCTCCTACTGGCACGCGGTGGGGGACGGGGGCATCCCGCTCCGGCAGATCGCCGAGGCCATCGGCAGCCGTCTGGGCCTGCCCGCCGTGAGCATTCCCTCGGACGTACTGATGCTGCCGGGATACTTCGGGTTCCTCACGAACATCGTCACGCAGAGCTACCCGGCGTCCAGCCTCGTCACCCGCCGGACCCTCGGCTGGGAACCCGCTCAGCCCGGCCTGCTCGCCGATCTGGACAACGGCCACTACTTCTGATGTTCCCGCGGCGGTAGCCGCGTTCGCCGGGGCCCGGGGCGGACCTGGCGTCGCGCCGCCACGGCCGGTCCGTAGGATCGAGCCGTGACAACGGGGACCGGGACGGGGACAGGCAGGACGGCAGGTACGGCAGGTACAGAGGCCGGTACAGGGGCGGGCCCAGCGGCCGGTACGGCATCGACGGCCGCCGGGAACGCCCCGCCCACGGAGGCCGAACGGCTGCTCGCCGAGGCGGTGGCACGCGGCGACGACCGGAGCGTCCTCGACGCCCTCTCGCGCGGACGTCTCTACCTCCTCGTCGCCCGGCTGCACGCCGACACCCCCGGTTACGTCCCGCCCCTTCCCACCGCGCGTGATCCTCTGACGGGCCGTACGTGCGTGTCCGTGCTGACCACCGGAATGCTGCCGCCCTGGCACCCGGAGTGGGTGTTCCGGGAGACCACCCTCGCCGAACTCGCCCGGATCTGGCCGTACGACCAGCGCAGGCTCGGCGTCAACCTGGGCTCGCCGTACGCCGTCACGGTCGATGCCCGGCCTTCGCGGCGCAAGGCGTGGCCCGCGGCCGAGGAGCGGTCGGGGGGCGTGCGGCGCGGGCAGTTGCTCACGGACGGCGGCGGTCCGCTGCACGGACCGCTCGCCCACGGGCTGGCCCTCGGCGCGCATCTCGCCGTGCACAACAGCCTGGTCTGGAACCGGCTCGGCGCGGCCTACATCGGCTACGCGACGGACATCTCGTGGCTGCGCGCCCCGTGGCGCGTCACCCGCCGCGCCGAGTACCGGCAGACACTCGACTCACTCCTGGCCGCCCAACTCGTGGGCCGCGCCACCGAGTCCGTCCTGGGCACCCGGCGCACCCTCGCGCGGCGGCTGGGACGCCCGCCCTCCCTTCGGGAGTGGTACGACGGCGCGACCGGAGCGGCGGCCCAACGCGGCGCTTCCCACGCCGACATGGCGGAGGTGGACGCGCTGCTGTGGCGCGTCGTCAGGTACGAGGACCGGTTCCGCGCCGACGGCGTTCTCGCCCCCGACGCGCGGATCGACACGCTGGCCGCGTTCGACCTCGGGCGCGCGGTCAACGTCGTACGGATGGCGCTGGGCGCCCGGTACTGCGATCCGGCGGAGGCCGAGCGGGCCGTCCTGCGGATCGGGGAGGCGGCACGGAAGGCGTACGGCTCCTGGCCGGAGTTCTCCCTCGGGTACGGGCTGGCCCGGCTGATCGGCTACCACGAGGACGACGCGGAGGACGAGAACAGGGTCACGTACGAGGAGACCCTCGCCCAGCACCGCGTCCTCACCCGGGATCCCGCGAGCCCCTACCGGAACATCCCATGGTGATGACCCCCTGGGTGCCGCCCTCCGAGACCGAGCAGCTGCTGTACGAGGCGGGCGCGCGCGGTGATGTCGAGGCGCAACTGCGGGTGCTGGCGGGCACGGAGCTGTACATCGGCGCGCCGCGCGCGGAGGTCGAGGGGGACCCCGGCATGGTGACCTGGCGCCCGTACCGGGACCCGTCGGGCCTCAGCATGCTGCCCGTCCTCACCCGGGGAATGCTGCCGCCGTGGCATCCCGAGTGGGTGTTCCACGGGGTCACCCTCAAGTGGATCGCCAACTTCGCGTGGCGGGACCTGGGGCAGCCGCTGGCGGTCAATCCCGGCACCCCCGCCCAGCTCCTGCTGCCCGCCACCCCGCACCACCGCGCGCTGTGGCTGCGCCACTACGCGGAGCACGACCGTCCGAGCGGGGACCGGCTGCTCGCGCTGCGGCACGGCGCGCTGCACGGGCCGCTCGCGTACGGGCTGGCCTGCGGGGTACATCTGGCGTTCGGCAACGGCGTGCCGTGGAACGAGGTGGGCACGGTCTGCCGGGAGTACTCGGAGGAGCGCGAGAGCCTCCGCGACTCCTGGGGGATCACCGGACGCGCCGACTGGCAGGAGCAGTTGAACGCGCTCCTCGACGCGCGCAACAGCCCGCCGGAGCCCGACTTCGTGCTGCGCGTACGGGAGGAGCTGCGCGCCGGCCTCGGCGAGGTGCCGCCGGCCGAGCTGTGGCGCGAGACGGCCGCGGGACACGCCCAGGACGTGGGGGCGGGCCAGGGCGCGGTCAAGGACATCGAGGAGCTGGTGCGGCGGGTCGTACGGTACGAGGCGAGGTTCCGTGCCGACGGGCTGTTGCCGCCGGACGGCCGGGTCACCACGACGGTCGCGTACGACTACGGGCGCGCGGTGAACCTGGCCCGCTGGGGGCTGTCGGCCCGGTTCTGCGACCCGCACGAGGCGGAGCAGGCCATCGTGTACGCGGGGGCGCTGAGCAAGTCGGCCTACGGCTCGTGGGAGGAGTTCTCCGCGGGGTACGCGCTGGGCCGGGTGCTGCGCTTCGACGACGAGGAGTACGGCAGGTTCTACACCCAGAACGTCGACGCGCACCGGGTGCTGACGGAGCACGGGGGCAGCCCGTGGCGGAACATTCCCTGGCGCTGAGAACGTTCCGCCCCGGGCCGGCCCTTAGGGCCTGTGTGGGGTTGTGATCTGGGCTCGCGGGGCGTGGCACGCACGCTCGCGGCGTTGCCGAAATGCCCTAGTAGCTCCGCTACGAGGGC
>NZ_JBFBEZ010000083.1:0-12529 GCF_040701725.1 Streptomyces sp. NPDC093109
CGGGCGAATAGACCTTCATCACCATAAGAGATCCCTCCTCCCCGGCCCCTGGCGGGGCCGGGCTCAGAGGTGTCCACCCTTCGGGGACAGGTCCCGAAGCCCGGCAGGCTTTCGTCGGGCAGGGGCTCAAGGCTCCTGGGCAGCGGTGCTTGGGCCGCGGGCATGGGTCAGCCCGTCCTGTCTTCGGCATTGCCTGGTCCGTGATCGTCGAACACGGTGTTGCGTGGCCGGCGTTTGGCGCTGGAGGACCGGCGGGCGGCGGGCGGCCTGGCCGGAGGGATGGGTTCATCCGGGGCGTTGGTCATGTCTTCCCGGCGCAGGACGATTTCGTCGAGCAGTTCCTCGTCGAGGACCTCGCGGCCGCCGTCCATCGCTTCCTGGGCGCCGTCCTCGATGAGCCGCCCGAGCAGTCCGACGACGCCGCCGGTGCGGCGTATCAGGTACTCCGGCATGGTGCCGTCGGTGAGCATGCCCCTCTTCGCGTTCAGCAGCCGCAGGTGCTGCTCGATCCCGTCGAGGTGGTTGACGAAGGCTTGGATCTGCTTCGGTGTGGTGTAGCGGAAGCGGTCGAGTTCGATGAGCTCGAAGCGGTGCTCTGTCTGGGTGATCTCCAGGCCGTGGATGCGGGTCGACTCCAGCGGCGGCATCTCCCACTGCCTGGACTTCTTGTTCCATTTGGACTCGCGCAGCAGCCCGATTCCGGGGATGTTGACGGCGGTCAGGATCAAGGTGACGTCCAGACTCATGAAGGCCCGGATCAGGTCGAGGACGTCCTGGTCGTCGGCCCGGTGCATGCGCAGTCGGCTGACATCGTCCAGGATCATCGCCTTGACTCCGTGGTCGTGCAGGGAGTCGGCTACTTGCCGTACCAGTTCGGGCAAAGTGGCCGACTTGCGTATCTCGGCGCGGAAGAAGCCCAGGATGGATGCGCAAAGGCTCTTCGGTGTCGCCGTCACCGGGGTCGAGACGTAGACGACCGGCGCGTGGATGTCGCGGGTGCCCGGCAGAGTTCCGGGTTTGAGGTAGCTGTGCATCTGCAGCCAGTGGTCCTCGAAGACGGCCGCGGTCGAGCAGACGGATGCCGTCTTGCCGTAGTTGCCCCAGCCGCTGACCATGATGCCGGCGCGTGTCGGGTCGTCCTGTTTCATCGTGTTGCCGCGTAACCGGCGCCGGATCAGCTTGCCGACCTTGTCGTGCATGGGTGTGTCCTGAAGCGGCAGGTTCGCGTTCGTCAGGTGCCGGAAGAGGTCGTAGTCCGCGCGGCGGCTTTCCGGGATCGTCCTCCACTGCTGCAGCGAGAGCGCCGGAGCGGGGAGGAGCAGGCCGCGGCGGGAGCGGTAGCTCTGCCAGCCGATGTATGTGTCGCGCGGCGGGTGGCCGGCCAGGATCAGCTCGGCGATCTTGGACCGTGCGGGCAGGCCCTCCAGCGGATCACCGTGTGAGGGGGCTCGGGTCATGCGTCGTCCTCCAGGACAGTCGTCTCAGCGTCTGCGTCGTCGCGGGGCGGCGGCAGGAACATGTGCCGCCGGTTCAGGGCCTCGTGCAGCGTCGGTGGAGCAAGGGGCGGGGTTCCGGCGAGTGCTTCTTCTCGGCGTCGGCGGCGGTCGGTGTCGACCGCCCGGTCGATCATTCGGGCGTGCTCAGCCCAGGCCGCAGGCATCTGAGCCGGAGCCGGATCGTCCGCGCGGACCGGCGCGGCGGGGCGGTCGGCTGCTGCGGTCTGTGCGCGGGCGATCTCGCGGGACTGGGCAGTCCGCCGTTTCTTGCCGGTCTTCTTCTCGGCCTGGCTTGGCCACTGGTCGACGGGGGTGACGGAGCCGAGGATGCCGAGCAGGTGCTCCAAGAGCTCGCTCTCCGAGTGGATCTTGATGTTGTTCGCCTTCACGTGCCTCAGGAGAGCGTCGGCGGTCTTGTCGGAGAATGCGGGAATCTCGCCCTCGGGCGGCAGCCCTCGCCAGCGCAGGATGTGCCACGTGTCGTGGTCGGCCGGGTCTTGGAAGAACACCTGCCGACGGTCCCTGCGGTCGCTGCGGACCACCCACTGGCCCGCATGCTTGCCGCCTCGAGAAGAGGGCTGGCCGAAGCGCGGCTCGTCGAGGACCGCGTCGTGATACCAGAGCCCGAGGATCTTCACCCCGCGCCGCGGATGGACCTTCACGTGATGCTTGCGCAGGACCTTGTAGTAGAAGCCCGGTTCGGGAAAATCGAGGTCGAAGCCGCCCTGCTCCATCGCCGCGGCGAACAAGGTGTTGGGGCTGTGGTCCTCGCCCGGCGCCCAGCTGGGGGCGTATTCGCCTAGTTTGCGGTTCTGCCAGATCTGGACGATCCAGGTCGCGATGGCGTGTTCGGCCTGCGCGAGGGTGAGGCTCGCATCTCGTTCCGGGTCGGCCCCGCGGTCCGCGACGTCGCCGCCGGTGAAGCCCAGCAGGTGCTCGAAGAGCATGGTCTGGATCGTCAGGAACTGACGCTCGACCGCGAATTTATCGGTCTGTCGAAGAACGCGGGCGGGCAGGATCCGGCAGCCGATCTCGCGTTCGGCCTCGACCAGGTCGTGGTTCTTGTAGGGGCCGCCGTGGTCGGTGGTGACCGTCTCCGGGGCGAAGAACGGCAGAGCGGCGACCCGGTGCCCGCTGAACTCGGCGATCACGTCGGCCGGGACTCCGGCGTACGGCCATTCCATGTCCTCGCCCCAGCCCTCCCGCATCGGAAGCGGCAGCATCACGTCCCGCAGCAGCATCGCGATGTCGACCGAGGTGTCGGACTGCAGCGTGAGCCGGAAGGCCGGCAGTCCGTGCGTGTAGAGATCGAGCGCGAGGTTGTGGAGGTAGTTGTGGGCTGACCGTTGACCGCTCGGGCTGTGCTCGTGCTCTGCCCTTGGGCCGCTGCGGGGATTGTCACTGGCCTCGGCTTGGATGAGGCCATGTCTGTGTATGAAGTGACCCACCGGTTGCCGGAGATCTCGACCGTTCGGGATCGTTCCCGAGCCATGGCGATGCTGGACGCCATCCTGAGCCCGAGCTGGGACTCGCGGTTCTACTCCTTCGATTCCCGCTGGTCGCCCACTGAGGAGATGGCCTCAATGCGGGATGGCTGCGGGAACGAGTACTCGATCGTCTTCTCTGCTGCTGGGGCGTATGCCCGCGGTTTCCACCACGAGTCGCCGATGAGCCCCTATCGAGATGATCCCCTGGCGCCCTGGCCTGGCCTGGTTGACACGGTTCCCGGGGTCTTCCGTTCGTGCGTGGAGGAGCCGGCCTTCAGCGAGCCCGATGGGACGCCCCGGGCAACAGTGTGCTTCTGGCGCGAGCAGTCCGACGTCGCATGGCGATCGGGGGCCGTCGAGGTCCCCTCGGAAGACAGGGAGGACGCCGACGGTGCCGAGTGGCTGTTCGACGTCTTGGTGGATGGCCGATCGGAGGCATACCAGCAGTTCGCCGAGGAGTACTACGAGGTCGCGGTCGACCTCGATGCTGTGCGTCACGTATATGCCCTGCGACCGCTCTCGCAGAGCATCGTCTCGTTGCTGAACCCGGATGTGAGCTTGGACGACCTTGCGGAGGACATCGCCCAGATCGGCTATGCCGTTGTGGATGTGGTTCTGGACTGACCGTTTGGCTGCCCTGAAGCTGATCCGTTTCCGGCCCGGTGCAGGCGTCGCGTCTTGGCTCGCTGTCCTCTCGGCTGCCGGTGCGCTGGAGGCTAGGCTGCGCTCATGTCCGAGTCAGCCGCCGACCCTCGCCTCCAGTCTTTGATCAACCGCATCCAGCCAGGACCGGTGAGAAAAGTGAAGGTCATCGGGTTCGATGGATCGGATGTCCTCGTGAGCCTTGCCGACACGGAGGAGGGCATCGCCGAGGTTGGACGGATCCCGCAGCATGAGGCGTCGATGCGTCGCTTCGACCACCCTTCGGAGATCTTCAGCGTCGGCCAGGAGATCGAGGCCGAGGAACTCGAACGTTGGCGTGGAGGGCAGCTTCACCTGTCCGCGAGGGCGTGCGAGAACCCGGAACTGAGGTCGTTTCTCGTCGGCATTCAGCCGGGGCAGGTCCTCTCCGGGACCGTGTCGGCAGTTCACAACTTCGGGGTTTTCGTCCATCTGGACGGCGAGCCCGACGGCTTGTGCACTGGGTTCATCCGCGTGCCCGACTTGTCGTGGTCGTGGATCAATCATGCCTCGGAGGCCGTCGAAGTCGGGCAACGGGTCACCGGTGAGGTGATCATGTCCGAGACGCGGCAGGGACAGGTCACCGTGTCGTTGAAGGCTCTGCTGGAAAATCCGCTCATTCGCTTCGCCGACCGGGCCGGACGGGTCGTCCGCGGGCCGATCACAAAGATCATCCCGTTCGGCGTGTTCGTGCGGCTCGCCGACGGCGTGGAGGGGTTTCTTCACCTGTCGGAGCTGACCGAGGAGCCGGTGGAGAGCCCCGACCAGCTCGTCAGCGAAGGCGAAGTGATCACAGTGCGGATTGCCGAAGTCGACCTTCAACGTCACCGGGTCAGCCTCCAGATGGCTCTGACTGGCGAGGGCGTCCAGGAGAGCCGATCCGTGTGACCTTGGTGCTTGCCTCCAGGGCCTCGCGCAGGCAGGCGTTGTCGACAGCCAGGCGCTGAATCTGCGCGGCTGCGAACTGGAGGTTCTCGGTCAGCGACCGGTTTGCGCGGCGGAGTTTGGCGTTTCGGGCGGCGAGGACTTCGTAGGGGCTGGGCCGCATCTCGGCCGTGGGGTGGGGTGCCGGAGTGGAGCGGGCGGCGGAGACTTCCTTGGCCAGGTCGGGGAAGTGTCGTCGGAAGGTGGTGTTGCTCAGGTCGAATTTTGCGGCCAGGGTCAGGACGCTGGGGCGGGTGCCGTTGTCGTGGCACTCGTTGATGTACCTGTCCAGGACGCGTCGGACGTGGGCCTCTGCGGGGATGTCGGCGGGGCGGCTCATGCGGACTGCCTGGTGGTGGTGTTCTCCAGCAGGAACGCGGTGATCTCCGTGCGGCGGGCTTCCAGTCGGTGCCGCAGAAGTGGCGGCAGGGTCGGGCGCGTGGCCAGGCGGCGGGTGATGCGGTCGATCTCGCGTTGCCAGGCGGCGGTGTTCTCGGGAGTGAGGGCGACGTTCCGGCAGGCCAGGGGCTTGCAGCCGCCGTGGTCGGGTAGTCCCTCGCTGCGGCGGTGGCGGGCGCGTTCACACAGGGCCTTGGCGTGGTCGTGGACACAGGTGACGTATTGGCCGGGGTAGACAGCCGGGTCGTGCTTGGCCATGAGCCGCCGTAGCCGGTTGTCGTCCAGGACGACGGTGCCCTGGAAACGGGCCCGTTCGCCGAAGGTCTCCAGGCGGCGGGCGGCCTCGTCGGCGGCGGGGCCGGTGAGATGGGTGTGCTCGTGGGCGTCGATCGCGGCCATGAGATGCTCGCCGCGAGCCAGTGCCTGCTCGCTCTCCACCTCGGCGCGGAAGCCCGACTCGCTGGTGCCCGCGTAGCCTTCGAAAACCTGGATGCAGTGGTGCCGATAGGCCAGGGCGCCGGCGATGACGCCGCCCGGACGGCGTGCGATGAACCAGGCCAACGTGCGCCTGAACTGGCTGTTTTTCAGATGGAAGGGCTTCTGGTTGACCATCGGGATGCCGTCAGCGCGGCCGCGGCGCTGGCAGTAGTCGTTGATCCAGGTGGCGAAGGTGTTGAGGCGTGCGTTGGTGGCACCGCTGGTCAGCACCTGGCTGACCGCGTTGCGCTTGACGCCGGGACTGTGCTCCAGGCGCGAGAAGAGGTAGTCGGTGCCGGGCGGCTGCAACTGCTCCAGGACGGTGATCGCCCGGGCTGCAGGTTCGCCGATGCTCCAGGTGGCCGGGACGCCGGTGGGGTCGTCCTCGGCCTTGAAGGCCAGACTGTGCATCTTCCAGCGGTAGGGCGTCCCGTTCGCGTCGCACTCGGTCCGCAGGCCGCCGCGTCTCAGGTGCTTGATCTCGCTGTCGCGAGCGCCTGAGAGGAAGGAAAGGACCAGGTAGCAGGAGTCCTGGAGTATGCGGGCGAGCGCGGCGAGGCTGTCGGGCTCGGTGTGGTCGGCCAGGATCGCTCCGATCCACGGCTCGTCGTCGATCCGGCCGCGGATCGGTAGGTGGCTGACGATCTGGGGCGTGAGGCCGACGATGGCGGCGGCCTCGTCGATCAGGTGCCGGTAGCGGCCGAGAGAGATCGGGCTGCGGCCCAGCGCCTGCGCGACCCCGGTCGTGCTGGGCTCGCCGCGCCAGCCGGGCAGCGGCTGGCCTGCCGTGATGCGTTCGTCCAGCCAGGCCCGCAGCCGGATCGGCAGGTCGCCGTAGATGTACGGCTCGGCCGGTGCCGGCGGCGGGGTCCGCCAGTGGCGGTCCGCGGCAAGGATGTCGGCGGAGAACTCGTCGATGAAGCGCATGGCCCAGACGAACAGCGGCCCCAGCACTTCTTCGGGGATCCGTGCGGTGGCGTTCTCGCCGCTGTGGGCCTTGGGCTCGCTCCAGCCGTCGACGTGGCGCGGGTCGAAGCGCAGGACGTCGGAGGACAGGACGGTTCGCCAGACCCAGAACTTGCGCGCGGCCGAGCGGGCTCTTTGCCGGGCGTCGGCGGCGGGCAAGGACTTGATCAGGAATCGCTGGAAGTCCTCCAAGTCCCGGCCGGTCATCGCGTCGAGGCGTCGGGAGCGGGCTGCTGCCCAGCGCAGGAACCGGATGTACTCGGTGAAGGCGGTGCGGATGGTGGCGACCTCGGGCCGGTCCTCGCCCGCCGGGACGGTTCCCGACAGCATCTCGTAGCAGAGTTCCTTGGCGACCTGCCGGTGCGTGGCGGGGATCAGGGTGAAGTCGAGGATGAACCGGCGCTCGTGCTTCTTGAGCATCGCCGGGCCCAGGACCCAGACGTCGTCGCTGAAGAGCGAGGTGTCCTCCAGCGCCACGCCTGCTCGCAGTCGGCGGGCGTGGAAGACGAAGGGGTCGGTGCCGTCCGCACGGACCTGTGGGGGCGAGGGAAGGTGCGGCTGGGCGTGCAGGGCGGTGGTCACGGCAGTTCCCATGGGTTCTCGATCAGGTCCAGGAGGGCGTCGTGCGGCTTGTCGGCCTGGGCGTGCTGGAGTTCGGCGGGGGTGAACTTGGCGAGGATGTCCTGGCGGATGGCGACCCAGGCCGGCCCGTAGCGCGGCCACCAGACTTCTTCGGCCAGTTCGCGGCGGCGCTGGGCCAGGGCGTCGAGTAGAGCCAGCAGCCGCGGCAGGTGGTCACGAGTGACCAAGCAGTTCCCGCAGTGGAAGCAGTCGAGGAAGGTGACCTGGCACGCTTCCCCGGTGAGGGGGTGCTGGTCGTGGTCGGCACAGGCCGTCCAGCCGGTGTCCAGCTCGCCGTCGGCGGCCTGGCGGGCCGTGTCCGGTCCGATTCCGCTCTCCTCCATGGCCGCGGTGTCGACGGGGCCGGGCAGGACCCGCGGGCCCCCACCGGCGGCTTTCGCCGCCCGCTCGTGGGCCTGGCGTGCGGCCTGCTCGGCGTCGACCAGGGCCTCGCCGAGGACTTCCTCGGCCCAGGCGGTGATGACGGGGTCGCCGCTGAGGTAGTTCCTGAACAGGACCGGCATGCTGTTGGACTTGGCGGTCGAGGGCAGGTGGCCGCCCATCCGCTTCGTGCGCCGCACCTCCATGCTGGTCTTGATCCGGTTGAAGCTCACCTGCAGCGGCAGTCCCTGGACCGCAAGCGTCGGAACTGTGCCGTCAGGCCCGGCGGCGGCCGGCTGGGGATCGGCCAGCAGCGGCCGGGGCCGGTTCGCCGCCCAGGCGGTCGGCAGGATCGAAGTACAGCTCAACGAGTCCTGGAATGGGGCGACATGGTCGTCGGGGACACCGAGCCCGGCCGCGTATCCGTTGCGCCAGACCGACCACAGCAGCGGCGAACCGCACCACTGGCGACTGCGGGCCGTCAGTTCCAGCATGAGCAGGTAGAACCCGCCCGGGCTGTGCAGTTCACGGCCCGGGGCCCCGATCTCCCAGGTCACGGTCTCGAACCAGCGTCGTGTGCCCCGGCGGCGTTTGACGATGACCAGCTCGACCGCCCGATCCTCCAACACGCGGTGCCGGACCGGGAGTTCCTTCATCGTCTCGCCGTTGCGCTCCGACAGGGCAGCGGTGAGCATCATTAGCGGCGGCAGGTCCCGCAGGGTCAAGAACAGGCGCCCTGCCAGTTGCCGGCGTTCGGGACAGAAGGGACTGGGCCGGGCCGCAGGCGGCGTGGGGACCTGCCCGGTGGCAGCCATGCGCTCCAGCACCCGGCCCAGGTCCCGATCGTTCTCGTCCAGAGCCAGTGGGTCGGCCTGGTAGCGGCGAAGGAGGTCCTCCCCGGCCCGGATGCGGTCGCGGATCCGGGCGGCGTCCGACCGCAGCGCGGCCAGCAGCCGGGCCAGTTCCCCGTCGGAATATCCAGTGGTCAGCCGCTTGGCTCCGTTCCCGGGCGGCGACGGTTCAGTCTCCACGACCGTGGTGGACGGTTCGGGGGCGCGGAGCGTGGGCAGACGCCGCTGGAGGTGGTCGAGCACTTCGGCGGAGACAAGGTCGCGTAACGCGGGCAGCGCGAACAGCAGCCGGGCCTCGCCCATGTCGCGCAGAGCCGTGGTCGGTGTCGTTGTGGCCCGGTGGTCGTGGAAGGCTTGCAGGTGAGCGGGCGTGAGCTGGTCCGGGCTGGCCGGAGGCTCCGGCAGAGCTCCGAGGAACTTCACCAGGCGGCTCAGGGATCCCCAGCCGGTGGTCGCCGCGGCGAACGTGCGGAGCCCGCCGCCGGGTCCGGCCCGTTCAGCAACCACTGCGGCCAGAGCCCGGTGCCAGCCGGGCAGCGGCAGCTTGGAGACGTCGAAGACCCGGCGGCGATCGTCATCGCCGTGAAAGGCCACCAGCAGTCGTCCGTCGGGTAGTTCCCGTACCGGCGCGGGCGGTTCGTAGTCGTGGTCCGGCAGGGGCGAGGGCCGGCCGGGGCCGGTGCTGCCGCGTCCTTGCCGGTTCATCCCGCAGCCCCGATCGCCCCGGCCGGCGGCGCGTTGTCGCCGATCCGCTGCAGTGGGGTGTCCCTGGGGTCCTCCCAGGTGTCGGGGACCAGGGCCATCCGGGTCTCCATCTCCAGTTCCTGCAGGGCGTGCAGATAAATGGCCGTGGTCAGGACTGACCGGTGTCCCAATCGGCGGCGGACCCAGTCCAGCGGGTCACCGAAGATCCGGGTGTAGTGGCCGCGCTGGGCCGGGTTGAGATCGGCCAGTGCCGCGATGTGGCCGCGCTGCAACTGTTCAAGAGTCACCACGGCGAACCCGTGACGTAGCAGGTGGGCGTGACACGACAGCTCCACCCCGCAGTCGCGGCAGCGCTGGTTGGCGTCCGCGAAGACGCTCTTCCAGGTCGACACCGCCAGCGGCTGCCCGTCCTCGCCGAGCCAGAACATCGCGGGCTCAAGGCCGTCCGCAGTCTCCACGAGCAGCCGCCGCCGTTCCATGGGCTTGAGCTCGCGCAGGTTAACCTTCCGACGCTCGATACTGCCCACGGTCCGCACCAGGTGGGGTCGTGACGGATCGTCGACCACCAGCGGTCTGCGCCAGCGTGCGTACCGCCCGGCAGCGCGGGCGTCCTGGACGACCTCGGCCCGGTCCAGCTCCGCATAGGCCGCCAGGTCGCGCACCACGCTGTGCGGGACGTAGACCCAGCGCGCGGAGAAGTACTTCGCGATCGCCCCCGGCAGCCAGAACCGCTGGTAACCGCCCATCCCCACCTGCAGCGGCATCTCCGTCACGGTCAGACTCGCCTGCTCGGACAGCCGCATCCCGGTGCGGGCCATCAGGTCTGTGAACGTCGCGTTGCGGGCCGACCAGCGGCCCTTGAACCGGCCCGAGGGCAAGCCGTCAGGCCCGTAACCGCGCAGGCCCACGTCCCGCCAGAGCCGGTAGGACGCCGGTGGGAGCCACTCGATGCGCTCGCCGCCCTTGTCGTGCGCGTAGGTCGCCGGGACCGTGCCTGTGCCCTCGGCGCGGACGGCCTGAAGCGTGCCCAGCGGCGCCGACCTGCGGGAGCGGTGCGGGATCGGGACCGCTCCGATCTGGTTCTGCCGTACGGCCCACTCGAAGAACTGGTTGACGTGCGAGACTTCCTGGCTCCAGGTCCCGCCCGCCACCCTGGGCCCGGCCGGATCCCGGCGGCGCCACTGATGGAACGCCAGATGGTCGCCCTCGGTGGCCTGTCGCCATGACTTCCCGCCCCGCGCGCCGTGCAGGAAGTTCAAGTACCCCGCCAGTGCCCGGGCCCGGTTGGCGTTGCTGTTCCACGGCGCGTCGATCAGGTTAACCCGATGGAAGTACGAGTTGAGCACCACGTCGTACTCGTATCGAGGCGACAGCAGGAACGGCAGCCCATCGGGCAACCCGGCCTCGTCGAGCCATGGCGTCAGGTCTTCGGGCAGGTCACGAAGCCAGGGCAGTACCGTGGCGGGCCGGGCAACGTCGCGGCTGGTGTAGTGCACCGTCCACGCGGATCTCTGCTTCACCGGCGCAACATACGCGGTCAGCAACCAACCGTGCACAAGCCAGCGTCAGCGTCGCGGTGACCGCGTCGCCGAACACGGTCTCGCGCAGCTTCACCGGCATCGGCGTCGAGTCCAGCACCAGGACCTGGCCCGGCCGGTGGACTACCATCCGGCCCGAGACGCCGGCCTCCGCGGCGGCCTGAGCCGTCCGCCCGTAGCGCGGCCGGGCTCCACCGGGCCCGAACCACTCCTTCCAGACGTCCGCGAACGTCCAGCGGGAAGGGATCTTCTCGGCTGGGAACTCCGGAAACCGCTCGCGCATGTACTGGTGCATCAGCCGGTGCCTGGCGGCCAGACTCAACCGGGCGCGTTCCCCGCACTCGGCCCTGACCGCGAATATCGCCTCACGGACCTCCTCGGTGACGCTGCGATGGCCACTACGCCGCCGTGTCCAGCGCCCGTCCGCGCAGGCCAGCAGGAGACTGTCGCCCGCGAGTCCCGACAGACGCTCCAGAGTCCGGTAGCTGAGGTGCTGCAGACCGAGCCGGACCGCCTCCGGATGGGGCATCGCCTTCATCTCCGCCGCCTTCGTGTGGCGGCGTTGGGTCAGCGTCGTGTGGTGGGGGTCGTAGCCCGGCCGGGGCTCACCCGGCAGAGCCCGAGCCGGGTGTCCTTCCCGGAACCCCGTCTCGGTTTCCAGCACGTGCGCAGCCCGAAGCCGGGCCCGCTCCACCTGGTCCTCGGTCAGGTCGGCCAGGGTCCTCGGCTGCCGGGAGGCCGGTGTCGGCCGCCCCGGCGCTTCGGCCGTCGGCAGAAGCCGCAGGTCGGGGTGGTTGATGAGCCAGCGGAACGAACGGGTCTCGGCATGCCCCCCGCCGTCCACGAGCACGAGCCGGCCGAGCTGCCCGTGGATCTCCTCAACCGTCCACTCGATGCCGTTGAGCGCGAGCCGTCTGCCCGGTGCGACCTGCAAAAGGCCCCTCGCCACCGTCACACCCCCCAGATCAGGGAGCTGTCGCGCAAGGGACTGCCGAGGTCAACGCCGAGCTCGCGCTGCCAGAGCAGCCGGACGATGTTGGCCCGGCCAACGGAAGGCACGCTGGTCGCGTCCGCCAGCGCGGAGAACGTCATCACACGCTCCTCCTGGTCGCCGATGATCTTCAGCAGCTGGTCCCGCATGCCCAGCAGATCCCTCGCCGGTCGCCGACGCGACGACAAGTGGTCAAGGACGCTCCAGACATGCGGGCGCCAGCCCGCGACCACCGAGTACCGCCAGCCGCAAGCCGCCGCCATCTCCCTGGCCGCCGCGAACTTCAGCGCGTCCTCGTCCTTGATCAGCTCCATCGGGCGGACATCCATCAGCCACATCCCGCCGCCGATCACCACCAAGTAGTCCGGGATGTGCCAGGACGAGCCGCCCCCGTGTTGGAAGTCCAACCGGAACGGCTGCGACAGCACCTCCGACGCCCCCATGAAGTCCAGCGCGACCAGCAGCCGCATCTCCTCCAGCGACTCGAAGCCGTGCCCTCTGCCCGTGGACGCCATCACCTCCAGGCCGGGACGATGCCGCTGCTTCGCCCGCCACGTGAACCCCCGCACAGGCCGGGACGACAGCACCGGAACATGCGCCATGTCGCGAACAGGCCAGCAGACCTCGCCGGCACCCACCCGCCACGTGGAACTCCACCGGCATATCCAGCCATCCGCGAGATCGAGTTGATCCCGAAATGCGGCATCCCCGCTGTACGCCGCCACAAGATCGTCAAGGCGACTCGACTCCGACCGGATCCCGGCCCTGGCTATCTCGCTCACCCACCCACAGCATCACCACCCACGCGGCAAGAAGGGCAAGTGTTCGGAACTGACCACAACACAGCGTTACGGAAGCAAGATCCGCCAACTACTGCGCTCGTCCGCCAAGTAAAAATCTCGGTCGCAGCCGCATCTTGTGACTCGCAGCCATAACTGTCCGTTCCCAGTGAAGGTGAGCGCTTCCCGCGCTATCTGATCGGCGAAGTGATCGGGTCCCGGTTGTTCTGATC
>NZ_JBFBEZ010000084.1:0-10198 GCF_040701725.1 Streptomyces sp. NPDC093109
GCAGGCCCCGATCACCTACGAGCAGCAGTCAGCTACCATCACACTTGCCGCATAACGACACGAACAGGTGTCCACCCTTCTGGGACAAGGCCCCCGGACTATCCCCACGTCGTACTGGCCAGCCCCGACTACCGCCACAGCGTCGTCCTGGAACCCGAACCCGAGCCCTACAAAGCATGGTGGCGAATCTGCAGCTATGTCGAACAGCGGCGCTGGAACACGCAGTTCGGTGCCAACACTCCGGTGGAGATCCTCGCCGCCCTTACCGACGCCCTGCTCGCGCCCGTGCCCGAGACCACCCCGGAGATATGGACGCCCCTCACCGCGGCTGGCTGGACCTACGAGCGCGACGCACGCGGCAATGAGAGTGCCACCCACCCCGACGGCATCATGAGCCTGAGCCGCCGGAGCCTCGATCCGGGAGAACACTTCCTCTGGACCGCAGAAGCCAGGCACGACTACGGAGACACACAGGCCCTGATCTGGCACGCATACCTCGACGACCGCATGCCCACGCACCTCATCTCCGCATTCACCACCGCCCTGGCCAGCTCCGAGCCCGTCCAGCGCGGCATGTACGACGTTCCGCACGCGCACCTCGTCAGCCAGGTGCAGCGCGGCCCCCAGGGCAAAGAACTCGCCGACGCCCACGAAGCCCGCCTCAAGGGCGCACGCGCCGCCGCCTGCAAAGCCCGCCGCTCCGCCGCACCGAGCACACGCGGCGCTCCGGCCCCGGCCACCGCCCCACCCAGCACCGCAGCCCGGATCCGATGACGAGGCCGGGCGAACCCTGGCCCGGCGCTCCATCCCCCTCGTTCTGGCGCACCGTGCCCGCGAATACTTCGGAGTCTCCCCCTTTGCCCATTTCCACCCCACCCGCCGACGACACGAATCGGCTGTACCTGGGCCAACTCGCCCTCTACCTCTGGGAAAACAAGCAGATCCGAGCCGTCTGGGACACCTACGCCGTGCCCGGGACCGAGGCGTACGACGGACCACTCGCCGAGAGTCATGCCGAATCCTGGCACCACCTCGACCAGTGGGCCATCCAGGGCAAGGCCCTCATCGAGATCAACACGCCGGTGCAGAGCCACCAGAGCGCCCCCTCTGTCCCTGCCATGGTGACGCCGGTACCCGAGGCCGTCCCCCATGCGTATTCGGCACGGTGGTGACGGAGGTGACCGTAACCGTCGAGCAGGCGTTTATCGCTCCGCGCCACCTGGCCGGCGGCGGCGACCCCGGCTGGATCACCGTCCCGCTCCACCGCGCCTGCGGCTGGAGCTACGGACACGACCCGCTGATGCCCCGTGTCCTGCTCACCAGCCCCGACCAGCTGAAACAGCTGCGCATGGACCCTGATCCGGACGATCCGTGGTGGACCGTCCGGCACGCGCGTGACGCGGCCCAGCCCGGCTGGGCCGCCACCTTCGGCGCCCGTACTCCCGTCGAGATCATCGCCGCGTTCACCGATGCCCTCACCGATCCGGCAGGACCAGCCGCCCCGGCAGCCGACCCCTCCGCCCCTCTGCGGAAAGCCGAATGGCACACCCCGCGCGACTCCGGGGGTCTCGTCTCACCCGACGGCACTGCACGCGTCGAGCGCCTCGGCACCACCGACAGCGACCCGTGGCTCATCCAGACTGGGGTGATCGAGCACCCGCCGATCTGGCGGGCCTACTTCACCGGCAGCACCCCGGCCCACCTGATCACCGCCGTGACACGCTCCCTCGCCGACCAGACCCCCGTCACCCGCGACCCGAGCAAGATCCCGGGCCTCGCCCGCGACCGCATGAGCGTGAGCACCCACCGCGTGCCCGCCGAGCACATCGCCTTCGCCCTGGAACGGCGCACCGCCCTCCTCGCCGCGCGACACCCCGCACCGCCCGCTGCCGCACCACCGCCACACACGAGTTCACCGCGCCGTACCCGCTGACGCGCCGCTCCGGGCAAACCCACTTCTCCTCGCCCACTTGGAACAGCCCTTGCCCCAGCCCTCCACCAGTTCGAACAGCGACGGCTACGACATAGCCTTCCGCGTCCTGGGCATCGTCCTCGCCATCGCCGTACCCCTGGCCAACTTGGCATGGCTGGGCGGCAACATCACCGCCTGGGCCACCGATGCCGGAACCAGCGCCCCCTACCAGCCCGTACAGGCCCTGCTCCACCCCGATCAGCTGTGGCCCCACCTCGGCGAAACGTCCCGCCTGCTCGGCACACGCATCCTGCCGGGCGCCGTACTGCTCGCCCTCGCCGCCGCCGGCGCCGTGCTGTACAAGCGGCACAAGGACGGCAGCGGCGGGCGCAAGAAACGCATCGACGGCATGGCCAAGCCGAAGGACATCGAGCCGCTGATGTCCAGGGCCATCACCGCGAAAGCCCGCTCGCTGCGCCCGAGTCTGAAGGACGCCAAACGCATCGACGCCCAGGACACCGGCATCTTGCTCGGCAATCTGCAGGGCACCAAGCACGAGGTCCGCATGGGGTACGAGGACGTGGCCGTCGCGATCATGGCGCCGCGTTCCGGCAAGACGACGTCGCTGGCGATCCCCTCGATCCTCGCCGCGCCCGGGCCGGTCCTCCTGACCTCGAACAAGGCCGCCGGCGATGCCTTCACCGCCACCTACGACGCCCGCGCCCGGGTGGGGCAGGTGTGGTCGATGGACCCGCAGCAGATCGCGCACACCGCCCGCGAAATGTGGTGGAACCCTCTCGCCGACGCCAAGACCCTCGACGGCGCCGGAAGACTGGCCGGACACTTCCTCGCCGCGAGCGTCGACGCCTCCCAGCAGGGCGACTTCTGGTCCAAGGCCGGATCCAACATCCTGTCGCAGCTGTTCCTCGCCGCCGCCCTCGACGAGCGCCCGATCACCGACGTCATGAGCTGGCTGGCCTTCCCGGCCGACCGCACCCCGCTGGACATCCTGCGCGACCACGGCTTCGCCGCCGTCGCCGCCCAGCTCAAGGGCACCGTGGAGGGACCGCCGGAGACGAGGGACGGCATCTACGAGACGGCCCGCCAGTACGCCGCCGCGCTGCTGAACACCGAGATCTCCGCCTGGGTCACCCCGCAGAAAGACGTGCGCGAGTTCAGACCGGCAGAGTTCGTCACCTCCACCGACACCCTCTTCCTCCTGAGCAAGGACGGCGGAGGCGGCGCCTCGGCACTGATCGCCGCGTGCGCGGACTCCGTGATGCGGGCCGCGACCGCGCAGGCCGAACGCACCGGCGGACGCCTCGACCCACCCATGCTCGCGATCCTCGACGAGGCAGCCAACGTGTGCAAAATCTCCGACCTTCCGGACCTGTACTCGCACCTCGGCAGCCGTGGCATCATCCCGATCACGATCCTGCAGTCCTACCGCCAGGGCCAGAAGGTCTGGTCGGACGCGGGCATGGACGCCCTGTGGTCCGCATCGACCGTCAAGGTCATCGGCAGCGGCATCGACGACCCCGATTTCGCCGACAAGCTGAGCCGCCTGATCGGCGACCACGACGTGGAGACGACCTCCACTTCACATTCGGAGTCCGGCAAGTCGACCTCGGTCAGCATGCGACAGGAGCGGATCCTGCCCGCCGACGCGATCCGCGCCCTCCCCAAGGGCACCGCGCTCTGCTTCGCCACCGGCATGCGTGCCGCCATGCTCGACCTCCGGCCGTGGTACCTGGAACCCGGAGCGGAGGAGCTGTCCGCCGCGTCCGCCCGCGCGTCGAAGGCGATCACCGCCCGCGCCGTCGCAAAGCACGCGCCAACGCAGGCCGACTTCGGGAAAGCCGCGTGAGTGAGAGACGCCCGGTTGCACCTGGTGCCGGTCCGCTCACGTGAGGCGAAGGACTTCATGCGCGCCTGGCACCGCCACCATCCACTGCTGAACGGAACCCTCCACGCCCGATGAACAGCCCGACCGCGCCGGCCGAGCACCTCCTGCTCCTGGCCTCCGACTTCACCCGGCACAACGACGCCCTGACCCGGACCCGGCCAACCGGCTCCAACACCGCGACCGACCTCACCCACCAGGCCGCCTTCACCCAGCACCTCGCCGATTCGGCGCTGCACATCGTGGATATCCTCAACGCCGAGCCGATGTACCACAGTCCAGCGATCCGCGCTGTGTACGCGCGGGTGCGGCAGTTCGCCCACCTGACCGCCGACGCGACCGACCTCCTCCTGGGCGCCGTGGCCCTCCTCGACGACACGCACGCCGGAATCCCCGTCCAGGACGAGGGCCGGCTTCTGACCCGCCTGACCTACCAGCAGGCCCTGGACGAGGCCGGCAGCCGCGTCACCCTCGTACGGGACCTGATCGTCCTGGGCGCCCAGGACGCGCTGACCACCGCCAAGTTGTTCGTCACCGAACGGCGCCGCCGGGGCATGCACCGGTTGCCCAGCCGCCCGCACTGTCCCCCGCTCAGGGCGCAGTGCTGCGCGCCGTCGCGCAGGGCGAGGTGACCATCACCGACGACAAGCCGCTCATCCGCAGGGACGACACCCGCGTCTCCATCAGCACCATCCGCTCCCTGGAGTCCCGCGGCCTGGTGACCCGCGAGCCATGCCCGCTCTGGCTCGCGGACGAGCGGGTCCACCTCACCACCGATGGATGCCGCGGCCTGGCTGCCACCTTCGGCCGCACTCGCTGACCACCCTCGTAAACGTCATCACCGCCGTCCGAATGGGAGTTACCACGCCCTCCGACACCCCGACCGCGCATGCTCTCGCCTGCGCCCTCGCCGATCAGCTCCACCCCGGTGCCGCTCCCCGTGACGTGACCGTCAGCTTCGGCGCCCGCCGACAGGCCCCGGTCGAGTACCGCGCCCGCAGCCGGGGAGGGCCAGTGACGGTGTTCGCCCAGGCGTTGCACGCCACTCTCTACGGCCTCCCCTCGGACGACGAGACGTTGCCCGCCGCCCTGGACGCGCTCTTGCAGACCGCGCACACCGCGACTGCCCCCGAGCAGAAGACCGCAGTCCTGCGGCAGGTCGCCGAACAGCTGCGTAATGCCGCCGAGATCATCCAGCGCTACCAGTACCGAGCTCAATGGGACCGGTTCCCCGACGACATCGCCAAGCAGCTCCATGACGCCCACGACCAGGCCCAGCAGATCGCCCAGGTCCTCGACCGCGTGGCTCCCACATTCAGCAGCCCGCCCAGCGCGGATACCGCGCCCGACGCGTACCGCCATCACGGCCCAAGCGCCGCTGCCCCCGCGACCACCCTGACTCCAACGACCGGACGTCACCGCTGATCCGCGGCGAAGCAGCCCAGCCACAGCGCCCCCGGTCACCGACCCTCTGCTTACTCCTCGCGCAATCCTGTTGCACGCTCGGCGTGTTCGTCCCCGCCGGCCTCACCCGCCAACCGCCGAGCCGCGTCACCTCGGCCAAATCGCGCGGGCAGGTACCGACCTGTTCGAGGACGGCATCACCCACCATGACGCACAGCCTTCACGGACCCGTCATCCAGGCTGCCCACCAGTGCACCCCTGCGACGCGGAGACATCCTCGACCGTGCCCTCCGCGCTATCGAGCACGCCGCAGCCCTGCGGCCCACCCGCCGTCATGACCTACTCGTAACTCCGTCAGCCGCCACGGCCCCAAGCGGCCGGCCCGCCTGCTCGGCCGCGTCGGCGCTTTCCGGCGTGATGGCCGTCGACAGCCCTCGTCCTCTCTCACGCCATATCCCGCAGTGGCTGCTAATTCCCCCCTCAACCGCTGACGCATCAGCCGCATTGCGGATGCTCCCCCATTTCCCGACCCGCAGGAGACACCATTTCAGATCAGCCGCAATTTCGTGCCCTTTCTCTTGGCGCGGGAGTTCAATCCAGCACCCTGCTCGCCCTGTCAGCCAACGGCATCCTGCCGAAGGTCGACTTCGCGATTTTCGCCGACACCGGCTGGGAGCCCGAAACGGTTTACGCGCACCTTGACCGCATGGAGAAGGAGATAGCCAGACCCGCCGGAATTCCAGTTCTGCGCGTGTCCTCCGGGAACATTCGCAACGACGCACTGAACCCGGATCACCGGTTCGCATCCATGCCCCTCCATATTCTCAATAAGGACGGGCGACCCGGCATGACCCGACGGCAATGCACAGGCGAATATAAGATAAAGCCGATAAAGAAGAAGGTTCGCGATCTGCTCGGCTACCCCCACCCTTTGCGTATCCCCAAGGGGGTTTTCGTCGAGCAGTGGGTGGGAATCTCGACCGATGAATTCCATCGCGCCAAGGATGCCGACGTCATGTATATGCGCAACCGGCATCCTCTTCTGGACCTGTCCTGGAGCAGGTCCGACTGTGTTCGTTATCTGACCTCGCTCGGGCTGGCCGATACTCCGAAATCGAGCTGCCTGGGATGCCCGTTCCACGGTAACGCCCAGTGGAGGCGCATCAGGGACACTTCCCCGTCGGAGTGGGCGGACGTCGTCGCATTCGACGCGGCCATCCGGCAGGGAAACGCCCGCGCCGACGCGGCGGGCAACCGACTGCTCGGCGAGGCGTTCCTGCACCGCTCCCGCGTCCCGCTGAGTCAGGCGCCGATCGACCACGTCACTGCCGCAGAACGGGCCGCCCTGCGCGTCGAGGCAGACGAGGCCGATGAGTTGGAGAACGGCGTCGCGGACGGCTGCTCTCCCTGGGCGTGCCGTGGGGATGCGGATGCGCTGGCGCAGGACGGTTTCGGGCTGGCCACGTGATACTCGATCTCTTCGCGGGTCCCGGTGGCTGGAGCCATGCGCTGAACGTGTTCGGGGTCCGCGATGTCGGTCTGGAGTGGGATGCCTGGGCCTGCCGGACCCGCGTACGGGCCGGGCAGTTGACGGTGCGGACGGATGTGGCGGTGTATCCGACGTGGCCGTGGCTCGGCCGTACGACGGGGCTGCTGGCGAGTCCTCCGTGCCAGGCGTGGTCGATGGCGGGCAAGCGCCTGGGGCTGGTGGACCAGCCGCTGGTCCACCAGGCGGTCGCCGACCTCGCCACCGGACGCGACACCCGCGCGCGGCTCCTCACCGCGTGCCAGGACGGACGCTCCCTGCTGGCCGCCGAGCCGATGCGCTACCTCCACGCCCTGAACACGGTCGGCGAACCGGAGTGGATCGCGATGGAGGAAGTCCCCGATGTCTTGCCCCTGTGGAAGCAGTACGCGGCCATCCTGCGGAGCTGGGGGTTCTCCGTGTGGACCGGGATCATCCAGGCCGCCGATTACGGAGTGCCCCAGACGCGGAGGCGGGCGATCCTCCTCGCCTCCCGCGTGCGGGTTGCCGAACCTCCCCCGCCGACCCATGCCCGGGTCGCGGAACCGCAGTCCCTGTTCGGGCCGGGCCGCGCCCGCTGGGTCAGCATGGCCCAGGCCCTGGGCTGGGGCGCCACCGACCGCCCCGTCCCCACCGTCTGCGCCGGCGGCGGGCCGGGCGGCGGCCCCGAACCGTTCCCGTCCGGCTCCCGCCGGACACTCTCCGACGCCCGGAAGCGCGGCACCTGGATGCCCCGACCGGACGGAGTGATCCGGCAGTCCCGCCACGGGGGCGCTGGATGGACGGCCCGGCCCGGCGCACGTGAGACCCAGGCCGCCGACGCTCCGGCCGCGACTTCCGTCGCCGAGGCCCACCGCTGGTCCTGGTCCTTGCGCAGCAACAACCAGGCGAACGCCACCGTCCGTCCGCTGTCCGAGCCGGCCGGCACGCTGTTCTTCGGGCACCGGGCGAACGAGTGCACCTGGGTCGCCGCACTGGCCTGGTCTCCGACCGAGGACACCGGCACCCCGCCGGTGCCGATCCGGATCACAGCGTGCGAGGCCGGCCTCCTGCAGACCTTCCCCGCCGGCTACCCGTGGGCCGGGAACAAGGGCCAGCAGTTCTCCCAGATCGGCAACGCCGTACCGCCGTTGCTCGCCGGCCACCTCCTCGCTCCCCACCTCGGCGTCACCCTCGACCCCGACGACTTCACTCTCGCCGCCTGATGCCCCATGCCCCCGAACCCGACAAAGACGACCTCGACGCCATCGCACCGCCCCAGCCGGTGTTCCACGTCGAGCAGGCCCTCCTCGGCGCCCTCCTCCTCGATCCGCACCGACTCAGCGACGTCACCGGCATCGCCGCCGACTCCTTCTCTACCGCCACGCACGCCGCCCTGTACACCGCAATCAGCGCCCTGCCGCCGCCCGACCCCGCCGAGCACGCGAAGAACACCAAGTGGCTCGACCGCGTACTCGCGACAGGCCGCGAGCAGGCGCGCGGCCTGACCACCTCCTACTTGCACACGCTCGTCCAGGTCTGCCCCTGGCCCAGCCACGCACCGGCCTACGCCCGGATGGTCGAAGCGGAACACGCCCGGCGCCGTCTGCTGACGGCCGCCGAACGCCTCGTCCGGACCGTCCACGACGTCTCCCTCCCGCACCCCGTACAGACGGTGCTCACCGAGACCGACACGCTCGCCGCCGTCGTGGACGACATCGCGGTCCGCTTCCCGCCACGCGCAGGCGTGCTGCCCCGTACCACGGCACCGCCGCCGCCCGCCGCGCCCGGCCACACGGAGGCCGTCGAGGAGGAGCAGCTGCTGCTCGCCACCGCCACGGCCTACCCCGCCGACATCGATTCCGTCCGGTGGCTCCTCCCCGACGACTTCACCCTGCCTCTGCACTCCGGCCTGTGGCAGTGCCTGACCGCCCTGGCCCGACGCCACGAACCCATCGATCCCGTCACCGTCCTGTGGGAGGCACAGCAGCGCGGGGTGCTGAACGACGGCAGCGAACCGGGCAGAGTCCTCCGTCTGCTGGCCGAACCGGCCGGTTCGGTCGAGCACTGGGGCGAGAGAGCCCTGCAGCGGTCCCTCCTGACCACGGCCGAGCACACCGGCCGACGCATCCAGGCGTATGCCGGCGACCCGGCGAACACCCCGTTCCAGCTCGTGGTCGGCGCCCGCCGCGCCCTCGCCGACATCAGCGCTGTCCGCACCCGCTGGCAGCACGCCACCGGATCCGCCCCGCCACAGCGGCGACGACCGGCACCCACCACCCGCGCCGGACCGCCGACCACCACGCCCGCGCACACCGCCCGCGCCGCACGAACAACCCGATAGCCCCCGCGTACGCCGGTGGCCGGACCCGAAGGCCCGGCCACCTGCAGAAAAGACGACAGCCCAATGTGACTCCCGCCATCGACGCCCACGTCCGCCTCGACACCCATCCCACTCATGCCAGCGCCGTGACCGCCGTCCTGACCGGCACCCAGGCCCGCGTCGCCCTCACGGCTCTGGAAGCAGCCGACTGGTCCGTCACCGCCACCAACGTCCTGGTCCTGGCCCGCATCGATCACGAGGAGCCCTACTGGGCCGAGGACGCAGCCAAGCACCTGGTCGCCGAAGGCATTACCGTCGAGATCACCCCTCGGCTCCGGGAAGCGATGGACGAGGAAGGGGCCTGGCCCAACTACCCGATGCCGTGGTGCACCCGCAGCGAAATCCGCGAGGTCTCCACCCAGGCGCAGAGGATCCACGACGACATCCGCCACGGCCGGCTCCTCATCCACGCCCACGCCCACGACGACATCCGCCACGGCCGGCTCCTCATCCACGCCCACGCCCACGACGGCCACACCACCGTCGCGGTCGGCACCTACCTCGGCGCAGGTGGCAAGTCCGTCCACCTGTACGGCGAGAACCACCTGCGCCATGTCGCCGGCACCTTCGATTCACCCGCGCGGGCCCTGCTCGTCTTCGAGAAGGTCCACTCGGCCAGGATGCGCCCCGGCCCGGCACCCCTGACCGATACCGAACGCGCCGCCATCGAAGCCCGCTCCGTCTCCAACGTGACCGCCACCGCATCCGAATACTCCCGCGCAGAGCCGGACACAGTCCCCCTCTACCTGGCCGATGCCGGCGACCACGACGCTCTTCTCGACGCCTTCCTCGACACACACAGCGAGTTCGAGAAGTGGCGGACCTGGTCGGACGAGACAACCCACGCCATCCACGAGTCGCAGACCCTGCGCATCGAGCGCGTCCACGAAACCCCCGCCCACGAGACCGCGTGGACCGTAGCCGCCTACGAGACACCCGTCTCCGACCGCATGTGGGTCCTCACCGCGACAGGCACAACCCCAGCCCCAGTGCTGCAGCAGTTGCTGACCCACCTCGCCGATGGCGACGGCTGGGACACGGCCATCGGCTCCCCGGTGGACGAGAAGATGGTCACCGCGGCCACCCAGCCGC
>NZ_JBFBEZ010000085.1:0-9497 GCF_040701725.1 Streptomyces sp. NPDC093109
AAAGGGCTCGCACTTTCTCGCCTTCCTCGGCCTGGCCGCCGCCCTGACCTGCTACAAGAAGCTCGCGAAACTTGCCACGTGAGACACACTCTTAGCTACTCACGCCGGTCAGCTCTGCAAACGCAGCGGTTCCCGAGTAGCCGATCAGGAAGCCGATGAGGACTCCGCCCCAAAAATCCTCCACGGTGATGAAGGACTGCGCCTCTGACTTCCGCGCCGCGAAGACAATCGCGGCGCTGCTGAGGATGACGGCGAGCACGAGCGAGCTGATGGCCGTTCCGAGATGCTGGTGGAACAGAGTACTCAGGCTGTGGGCGTCCTGGAGCGATCGGGCCGCACTTCCCACCGCACCACCAAACGCGCCACCAGACATCACCTTCCACAGCGCTGCTTTGAGAGGCACCGTGAGAGAGGTGGTGTTGGAGAAGAGCCGCCGTCGGGCAGCAGAGCTTTCGCCCAGCCCATTCGGCAGCGCATCCGGGCCACTTACACGGGGGGCCGGTGTTAGCCCATAGACGACGGTGATCTGTAGTCGGTAGCTGGCCGGGATGAAGAACGGGCTACGACTCGTGCCGAGGCGGATGGTCCGGACGTCGGTGCATCCAGGTTCCAGTGCTGCACCGGGTGGCAGCGAGCCCACCAGTGGGACTCGCTCACGATCGTTCACGATCGGGTCGTACACGTTGACGGTCGAGAATTCGCTGGCCGAGATGCGCATTTCGCGGGCTTTGCCGTGAAGGTTGACTGTCGACGATCCGGCGGCGTCAAGGCGGATTCTTTCCGTGACTCCATGCAGCCGCCCTAGGGCAATCTCGTTCTCCTCGTCCAGTCGCTGGATTTCCTGGTAGATGCGCTCCCGCGTGTCTTGGTCAGCAGGTCCGAGTACTTCCAGCTCGCGCGATAGCGAGTTCTTGCGGGCCCGCCTTTGCCGGACCGCCTCCCGTAAGGCATCGGACTCCGTCGCGGAAAGATTTCCAGGGCCCCGATTCTCTGGCGCCTCGGGCACCCGCCAGACCAGTTGGGTCGGCAGGCTCAGTTCCACGGCATCAATCCAGATGGACGCTGCAAAAGGATTCTTGACGTGAAGGTAGACGGTGAAGTCCGTACCTGAGTACACCTGCGGAACGGAGAGGTCGACCGTGAGGTCGAGTAGCCCGAGTTGGGGCGGCGGCTCCGAGGACTCAGTCATCACCCATCCAGGCTACTGAACCGCTGGGTGGTGCGGAGGCGTTTGCATCTGACTGCTGCCCCCGAACAAAATTGACGTCAATGAAGATCAGCAACGGAGGAAAGCCCTCAGTTCCGGTTGTCCACAGCTCAGATGGGGTTGGATCTGTTGGCACTAATGGGCCTAAAGCGGACCCGCCATTGCAGACAGGGCTTCCATGACCGGCAGGGGGTGACTTGCTCAGGGGACCGGGCCCGGGACTGCCCCAGCAGCGGTGAGGCTCGCCCGCGCCAATCGGCGCCCTCCCAACTGGATTGAGAGGAACCGACTTCGAGGTCGGTTCCTCTGCATCTGGTCCGAGGGGTGTGTGCCATTCAAGCGCCGCAGCCGCTCCTTGCTGGGAAAACAGCAGGTTGGACCGTGTGAATACGCGTCACCGGGCTGAAAGGTTAAGGCCGATCGATCCGGGTTGCGGCGCTAACCCCGCACTGTCCCATCCTGCTGCCGTCCCGCTTCGGACCCCGCACTCATGTGCGGGGTCCGCCCACTTCCGGCTGTATGCGCGCCGCCCCGAGACGCAAGGGGTGGGAGCACTCTGTGCTCCGTTCCGCTCGTACGCATCGCACGTACAGCCCGAACTTCTGGAGGCACCGCCATGTCCGTACCGACCGTCCCGACCAGTCCCGCGCCGCTTCTGCCCGAGCCCGGCCCGGACCATCGCCCGTCGGGCCCCGCCCCCGCGCCCGCCTCCGCGGTGTCGCCCCTGCCGGCCATCATCGTGATCATCGGCATGGCCGTGATCATCTTCGGCGGCATGCTGCTGCTGCTGGCGTGCGCGGGTTCCGCGTACGTCGCCTACGAGCACCCCGGGCTCGCGGCGCCCATCGGTATCTTCCTGAGCGGCATCTCGGCGGTGGGCACCGTGGCCGGTGCCGTATGCGGCTGCGTCGCCCTGGTCCGCCGCCGGTGACCGTCGCGGGCCGGGCGTGGCCGCGGCTGGCCCCGCCCGGCCCCTTGCTCCGGGTTCAGCTCAGGAACCCGCAGGACCGAGTGCGCGAGTTCGTCCGGCGTCTCCGGCTCCACCAGCAGCACCGCCCGATCCGCCGCCGCGAGGCCGCCCCCGGAGCCAACTGTCCGCGGTTCACGGACGCTAGCCCAGAGGATCCCCTCCCTGGCCACAGCAGGTTGACACTGTTGGGGCCAATAGGGGTAACGCGTCACTCCTGGCCGGTCCCGCCCTCGACCCGGAGCAGCAGGAGGTCGAACTCCGGCGTGTCGGGCCCGTTGCGGTACGGGCCCGCGTACTCGTAGCCGAGCCGCGCGTACAGGTCCTGGCCGCGCCGGTTGGAGGGCAGTGCGAGCAGCGACGACCACGCCGGGGCGATGGCTTTGAGGAGTTCGGTGTGGAGGCGGGAGCCGATGCCTCGGGACTGCCACGGTGGGCGGACGGCCAGTTCGCACAGGCCCATCAGGCGTTCGTGCCGGGCGCCTTCGGGGACGTGGTCGATCAGTTCGGGGCCGAACCAGTACGCCGCGCTGCAGGGGAAGGCGTAGCCGAAGCCGACGGGGGTGCCGTTGGCGTACGCGACGGCCATGGTGAAGCCCTTCCACTTGAGGTGGCCGGTGATCTGACGGTGGAGCGCGGGTACGGAGAGGCCGGCGGTGGCGGCGTCGGGGTTGTCGACGAGTTCGGGGTGGGCGTCGGCCCAGATGTCGGCGACGACGTCGGTCAGCGGTGGGACCTGGCCGGGTCCGTAGGTGCGGATCACCACGTCGGTGCGGGTGCTCGGGGTGGTCACCGTCTCCTCCTCAACTGGCGCCGATGGTGGTGCGGTACTCCTCCAGCCAGTCGGCGACCGCCGGGACGGCGGCGTGCCGCTGGAACGCGCTCTCGACGTTGTGCAGCTGCCGCAGCAGACGGTCGGAGCGCACGTCGGGGAGGTACGCGAGGACGCGTCCGGCGGCCTCGGCCGCGGCTTCCGGCTCCGGTCGGTCCCTGACCGCATGTTGGATGGCGATGTCGGCGGTGTACAGGGCGCGGTTGCGCGCGAACGCGTCGCCGTGCAGCAGAACGGCCTGCTCAGCGCCTGCGGCGGCGCGTGAGTGCTGGTCGAGATCGGCGCGGGCGAGGGCTTCGAGCCCGGCCAGTTCGGCCGGGGTGAAGAACTCCAGCCACGCCGGATCGGCGCCGCCGGGGCCCTTGGCGTAAAGGCGATGGGCGCGGACGATCGCCTTGTCCGCGGCGCCGGCGTCGCCCAGAAGCGCCCAGCCGCCGGCCTCGCGCATCGCGAAGAGGGACAGCATCCGTGACGAACCGTACGTACGGACCGCGGACTGCGCGCCCTGCGCGGCGGAGATCGCCTCGCGGGGCCGGCCGGACGCCTTGGCCAACAGGGACAGGCAGCCGAAGGCGTGTCCTTCCAGCCCGGGATCGTCGGCGATCCGCGCGGCGGCCAGCGCCTCGCCGTACAGCGAGCGGGCGTCGGCGGCGCGACCACTGTCGTACGAGAGCCAGCCCGCCGCGATGGACAGGTGGCCCGTCGCCGAGCGGAGCCGCTTGCCCGTCCTGTCGGTGTAGGTGCCCTCCTGCAGCCACCGGTAGACGGTGTGCAGAGCATTGGAGGCGTCCCGGCGCAGGGCGGCGGAGCCGTGATCGTGGTCGTGGGCGTAGATCGTGGTGACGGCCCGGTCGACGGTACGTACGTCACCGACGCCGATCCGGCCCGGAGCCTTGTCCTGGGCGCCCTCGGCGGGCATGAGCGACAGGACGACGCCCGCGCCGTCGGCCAGGAAGGTGCGGCGTGCCACCGGGACTTCCTGGTCCGGCCCGTTCGCCACGGCAGACGCGGCGGGCGCGGTGGGCTCGGCGAGCAGCGCCGTGGTGGTGGGCCGGAAGCCGAGATCGCGCGGGGAGCGCCCGGTCATCCTGGTGAGGATGCGCCGGTAGACCGCGCGCGGGAGTCCGACCTCGCCGTCCTCCCAGGCCGCCACCAGACGCGAGGTGCAGCCGACCGCCTCGCCCATTTCCTCGCCCGTCGCGACGATGAGCCGGGCGAACTCCTGGCGGGACATCTGGAACTCGCCCTCGCGTACGGCGCGCAGCTGGGCGTTGCGGTGGTGATGAAGACGGCGGTCAGCCATACCGGCGCTCCTGGCGGCGTCCACAGTGACGGAGGCGATGACGGGTGCGGTGACCGTACCGCTCCCGCCCTACCTCCTGCCCCGGTCCTGGCCACAGTTCACCCCGGCCGGGCCGACTCGCATCGTTCTTGCATCGGTCCGGCGTCGCATCCGCCGCCGCGCGACTGGTTGCGTGGCAGGTGACGTGACGACCGAACAGGGAGGCCCCGCCGTGGCGACCGTTTCCGGCAGAACGGCCAAGAGGATGAAGGAGAAGCCCGCCGCGCCGACCTGGCACGACCTGGCGCGGCTCACCGACCAGAAGCGGGCGCGGTGGGCGCGCTCGACGAACGGCACAAGCTGGGTGGCCTGTGGCACGCGCTGGGACGCGGTGGCCATCGCGCCGATGGAGACAGGGTTGACCGCGCTCACCGGGTTACGTATCGGGACCCGCCGCGATCGCCTCGTCCTCGTCGACCACCTGCGCGACGTGCTGTACGTAATGGTGCCGCCCGGTTCCGGAGCCGTCTGCGACGGTATCGCCGGCGTCCGCGTGCTCTCCCGCGGCCACCAGCTGCTGATGCCCACCACCTACGGCGACAGCACCGCCGCGGCCGACCTGATCAGCCACCCGCGCGACGGCGAACCGCCCGCCCTGGTCCCGGCCGACCGACTCGCCGCCCGCCTGCGGGAACTGGCCGCACACACACCCGAAACGGCGGCCGTCTCATGAGCACCCGCACCGTGCTGTACGACCCCGAAGGCCTGCTCGACACGGACCTGCCTCTGGACCGCGATCCTCACCTGGCGCTGGCCAAGTCCGTGCTCGCGTGGCCGGCCTCGGCCGACGTACCGCCGAACGACTGCGAGCAGATCGCCCTCCAACTGACCGGACACGCCCGCGCGGTCGCCACCGACGTCCAGCGCCGCGCCGCCGGGCTCCCGAAGGACGACGGGCGCCGCGCGCTCGCCGAGGTCGTCCTGACCGAAGCCGCCGAACGGCTGTCGGGCAAGCTCCTCGGAACCCCAGGCTGCGTCCAGAGCCGCGCCCGTCTGGTGCTCGCCCTGTACGAGCGGCTGGACCGTCTTGAGGACGCCCTGCCCGCCGCCCCGGCTACGGGCCCCTGACCGTCGCCCGGCGCCTTCCCCCGTGGGCCCGGGCGACGGCGAAGCCCCCGGCGGCTGCTTCTGCGCCAGCGCTGCCGGGGGCTTCTGCATGCCTGTTCAGGGCCTATTGGAGCCATTGGACCCAACAGGCCCAATAGAGAAGAGAAAGAGAGTCGGACCGGCAGCTCGGGCGCCCGGGGATCAGAATGCCGGGCTCGCTGTCCGGTCAGACGGGCGCCTCGCCCGGGTTCCGGCTGGACAAGAGTGCCTCCGCCGCAACAGGGTCTGCGAGACCGTCTGCCCGGCCTGGGCACAAGGTGTTCTCGCCCGCTACCCGCGCCCGTACCCCGGGAGGTCGTCCCTCGGGGGCAGCCGTACGCGAGCCACGGACGCTCGCCCGAAGGGGGCCGCCCGGCATCGCCCGCCCCCATTAGACCCAATAGGTCCAATGGGGTGTGACGTGCGACGACGCTCATCCCCCTGCCGTTCCGGGATGAGCGCCGCCCTCGTTGGGGTGTTCCGGCGGCGGCCGGTGTTCCTGCTCCGCTACCGTGCCGTCATGAGCGAGCCGTTCGCCCAGGGCGAGGATCATCCGGCGTGCGGCATCTGCCCGTCGAAGCGGTTACCGCGCGAGGGCTTCGTCGTGTACGACCGGCCGTCATGGGAGTGTCCGTTCGACCCGGCGGACGGCCACCGGTACACCGAGGACAGGACACCGGCGTGCGTGCACCCGCACAAGGTGGGTCTGGAGCCGGACCGGGTGGCCCCGCCGCCGAAGGAGATCCCTGGCGCGGAGCCAGAAGCTACGCCGCGGCGGCGGAGAGGATGGCTGCCTTCCTTCCTCGTTCGGTGACACCAATCGCGGTGTACACCTCGTCGAGGGCCCTGCGGCGCCGTTCGGTCTCGGCGGCGTCGATCCAGAACCGCTTGTTCACCGGTCCCCACGCCTCGCGGTACGCCTGGTGGGCCTCCCAGTAGTAATCGCCGAAAAACACCGGATAACCATGACCGGCGGTGATGCGGCCCGGCTCACCGATCAGGCCTCCTGTCCGGCGGGTTCGGCAGTGCTTTCGCGGTGTTTGCGTAGTTCCCGGTAGAGGGTGGAGCGGCTGACGCCGAGTTCGTTGGCGACCTGTTCGGGGATGGCGCCGTCCTTGATGCGCTGGGCGGCTCCGGCTCGGGTGGTGGCGTTGAGCTTCGCGGGGCGGCCGGTGGGCAGGCCGCGGGCTTCTTTGGAGGCGCGGGCACCGGCGGCGCGCTCCAGCATGTAGATCCGTTCCATCTGCGCGAACATGGCGAGCAGTGCGATGGCCATGTCCGTGCCGGGGCCGGGTTCACTGGTGTCGACGGCGAGTTTGTCGCCGAGCGTACGCAGGAAGACGCCGCGTTCGGTGAGGTCGTGCACGAGGTTCAGGGTCTCGCGCATGTTCCGGCCGAGCCGGTCCAGGGTGAGCACGTTGATCCGGTCGCCGGGACGGGCGAAGGCGAGCAGCGCAGTCAGGCCCTCGCGGTCCATGTTCGCGCCGGTGCGCTTGTCGACGTAGATGTGCTCCTCGGCGACGCCGGCGGCGTGCATCGCGTCGATCTGGCGGGCGAGGTCCTGCGCGGTGGTGCTGACTCTGCAGTATGCGAGATCCATACGCGCCACCGTCCCATAACCTTACGCTGTGACGCAGATTCTGACACGACGTTCTGACACTAAGTTTTGACACAGGCCGACCTGCGGCGACGTGATCACCGTGGAGCTGGTGACGGCCTGTGTCACATCCATGCTTATGACACAGGGTCAGGACTGCCCGGTTTCGCCGCCATCGCGATCGGCGACGGCGTGAGCGAGATTGCTTCGGACGGTTCCTGTCATTGGGTGGTTCTCGCCCAGCACCCGCATGGTGTCGGCGAGGGTCTGCTCGAACAGCAGGATGGCCCGGCCCAAATCCCCCGCCGCCCGGTAGGCGCCGGCGAGGTTGTTGCGGGAGGCCAGGGTGTCGGGGTGGTCCTCGCCCAGCACCCGCACCATGTCGGTCAAGGTCTGCCCGAACAGGGGGATCGCCCGGCCCAAATCCCCCGCCGACTGGTAGGCGCCGGCGAGGTTGTTGCGGGAGGTCAGGGTGGAGGGGTGGTCTTCGCCCAGTACCCGCACCATGTCGGTGAGGGTCTGTTCGTACAGGGGGATGGCCCGGCCCAGGTCCCCCGCCGCCCGGTAGGCGGCGGCGAGGTTGTTGCGGGAGGTCAGGGTGGAGGGGTGGTTCTTGCCCAGCACCCGCACCATGTCGGTGAGGTTCTGTTCGTACAGGGGGATCGCCCGGCCCAGGTCCCCCGCCGACTCGTAGGCGCCGGCGAGGTTGTTGCGGGAGGTCAGGGTGGAGGGGTGGTCCTCGCCCAGCACCCGCACGGCGTCAGTGAGGTTCTGCTCGTACAGGGGGATCGCCCGGCCCAGGTCCCCCGCCGACTCGTACGCGCCGGCGAGGTCGTTGCGGGAGGTCAGGGTGGAGGGGTGGTCCTCGCCCAGCACCCGCACCCGGTCGGTCAGGGTCTGCCCGAACAGGGGGATGGCCCGGCCCAAATCCCCCGCCGCCCGGTAGGCGCCGGCGAGGTTGTTGCGGGAGGCCAGGGTGTCGGGGTGGTCCTCGCCCAGCACCCGCACCATGTCGGTCAAGGTCTGCCCGAACAGGGGGATCGCCCGGCCCAGGTCCCCCGCCGACTGGTAGGCGCCGGCGAGGTTGTTGCGGGAGGCCAGGGTGAAGGGGTGGTCCTCGCCCAGCACCCGCACGGCGTCAGTGAGGTTCTGCTCGTACAGGGGGATCGCCCGGCCCAGGTCCCCCGCCGACTCGTACGCGCCGGCGAGGTCGTTGCGGGAGGCCAGGGTGGAGGGGTGGTCCTCGCCCAGCACCCGCACCCGGTCGGTCAAGGTCTGCCCGAACAGGGGGATCGCCCGGCCCAAATCCCCCGCCGACTCGTACGCGCCGGCGAGGTTGTTGCGGGAGGTCAGGGTGGAGGGGTGGTCCTCACCCAGCACCCGCACGGCGTCAGTGAGGGTCTGTTCGTACAGGGGGATGGCCCGGCCCAGGTCCCCCGCCGACTGGTAGGCGTAGGCGAGGTTGTTGCGGAAGGTCAGGGTGGAGGGGTGGTCCTCGCCCAGCACCCGCACCATGTCGGTGATGGTCTGTTCGTACATGGGGATGGCCCGGCCCAGGTCCCCCGCCGACTCGTAGGCGGCGGCGAGGTTGTTGCGGGAGGCCAGGGTAGAGGGGTGGTTCTCGCCCAGCACCCGCACCCGGTCGGTGAGGGTGCGTTGGAGGTGGCTGATGGCGCGGGTAGGCAGGCCCTGGCCGTTGAGGAAGCACCCGGTTGTGTTGAGAAGTTGCGCGGTGGTGACGGTGTCGGTGTCCTGGGCCGTGTGGCTGGCGAGGGCGTCGATGTGGGGGAGGAGGGTGCGCCAGGTGGGCCAGGTGTCGGGGGTGTCGATGGTGGCGGGGAGGGCGGTGGTGAGTTGGTTGGTGGCGTGGGTTCGGGCCTGGTCGATGAGGTGGGGGGTGCGGTGGGGGTCGTCGGGGTCGGGGGTGCGGGCGAGGGCCTGGACGAGGCGGTGGACGGCCAGGGTGCCGGTGGCGGGGTCGGGGGTGATCATGCTGTAGGCGGTGAGGAGGCCGAGCGCGGCGTTCAGTGCGGGCGGGCTGGCGAGGCCGTCCAGGAGGGTGGCGGGGATCTGGTCGGGTGCGTACCAGGCCAGGACGCGCAGCAGGTCGGCGGCCTGGGGCTGGAGGGTGGTGATCCGGTCCAGGGTGAGGTGCCAGATGCGGGCGATGCTGCGTTCGGGCTGGGTGATGCCGACGGCGCCGGCGCGGTACATCTCCGCCGGGTACTCGTCGAGCAGGGCGAGGTACGCGCGGGGGGTGGTAAGCGGGTTCTGGGCGAGGTAGGCGGCTGCCTGTTCGACGGCCAGGGGCAGATAGCCCAGTTCCGCGCACAGGTCGGCGGCGCCGTCGAGGTCCCGGCCGGGGGCGGTCGCGGTGGCGGTGCGGGTGAGGAGGTCGAGCGCGTCGGCCTTGTCGAGGACGTCGAGGCGTACGACGGTGGGGATGTGGTGCCAGGCGGTGGCGAG
>NZ_JBFBEZ010000086.1:0-8736 GCF_040701725.1 Streptomyces sp. NPDC093109
CCTTCGCCAGACCGCCCTTGGCCGGGAGCGTGACCGACAGCGGCTTCCCGGTCGGCGTGTAGGCGTAGGAGTAGGCGTACGTGCCCGACAGCCCGGTGGTCATCGAGTTGACGGGGATGACCGTCTCGCGGCCGGTGGGCCGGTAGTCGGTGTCGTAACCGGTGATCCGGTTGATGTACTCGGCGTTGGACGCGTCGCGCCGGATCGAGGCCGCGGGCAGGCCGACCGCGCCCGACACGGTGTCGTACTCGTACTTCTTGATCGGGGTAGCGGTGGCCGAGCCCTCGCGGATCGCCGTGGTGCGGCCCAGGACGTCGTAGTCGGTGTAGAGGTTCTTGCCGAGCGCGTCGGTGGTCTTGATCTGGCGGTCGGCGTCGTCGTACCCGAAGGAGGTCGAGCCGGTGTCGGGGTCGGTGGACGCGGTGAGCCGTCCCCGTACGTCATAGCTGAAGGTCCAGGCGTTGCCGGCCGGGTCGGTGGCCTTGGTCTGGTTTCCGCGTGCGTCGTACGTGTAGTTCGTCGTCCGGTACGACGCGACGCCGTCGGCCGCGGTGTAGTGCCGTACGGAGGTGACGCGGCCCATCGCGTCGGTGTAGCTCTTGGTCGCCGGGGCGCTGGAGCCGGGCGGCTTCACATAGACCGTGGTGTCGGTATAGGTGGTGTACGTGGCGTACTTGTAGTCCGCGCCGTGGTAGACGGACGAGCGGACCACGCGGTCCATACCGTCGTACCGCGTCTTGACCCTGCTCGGTACGAGCGACTCCGACTCGCGGGCGAAGAGCTTGGTCTCCGGACTGCCCTTGGCGAGGTAGCCGCCGGTCTGCTCCCACACCAGGCCGTGGTCGTCGTACTTGGTGTCACTGATGATCCGGCCCGCGCCATGGGCCTCGCTCTGCGTCTGCACCTGGCGCATCAGGCCGTCGTAGATCGTTACCTGCTGCGAGTAACCGCCGTCGTCCTCAAGCGTTTTGACCGTGACGGCGGCCGGCTTTGTCTCCTTCGTCGTCGCGATGGCGCCCTGGTACGCGATCACCACGTCCGCGTCCTTGCTGCCCGTACGGGACGGGGACCAGCCCCTGACGACACGGCCGAGCGCGTCGTACTCGGTACGGGTGACCCGCCCGTTGGTGTCGGTGACGGTGAGCGGCAGAGCGCGGCCGGGGTCGTAGGTCGTGGTGGAGGTGTGTCCCAGCGCGTTGACGGTCTTGACTGCGGTGACGGGGCCGCCGCCGGCCGGTGTGTACACGGTCTCCGACGTGCCGCTCAGCGGCTCGCTGACCTTCCGGAGCCGGCCCAGCTCGTCGTAGGAGCTGGTGGTGGTCACGGAGTGGGCGGTGCCCGCGCCGTTGATCTCCGCCAGGGTGGTCTCCAGGCCCTTGGTCGGAGCGGTGCCCCACGCCTGGTCGTCGTAGGACGTACGGGTCGAGCTCAGCAGCTGCGTCTCCGGGTCCGCCGCGTCGAATCCGGAGCAGGTCGTCGCGGTGGAGCGGGTCTCCCTGGCCTTGCCGATGATCCAGGCGTCGGTGTTGTGGAGATACGTGGTCCGCATGCAGACCTGGTTGCTGCGTGTCTCACCGGTCCCGTTGGGCTTGACTACCGACATTTCCAGCTGCGTGGGCAGCCCGTACGTGTCGTCCACCGTGGTCTCGGTCCGGACCGCCTGCCAGCTGCTCTCGACACTCTGAATGGCGTCGGTGCGCGCCACCCACACGCGCTGGGCGAGCAGCGGATCCAGCTCCGTTCCGTCCTCGGCCTCGCGCGCACGGGACGCGGTCTGCTTCGACCGGGGGAAGGTCAGGGCACGCTTGAGCAGCCGGCCCCCGGAGTTCTCGTAGGTGAGCGTTTCCGCCGTCATTCCGGCGAACTGCGCCGCGTCGTCCGCGACCAGTTCCACATCGCCCTTGGAATCCTTGACCGCGCCGCCCGTTCCCTGGAAGAAGCGGGTCACGGTGTACGACTGCGCGTTCGGGTCGCCCTGCTCCGAGCTGGACTTGCTGCCCCGGGCGACGGCGACCTGCCCGTAGCCGCGCCACACACTGTGCGTGCGCAGAGACGGCCGGGTGAACTCGTCGTCGCTCTTGTCCCAGGCAGGAGAGGAGTACTCGTATGAGGTCTTGATGTTCTTGCCGAACGACGTGACCCGGTCCCTCTCCGTGACCGATTCGACAACGTACTTGTTGAACCACGCCTTGGCCGGCGTCTTCACGTCACCGTCCGGGGACCAGCGCACCGGGTAGCAGGTGTCGTTCTTCTTGCCCTTGTCGGTGGCGGGTTCGACGGAGCAGCCACCGGTGTACTCGACCTCGATGTCGCCACCGTTCTCGGTGGCCACGACGCCGATGCGGGGTCGGGTGAAGCCGGGCCGCTGGTCGCGTGGTCCCGAGGGAACGAGGTTGGGGAGCTGACGGTCCCGCAGCCGGTCGCGCAACGGGGAGGAGGAGCCGACGGTGTAGTGGGCGAAGCTGACACCGTCCTTGGACTGGACTGTCCCCACCGTGTCCCCGGGCGCGAAGCCCGTACGGGTAACGGAGTTGAGCCAGAGGCCCGGCGAGGTGTCGTACCAGTCGGCGGGGAAGGACTGGCGCAGCGTGTACGTGTCCACCTTGCCCAGCCCGCTCTGGCCGGGGCGGGCCGCCTTCGTCGTGATCGTGTCGAGCCGCAGCTGCGTCCAGAAGGAGGGGAAGGCCGGGCACAGCTTCGAGTTGGACTTGCAGTTGAGGTTGCCGGGCGTGTCCCACCAGGGGCGGTACGCTCCGGGGTCGTCGGTCTTGGCGAAGTTGGCGGCGTCGCAGGCGGTGCCGGCCTTGAGGCAGCGCTGCTTGACACCGAACTCGACGGTGGCCGAGGGCTTGGTCAGGTCGGAGGTGCGCATGCCGTACTCGATGGAGACCGGGTAGGCGGCGCGGTCGTACTGCTCCGGTGACTTCGTCTTCTTGTTGGCGGCGTAGTAGTTGGTCTCCTGCTTCCAGTTGACCACCATCGCGTTGCCGTGGACATCGACGACCTTGTCCATGCCCCACCGCCATGCCTGCTGCTTGCCCGCGCCGCAGCGGGAGGCGGCGAAGGTGGTGGCGTAGCAGGGTTCACCGGGGTGGTTGCCGAAGACGGGGACGGTGGAGACCGAGGAGGTGGTGGCGTGGCCACCTCCGACGGCGTTCAGGCCGTAGTAGTACGTCGTGCCGTCGGGGGTGGTGACGACCCAGTACTCGCCGTCGTTGTCGGCGTTGGTGCCACCGGTCTTCAGCTCGACGCGGGTGCCGTCGTCGTTCTGCGGGCGGTAGAAGTTCGTGGTGCCCACTCGGACCAGCTCGACGGTGCGGCCACCCAGCGACATCACCGCGTTGTACGAAAGCCAGCACAGGTCGGACGTCTTGCTCGCCGTGGCCGTGTTGTTGGGCGTACCGGCCTTGAGCTTCTTGGTGTCGTCCTTGCAGGAGCGGTAGCGCCGCTCGATGTGACCCGGCTCGTAGTCCCAGCCCTCTCCGATCCAGGACGCCTGAGGAGAGGACACCGCGGTCTTGCCGTCGACCTGCTGCGAGTCGTAGCTCAGGGAAATGTTGGGCGAGGGACCGGCGGGAGTGGGCGGCACGGTCAGCGGATACGACCAGGAGAAGGAGCCGGAGGAGCCGCCCGCGGCCCAGCTTCCGCTGGAGGCGAGCGGGGTCGCCTTGAACGAACCGCCGTCGCCGGCACCGGAGTCGGTGACCCCGAGCACGGCCGTGGAGCCACCGGCCGCCGCCGCGACGGTGTTCGTTCCGCCTCGGTACGCGGCCTGCTGGACGGTGGGGCCGTCGGCGCCGGCCGACAACGGCGCGGAGACGGGCGCGGCCAGGCCCTCAGCGGCCGGGTCCACCGTCGCGGTGACGGTTCCGTCAAGGGTGTTGTTGACCGACTCCAGTTCCTCGTACTCCTGGCACTCCTCGACATCGGGCGTGGTGAGGTAGCACTCGGGGAACTGCACCAGGCGCAGCCGTGAGGCCCAGTCCGCGCCGTAGAGGTTCTTGAACTTCTCGTAGTCGAACCGCACCGACACCGGAACCACTCCGGTGGGCGGTGCCTGCACGGTGACCACCGCGCCGTCCACACCGCGTTCCACGGTCTCCGCGCGGCCGGCCACCGCGACCTTCCACGTACCGGTGGGTGTCGGCTGCCCTTCCGCCTGCCCCAGGCTGACCGGCAGGTTCCCGACGGGGGTGGCGGCCAAGGACGCTGTACTGTCGCTACGGGCCGTACGGGCCGTACGGGCGGCGGGCGTTGACGTACCGGAGCCGAAGGTGACCTCACCGCTGGCGGCGGCCGGCACGGTGGTCGTGCCGGCGGGGGCCTGCTCCAGGTCGTCGGGGGTCTCGGTCTTGAGCGTCTCCAGGTTCTTGTCGACGATCGTGCCCGGCATCTCCTCTTCCTGGTCGAGTTCCTCCAGGAACACCTCGGTGAGCCCGACACTCGCCGGATCCGGTGGCAGCGCGAACGCCTGGGCCGGCAGCAGGGTCACCAGCAGGGCGAGGCCCACGGCGGGCACCACGGTGCGGCGGACACGGCGTCGACGACGGCGAGTTTCAGACAGACGAGACACGCCAGATCCCCCCGGACCATGTGGCACGGCACCGGGCGGGGCCGCACAGGACGTCATGCAAGAACGGGCTGATTCTGTGGGGGCGCTGTGAAGAAAGACCAGGGAAAACCCGAGTACGTGATCATCATCACGGTAGGTAGCGACTCAATTACCCATCAGGGAACGGGAATCGTGAGACATCCGGCTGAACAGGGCCATCGACTGGCAATGTGATCCACACCAGGCGTCACAGCAGAAAAGCCTTACCATCGGATGATTGTTCGAGAGATTCGCACTCTTCACCCCCTTATGGCGCCTTCTCGGGTGGCCGCGAGGCCACGGGGAGCGAGCGAGAGAGTCGGCGGCGCCGGCCGGCTCACACGCCACACCGAGGGGCGCCCGGCTCCGCGGAGGGTGACGGATGTTCACCCATGGGTCATGATCTGCTCGCTCGTCCCGTGTTCTCGGGCTTCTTTGCCCGGGTTCGCGCGAGGAGCGTCGTTTCTCCGGTCGGCGATCCACCGGGCCACCGGGGCCAAGGGGGAGGGATCTCACTCATGTCGTCGCCACGCCGTTTCCGCCTGCCGGGCCGGCGCACCACCGCCATGGCCTGCGCGGTCGCCGTTGCCGCGACCGGTCTCACCTACGCGGGTCTGCGAGGGGCCGATCCGGGATCCGGCAGCGCCCCGCCGTCCGCCCGGTCGGCGGGGCCGACGGGCACAGTGGCGGCGAGCGAGAGCGATGCCATCACCACCGCCGCAAAGACGGGCAAGCGAGTGGAGGTCGCCTCCCTGCGCACCGCCAACTCCACCACCTGGGCCCGCCCGGGCGGGCAGATGCTCCGTGAGGTCCACTCCTCTCCGATCCGCGCCAAGGTCGATGGCGAGTGGAAGCCGATCGACCGGTCGCTGCACCGCACCGGCCGCGGCTGGGAGCCCCGGGCCACCAACACCGGCATGGTGTTCTCCGCCGGATCGAAAAACGCCGGCGGGAAGGGGGACGGAAACCGCGAGGAGCGTACGTCCCGTGCCTCGGAGCACCGGGTCTCGCTCCTGAAGGGCGCGACCTCGAAGGCGGACGGAGTGGCGAGTCCACTGGTCACCCTGCACACCAACGGTCATAACATTCAGCTCACTTGGCCGGGTCCGATCCCGGAACCGATCATCGACACCAACCGGGCGCTGTACCCCGAGATCATCCCCGGCGCGGATCTGGTCCTCACGGCGGACGACGAAGGATTCGCCCAGCTCCTCGTGGTGAAGAACCGCACCGCCGCCGCCGACCCGCGCGTCGCCCAGCTCTCGTACGGCCTCTCCTCGCCCACTCTCACCTTCCGGCTCGACCCGTCCTCCGGCATCGTCAGCGCCGAAAACGCCTACGGAGACGAGGTCGCGATGTCACCGACCCCGGTGATGTGGGACAACGCAGGCGCTCCGGCCATTACCGACAGCGAGGTGGGGGCGAGCGCGCAGCCCACCAGTCCCGAGGTGCTGCCGTCCGAGCCCGAGGAGCCTTCGGATCCGGAGGAGACCCCCTCGGCCGACGCCGACGACGAGCCCCAGTCCGACGAACAGACCGACGAGGACGAGGAAGAGCTGCCGACCGCGAGCGACGAGCCCGTCCCGGCCGTCTCGGAAACACCCCTGCCGACCGCGCCTCCGGAGCCGACACCGGAACCGTCGAAGACCGGGTCGGCCGCGACCCTCTCGCTGCCCGCGCTCGACGGTCCGTCCCCCGACTCCCACGGCGCGCTGGTCGAAACGGATCTCTCCGGCGGGAACTGGGTCATCACCCCGGACCAGAAGCTCCTCTCCGACCCGTCCACCGTCTTCCCCGTCTTCATCGATCCCTCGGTAAAGAGGGGCATCCAGAACTGGACCACGGTCTACAACCGCTACCCGAAGGCGACCTTCTACAACGGCAAGGGATTCAACAAGGGCGGCACCCACGAGGCGCGAGTTGGCTTCGAGTCCGACACCTGGGGCACCTCACGGTCCTTCTTCAACCTCGACTTCGACACGGACGGGACCATCAAGGGGGCGGTCATCGAATCGGCCAAGCTGACGGTCCTGGAAACCTATGCCTGGTCCTGCAGCGAGCGGGCCATGAGTGTGCATCTCACCAGCAAGATCGATTCGAAGACCAACTGGAAGAACGCCCCCAAGCTCCATAACGGCAACAAGATCAGCACCAAGAGCTTCGCGCACGGCTGGAAGTCCCAATGCCCCGACGCGTTCGAGAAATTCGACGTCAAGAAGGCCGCCCAGCAGGCCGCCGACAAGGGTGGGAAGGCCATCACCTTCGGCATGCGCGCCGTCAACGAGGACTCCCAGTACGCCTGGAAGAAGTTCGCCGCCAACAGCGACTTCGGCCCGAGGCTCGAAATCGAGTACAACCGCCGTCCCACCGCCCCCACTGGCCATTACCTCAACCCCGAGGCCAAGTGCACGACGACCAAGCCGTACGCACGGATGGCCGCCGGGGAGATCACCTTCACCGCGTCGGCAACCGACAAGGACAAGAACCTCGACTATCTGGACTTCGATCTGTGGCCGACCGGCAAGTGGGCCGCCACCGGTGACCTGCTCAAGTCGACCGGGAAGGTGTCCGTGGGCATAAACACCGGAAGCGCCCGAGTCACCACGACCTCCTTCTCCACCAGCAAGCTCACCAACGGCACGGTGTACTCGTGGCGAGTGCAGGCCTTTGATGACGCCGGCGCTACCTCGGGCTACTCGCCGAAGAAAGTGCCCTGTCGCTTCGTTTTCGACACGAAGGCGCCTGAGCCGCCCGAGGTGTCCTCGGACGACTTCCCTGACGCCGACGAGGGCCACGACGGCTTCGGCAACAAGGACGAGGACACCATCTGGAGCAAGATCAAGTTCGGTACGGCCGGCAGCTTCACCTTCCGCGCGCTGAACGAAGACGTCGTGGCCTACGAGTACGGCTTCAACGATGCCAGCTATCCCTTCTCTCTCGCTCGTAAGGGCGGCACCAAGACAACGGTCAGCGCGACCGTCAAGGACGCGAAGCCCCCGTCGGCCGGCCCCAACGTGCTCTTCGTACGGACTGTGGACGGCGCCGGCAACATATCCGTCCCGACCAAGTACTTCTTCTACGTCGCGCCCAAATCGAAGGCCGATGCTCCTGGCGACTTCACCGGAGACGGTACAGCCGACCTGATGACCGTCACGGAGAAGGGAAATCTGGGGCTCTACGCCGGACAGATGAACAAGGACCTCACCAAGGTCAGCGGAAAACTGGGCTATTCGATGCCCGGCGCGTACTGCGACAACCCCGATAAAGACCCTAACGGCGACAAACTCGCCCCGTTCATCTCGGCCCCGAGCGGACACTTCAACAACGCCCTGATCACCCATAACGGGGATGTCTACGGCGGTGACGGCATCCAGGACCTCATCGTCCGCGTCAACGGAAAGCTCTGGGTCTACCCCGGCGACGGCTACGGCGCCGTGAACATCAGCAAGCGCCGCGAAGTCCTGCTCCCGGCCAACGCGCCCGCCCCCGACACCTTCACCCAGATCGTCTCGGCGGGCGACGCCAACGGCGACGGCAAGGCCGACTTCTTCGTCACCGTCGGCGACGCGCTGTGGGTTCTCATCGGCTACAACGGCGCGACGGTCGAGACGGCCACCCGGCTCTCCGGCTCCGCCTGGCTCAACCGCGACCTCGTCACCGTCCTCGATGTCACCGGCGACGGCGTCACCGACATCGTCTACCGGTCCGACGCCTCCGGGCGGCTGCTGCTGCGTACCGGCATCAAGGCGGCGTCGGGCGGGGTTGACTTCAACTCGCTCACATCCGCGGCGAATTCCGGTACTGGAGCCGATGATCAGTACGGAGCGTCAGGCTGGTTGAGTTCGTCCATCCCGCACCTCATGGGCACCCCCGATGTCACCGGGGACGGCATCCCCGACATCTGGGCGGTCTTCGCCAACGGATCCGTACGCCTCTACACGGGCAGCAAAACCGCCCTGTCCGGCAGCGGCACCGAGATCATCGCATCGGCAAGCTACTGGAAGACGCGGCAGACCATCGGCTGAGCCCTGACCCCGGTCGGCCCACGGCCTCTGCGGAACAGGGTCGGTTCCTTCGGCCCCAATCGTTACGGGAAGGAACCGACCCTGTTCCGCAGAGGAGACATCGCAGGGAGAGCGTTCCGT
>NZ_JBFBEZ010000087.1:0-8674 GCF_040701725.1 Streptomyces sp. NPDC093109
CAGAGTTCATCAGGAACCAGACGCTTCGACAGATCAGCACCCACGACAGACATCATGCCGTACGAACCCTCAAGCCACGTGAGACACCCTCTTAACTCCTATCGCGATGTCTTCAGAGATATCGAAATTCTCACAGGTACTTTGATGCACTGATCGAACCCCGGGTCTGGCCATTCAGAATCACGTTGGTGAGTGATTCCAGTCGATCTCTGCCTGCCTGCGTATCGAGGTCTATATCTGTCCGGTCTGTCGCCCACTGCTTGGTCATGATGGGGGTTTGGTTTTCCGCTTCAAGGTAAACATCTGCGATCTGGGCGTTCGCGATATTATCGGCATCGGCCTTCATTGAGTTACCCCACTCCCAAGCCCAAGTATCCACGCCGCGTTGAAGTAGTTCGCCAATGACGAATTTTCCCATCTCTGCGGGGAGGGAAATCGGTGCCACGGCGCCTCCGATTACATGGTAGGCGACCTTGGACTTCCAATCGGCCGACGAGTGGGCATCCATTCTCTCGCTATTTATTACGTGTTCTTTGATCGCTGCGTAAGTTCCGAGCGCGGCTCCAGATTTCCCCAATGTTCCCGAATTTTCAAAGTTTATCGCGCCATTCGGGATATCCTGCATGACGATGTCTATGTATCGAGATTCTGCCTTGTGCAACGTTCCGTATGCTTCTGGATCTTCGGACAGTCCGCGCATGACCTGGATCAGCTGATCCTTTCTAGCGGCCATGTGGATGCCACCATCTTTGTCCGGGAAGTAGCCGTCACCGAAAGAGTGGGTGGTATAGTCTGAAGAGGATATTCCGCCCAGAATTTCATGCGTGTCGGCGGTGTATTGGGCAAGGGCTCGAGCGACCGGATCTTTGAGGTTCTCGTGTATGGAGGTGCTGTTCCCTTCGCCCGGCCCCGGGCTGAGTTCGCCGATGATGGAATGCATGATGCGCGCCTGAGATTCCGAATGCGGCATGGCCGGCCAGGGGTCCTGACCGGGCTTCAGTGGCAGCTGGCCGGTGGCGGCGGCTTCGAGGGCAACGCCCAGGCCCATTCGGCTCAATGGGTCGTCGAGCGTCATTCCTGATACGTAGACCTTCGGCCAGGTTCGGGAATCATCGCCATTGCCGACGAGATATTTGAGGTGATCGTTGTTGTCCTCACTGTCGGATCGGTCAGGTCCGGAGGCGGGGTCGAAGAAAGCGGTGGCGGCGTCCGGGTTTTTGCTCATGACGTTAAGGAGACCGTCAATGGCATCGGATCGTACGCCGCTGTGCGCGCCGCCCACTTGGGTGAATATTCCAGGATGTTTCTTCTCTGCCGCGATGAGGTCATCGCCGAGGTCGTAGAGGAACTGGTCGTCGAACTTCGCGTCGGCGTGCTCCATTATGGAGACGAAAGATTGGTACCCGTACAGGGGCTGGGTATTGGAGCCGTAGTTCTTGGTTCCTGTTGCGTCCAGCTCGTTCATCCACTCACGGTAGAATTTTCCGTCCGCACTCTCCTCCCACTTCTTGAATTCTTTCGAACCTGGTGGCATATTCGCCACGCTGCCTGGAACTCTGGTCGCGTTGGCGATCGTATTGGCCATCCCTTTCTGCACGGCCAGGTACTGGGGTTCGTGTTTCTTGTCGGGCCCGTAGGCGTAGTCGTTCAAGGTATTGGCGAATTTGATGACGCCATCGGCGCCCATACTGCTGAGGAAAGTCTGCGAGAACTCCTTGTTGGTGGAGTTGTCGCGGAAGCTTCGGGCCGCTTGGGTGCTGTTGTGGCTTGGGTACGGGTGGGCGGGCTCAATATCCGTTGAATGGTGAGTCCACACGAATCGCGCCGATCTGGGACCTCGGCAGGAGGTCGGCGCCCTGGAGGTCTCCCGCCGCGCGCAGGAGCTTTCCTTCTTCGCCCTGGAGGCGGTCCGTCAGGGTCTTGACCTGGCTCTCCCAGGTCTCCTGCACCTTCTTGAGGCCGGCGCCGGTGTCCCAGCCGCCGAAGGCGGAGGCGGCCTTCGTGGTGCTTTCGTGGGCGCAGTCGCCGGCCTTTTTGGTGTCTCCCAGCAGGGTGTTCCTGATGGCTGATGCCGCGGCTCGCTTCTCGGCCGGGGTTGAGACGAGGCTCGGGGTGCCCGGGCCGCCGGCGCGTAGTTCGGGTTGTTCGTTGTCAAAGGCCATACTTTGCCGCCCCTTTGTTGTTTCTGGCTTGGGTTTTAGTTTGCCATGGGCAATTTCTGGGGCTCGGGCATGGGGAAGCGCCGCTGCCCGGAGGGGCAGCGGCGCTGGGGTGGGGCGTTTGGGGTGGGGCGGGGCGCTTGGGTGGGGTGGGGCGCTGGGGGTGGGTGGGGCGTTTGTTTTGGGGGTTTAGTTGGGGGCATCTCCGAAGTCCGGGATCGCGAGGCGCTCGCCGTTCTTCAGGGCGGATTCGTGGGCGACGATTCCCGGCAGTGTGTAACGGGCGGCGACCCAGGCGTTCACCGGGGGGAGGGTGCCCGTGTTGACCGCGGTGACGAAGTCGTCGGCCAGGTAGTGGTGGCTTCCCTCGTGGCCGTTCGATATGTTCGCGAATTCGGCGGGCAGGCGGGTGCGGTCGTGCACCGGGGCCGAGCCCGAGGTGAAGGCGTCGCGGAGGGCGGGGGCGACGTGTTCCAGGGAGGGGTCGTCGGGGGAGAGGGTGGGCTTCGGCTGGAGGTGGTCGGTGACGTCCTCGACACCGTTCTTGTCCTGCCAGAGGCTCACGGTGGCGAGCTGTTCGAGGCTTCCCTCCGTACCGAAGAAGCGGAAGCGCGACTCACGGATGTGCGACGGGTAGCCGACCCGGCGGAACTCGTTCGTACGGAACGATCCGCCGCCCGCGACCTCGAACAGCGCCGTCGCGTTGGAGAAGTCGTTGTCGAACTGGCTGACTTCCTTGTCGAAGACCCCGTCCCCCCGGTCGTCCTTCACACCGATCGCCGACACACTCACGGCGTGCGTCTGCCACGCGCCCAGCACACCGCCCACCGAGTGCGTCGGGTAGAGCAGCGGCGGGTAGCTGGCGGTCGACTTCCACTGCTCGCCGCCGCTGTACTGGTACGCCTCGTAGAAGCCCAGGTCCATGTCGTGGACGTAGTCGCCCTCGGCGTGGAAGAGCCGGCCGAAGGCGCCCGCGGCGATCTGGTCGCGGGCGTACACAGTGGCCGGGTTGTACTGGCTGGTCTCGCCCATCATGTACGTCAGCCCGGTCTCCCGTACGGCCTCGATGATGGCCGCGATCTCCGCCTCCGAGATCGCCATCGGCACCGCCGAGTACACGTGCTTCCCGGCGCGCAGCGCCTTTACGACCAGCGGGCCGTGGGTCCAGCGCTGGGTGAAGATGGCGACCGCGTCGATGTCCGGCGACTCGATGGCGGCCTCGAAGGACGGGAACGTGCCGGTCAGGTCGTAATCGGCGGCGAGCTTCTCGGCGCGCTCGGGCAGCAGGTCGGTGGCGTAGATGTCGCTCACGCCCGGGTGGATCGCCCAGAGCTTGGCGAACTGTCCGGCGAACTGTCCCGCTCCGACTATGGCCAGGTTGAAGGTCATTTTTGGTCCTCTATCAGGGGGGTGGGAGTGGAGGGGTGGGAGTGGAGTGGAGGGGTGGGAGCTGAGGGGGGAGTTGGTGGGAGTTGGGGGTATTGGAGGGGGAGTTGGGGCCACCTATTTGGTTTGGCCCAGGATCACGTTGATCTGACGGTTCGTCACAGACAGGCTGTCCACCGGCTTGCCGTTCGCGTACACGTCCTGCATCGCCGGATTCATCAGCGCCGCCACATCCGCCGCGTAGTCCGTGATCGGGAACGGGAACGTCGTCCCGTCCGCCACCGGCTTTGTGAACGCCGTCATGTCGATTCCGTCCTTCTTGTACGCCGCGATCGCCGCATCCGTACCCGACTTGGTCGCCGGGAAGACGATGCCGAACGAACCCACCGTCTTCTGGCACTCCTCCGACCCCAGATACGCCACCCACTTCTGCGCCGCCGGCTTGTCGGCCGCGCGCTTGGTGAGGGAGTCGGCCAGGCCGTTGAGCATGGTGGCGCGCTTGCCGGAGGGGCCGATGGGGGTCAGGGCGGTGCGTGCCTCGATGCCCTTGAGGCCGTAGAACGTCTTCGTCATCCATGATCCGTGCAGTGCGATCGCCGCCTTGCCCGCGCCGAGCTGGATGTCGGGGCCGTTGGAGCGGGAGAAGTCCTTGAAGGGGGCGAGATACCCCTTCTCCGCCAGGCCGAAGTACCACTCGACGGTGGACTGGAATGCGGGCTCGTCGAAGTTGTAGTGCGTCCCCCACGCCTTCTTGTCCGTGTAGCTCCAGCCCGCCGAGCCGGCGAAGGCGCTCCACTGGGTCTGGCCGTCGGCCCCGCCCGCGTCATTGGTGGCCAGGCCGTACGTCGCGACGTGGTGTTTGTCGAAGCCGGGCTCGTCGCCGCGGCGGCCCTTGGTGTCGATGGTGAGGTGGGCCAGTGTTTTCTCGAAGGTGCCGCCGTCGGTGGGGTTCCAGGCGAGGCTGTTGAGTGTGTCGGCGGAGACGCCCGCGGCGTCGGTGACCTTCTTGTTGTAGAACATCGCGACCGTGTCCCAGTCCTTCGGGGACCCGTAGCGGTGACCGTCCTTGCCGACCCAGGAGGCGGCGAGGCCCGGCTGGTAGTCGGAGTCCTTGATGCCCTTGGTCGCGGGCAGCTCGTCCAGCGGCGCGAGCACCTTCAGGTCGGCGAACTGCGCGAACTTCGTGATGTGGTCGGTGAACACGTCCGGCTCGGTGCCCGCGATCATGCTGGCGGTGAGCTTGGTCCAGTAGTCGTCCCAGCCGATCTGGGAGATGTCGACCTTGAGCCCGGGGTTCCGCTTCGCGAACTGCGTGGCGCAGGCCTCGTAGCCGGGTAGCTGGTTGGCGTCCCAGAGCCAGTACGAGACGGTCTTGGAGTCGGCGGCGTCGGAGACGGACGACCCGCCGCCGCATCCGGCGGCCAGCAGGGACAGGGATACGGCGCCGATGACGGCGGCGAGCTTCCGGTGGTGTGCGTGCGGGTGCGGGTGCGGGTGCGGGTGGGGTTGGGAGTGCGGGTGGGGGTGTGCGTGCGGGTGGTGCCGGTGGTGTGAGGTCCTGGGCACAGCGGCTTCTCCTTCTTCCCTCGTCATTACTTGAGTCCGGTGAAGCCGATGGAGTTGACGATCCGCCGTGCGAACACCCCGAAGAGCAGCAGCATCGGCAGCGCGGCGACCAGCGTCGCCGCCATCAGCCCGGCCCAGTCCGTACCCGACTGCGGGGTCTGGGAGCGGAAGATGTTGAGCGCCACGGTCAGGACGCGGGAGCTGTCGCTGTACGACACCATCAGCGGCCAGAAGTAGTCGTTCCACGCGGTGATGTACGTGAGGATGCCGAGCGTCATCATGGGCGCGGCGGCCGTGGGCAGCAGGAGCTGGAAGAAGATCCGGATCTTCCCGGCGCCGTCCAGCAGGGCCGCCTCCTCCAGTTCCCTGGGCAGGTTCATGAAGAACTGGCGGAGGAAGAAGACCGCGAACGGGGTCATGAACATGGTCGGCAGGGCGATCCCGGTCAGGGTGTCGATCAGCCCGAGTTGCTTGATCAGTACGAAGTTCGGCAGCAGGGTGAAGATGGCCGGCACCATCAGACCGGCGAGGAACAGCCCGAACACCTTGTCCCGGCCGCGCCAGCGAAGGCGGGCGAAGGCGTACGCGGCCATCGCCGAGAACATCACCTGACAGACCGTCACCATGGTCGCGACGATCGTGGAGTTGAGCAGATAACGCCAGAAGTTGAGCGAGCCGCCGGAGCCGCCCTGGGCCAGGGCCTCCTCCGTGCTCTGGAGCCCGAAGACCCGCTCGAAGCCGCCCCAGCTGAAGTCGACGGGCAGCGGGGAGGCCGGATCGGTGGTGAGCGCGGTGTTGGAGGAGAGCGCCGTGCGCACGATCCAGTAGAAGGGCAGCAGGGTGATCAGCACGATCACGCCCATGACCGCCCAGGCGAGGATCCGGCCGGGGGAGGGGCGGGGGCGGGTCCGGCGCCGTATCTCCCCGGTGGATTCCGGCGCGGGGCCGCGTCCGGGGGCGGGTTCGGACGCCGGTGCGGACGGGGACGTGGGTGGTGGCGGGGTCAGTACGGACATGGCGTAGCTCCTTGCTCCTGCGTGCACGTACGGGGGGTCACGGTCACGTCCGTACTCAGCCGAGGTCGGTCTCGCCGGCCCGGGTCAGTCGGTACTGGACGATCGTGATCACGCTCAGTACGGCGAGCAGCGCGACGGACATCGCGGACGCGTAGCCGAACTGGAAGCGCCCGAACGCCGAGCTGTAGATGTAGAGCTGGAGCACGTTGCTCGCGTTGGCCGGGCCGCCGGGGCCGGGGGTGGCCACCGCCACGGTGTCGAAGACCTGGAACGAGCCGATGACCGTCATGATCATCACGACCGCGAGCACCGGCCGCAGCAGCGGGAGCGAGATCTTCCAGAACGTGCGCAGCTCACCGGATCCGTCGACCCGCGCGGCCTCGTACACATCGCCCGGTATCGCCTGGAGCCCGGCGAAGAGCAGCAGCGCGGTGTAGCCGACATGCCGCCATACGTTGATCAGCGCGATGCTCGGGACGACCCACTCGTTGCTGGCGAGGAAGGCGATGTGGTCGAAGCCGAGCGCGCCGAGGATCTGGTTGCCGATGCCGAGCTGGGTGTCCAGGATCCACAGCCACACCACACCCGCGACGACGTTCGAGACGAGGTACGGGGTGAGCACGATGCCGCGCAGGAACGAGGACTTCGTGAGCCGCTGCATCAGTACGGCGATGCAGAGGGCGGCGACCGTCTGGACGCCGATGTTGATGAAGACGTACTCGACGGTGACGCGCAACGAGCCCCAGAAGATGGGGTCGTTGATCATGCGCCGGTAGTTGTCGAGGCCCACCCACTCGGCGGGGGTGAGGAGGTTGTAGCGGGTGAAGCTGAGGTAGATGCCGCGCAGGGTGGGCCAGGCCAGGAACACCAGGAAGCCGAACATGGCGGGAGCGATGAACAGCGCCGCCAGAAGGCCGTCGCCGCGGTCGGTCCCGGCGCGCTTGGAGGCGCCGCCGCCGGGCTTTCTTTTTGTCATCACCATTGAGGCGACAGTCATCAGAGACTCCCTTGTCCATGACTCGTCCTCGGGGGGTTTACTTTTGACCTGAAAGAATCATCACGTCAAGGGGTGTGGGTGAACTGGTTTCAAGCCGGTGATCGCGCGATGGTGGCCCGATCGTGTCCCCGTAGGGGCTGACATTATTTTTGGGGTGAAATAAAGTGAGTCCATGCTTGCAGCCAGTTGGGCGCCGCTGAGCCCCGCCGAACGCGCCGTCGCGATCGAGGTACTGACCCATGGCCCGGTCTCGCGCACGGAGATCGCCAGAAAGCTGAACCTCTCCGCGGGCAGCCTTACGCGACTGACCAAGCCCCTGCTTGAGGCGGGTCTGCTGATCGAGGGGCCGGCGCCGGTTTCGGCGGGGGCAGGGGTAGGGGTAGGGGTAGGGGCCGCAGAGGCTCCGGTCGCCCGGCAGGGGCGCCCTTCGCAGCCGCTCGACATCGTCGCCGACTCGCGCTACTTCGCGGGCTTCAAGATCACCGAAGATACGGCGTACGGGGTCGTCACGACCCTCAGGAGCGAGGTCGTCGCCGACCGCGCCGTACCGCTGCGGACCCGCGACCCCGAGGACGTCGCCGACCTCGTCCAGGAGATGACCGAGGACTTCCGCGCCGAGTTCCCGCGCCTGGCCGGGATCGGCGTCGGCATCGGCGGGCAGGTGGAGCGCCTCGCGCGGACGGTCACGTTCTCGTCGTACCTGGGGTGGCAGGAGGTGCCGTTCGCCGACCTGGTGGAGCAGCGCACGGGGCTGCCGGTCGTGGTCGAGAACGATGTCGCGGCGCTGGTGGAGTCCGAGGCCTGGTTCGGGGCGGGGCGCGGACTCGATCGCTTCGTGGTGCTCACCATCGGGGCGGGGATCGGATACGGCCTGGTCATCGGCGGCCGGCTGGTCCGCGCCGGCGGCGGCGACCGGGGCATCGGGCGGCGCTGGATCATCAACCCGTACGGTCCGCTCACGCCCGACGGCGAGCGGGGCAGCGCGGTCTCGCTGCTGACCGTGTCGAACATCCGGTACCAGGTCGCGGCCGGCACCGGCCGGGACCATACGTACGAGGAGATCCTGGCCCTGGCGGCGGCGGGCGACCCGCTGGCGTCGCGGGTGATGGACGAGGCGGCGCGCGCGCTCGGGACGGTGGTCGCGCAGATCGCCAACTTCGCCATGCCGGAGAAGATCCTGCTGGCGGGGGAGGGTATCGGGCTGATGGACATCGCGTCCCCGGCGGTCTGGTCCGCCGTGGACGCCAACCGCGACCCGCTCGCGGAGCCGGTCGTCCTGGAGACGAAGGTCTCGGACTTCAACGACTGGGCGCGGGGGGCCGCGGTGCTGGCGATCCAGATCCTGGTGCTGGGGAGGCCGCGGGAGTGAGGGGCGGGGGTTGCGGGGCGGGGGTGCCGGCAGGGGTGCGGGTTAGAGCGGTTTTGAGTGGGGTGGGTGGGTGGCGGGGGTTGTTGGGGAAGGGGGCCGCCCCTCCTGGTGTGAGTGTCGCGTCTCCGTGACAGGTGTAAAGGGCGCTCCTGCGTCGCGTCGCTGCGCGATGACCTTCGGT
>NZ_JBFBEZ010000088.1:0-6499 GCF_040701725.1 Streptomyces sp. NPDC093109
CCATGCGGGTGCTGGGCGAGAACCACCCAATGACAGGAACCGTCCGAAGCAATCTCGCTCACGCCGTCGCCGATCGCGATGGCGGCGAAACCGGGAAGTCCTGACCCTGTGTCATAAGCATGGGGGCAGTCCACGCTGGTGAAGGGCGCAACCGGTCGGTAGAGGGGGCGGGAGCCTCTTCCTCAACTGTCGCTGGTGCTGAATCCTCGTCGTCGCCGTCGTCCATCAGTCCTGGTAGCAAAAAGCCGGCGCCATGACGGCACCAACTCTCGGCTGGTCTTACGCTGCAACGCAAGACCGCTTAGTCCCTGTTCGGCATTCGGTTGGAGCCAGCAGCAAATCAGGGCAGGGCCCGCCCAACTCGGAGCAAGTCCTGAAGCCGGGATGGTTGCAGTGACCTCGGACATCGTGCAACCGCGATTGGGGCAAGCGCGCATCAATCGATTCACTACCACGGCTCACTGACAGCGGTCATGTTATCTATTGCGCCCGCAGACATGCAGGTCAACGGTGGTCACTCAGAGCGATGCTGGCTGAACGTCATTTTCTCCGCATAGACGGTCCGTCTATTTCGACGGGGACAGTGACGCATCAATGCCACTCGGCTGGCGCGCTACGTCACGGTTCCCGCTCCACTCCCTGACACCATCTTGTCCACGCACCACACCGAGAGCGGCTGCAACTGCTCCGTGGTCCGTACCTGGTTGGAGTCAGCATCAAGCGTCCGGCGGCCGGTGGGCCCGCCGGACCCGAAACAGGGAAGCCCTATGCCCAAGCCCCGTCCCGTTCCCTGCGTGGAGAGCGGTGCCCCGTTCCACCGGCGCCTGAGCGGCGCCGAAGCCGTCGTCATCATTGTGATCATCGCTATGGCCGCCGCTCTGGTCACGGTCGTAGGAATGCCCTTGGCCATGGCGCTGCAGTTGATCACTGGCGCGGGTTTGGCCGCCGTTCTACTGGTCGGACTGGTCACCGGCTTCCCCATACGGGCGGTCCGCACCATGCTGCGCGCGCTACTCGCCCCTGCAGCGTGAGGATCAGTCATGTGTCGCACCGAGAAAACGATCACGACTGACAACAAGGCGCTCCGCGATCTCGCCGAATGGTTGCGCGAACAGCGTGCGCGCACCGGACAGAGCTACCGGGCCGTATCCGTACGGGCCGGCCGCCACGCGACGACTCTGCAGCGGGCCGCCTCCGGAAACAGCGTTCCCAAGCTCCAGACCGTGCTCGACTACACCCGGGCATGCGATGCCTCTCCCGATGAGGCGCGCCGCCTGTGGCGGCTGGCCCGGCACGAGCAGACCCGCCGCACTCGGGGCAGCCGCGCCCGCCCCGCCCCTCGCCCGAAGTACATTCGCGACTTGACCGAGCTCAGCGCCGCGCTCCAGGACCTGTACGAGAAAGCGGGCTCCCCCGCCTTGCGCACCATGGAGCAGCGCGCGGGCCAGTACGGCGTGCTACCACGTAGTACCGCGCACCGTATCGTGATGAAGCAGGCAATTCCGCGCAGCCCAAGCCAGTTCCGAGCCTTCCTGAAAGCGTGCGAGGTCCCGGAAGCTGACGCGCCAAACTGGGAAGCTGCTTGGACACGCGCGTGGCGTCATGAAAAGCAGGACGACGTCGGCGCCTCGGCGACGGCAAACGAGGAACCGTGGTTCATCTCGGTGAACCTGCCGATGGATATCGCGGACACGACGGAGTCCGAACCCGCGAAGCGTGTCTTGTCTGCTCTCGGGGAGCTGGAGGACCAGGACATGGTCCGGCGGCTTTTCCCCACTCAGGCCAAACGCCACCAAGTGGTGCGGCGGTCCCGAATCTAGCGGGCGTATGTGCAACGCGAGCTGCGCTTCGCCACCACAGAGCCAGCAGCAGAACCCGACGCGCTGTTCTGGCCAGGCCCGCCAATGGCCGGGCCAGAACAGGGGTGTTGGGTCCAACAGGTCTAAAGAGGGGTGAGGCGGACTGTTCGGTCCAGCGCGCAGCAGTTCCGGATTGAGCAGGCTGCGGGGCCGAGCGCGGCGAGCTGGCTCTGGTGCTCAATGTCGATCCGCCACGCATCGCGCAGGACAACGCCGGGCCTCGTCACTGGTGGCGCGCCCGGCCGCCCGCACCACTTTTCGTTACGTGACAATCCGGTGCGTCGCCGGGTAGCCTCTGAAGCCAGGATCGTTACGTTACGAACCGGAGGCGGATATGGCGCTGTGTGAAATCTGCGGCAGCGAGATGGTTCAGGGCCGGGCCAGGGCGCGGCGGACCTGTAGCGCCGCCTGCCGTCAGGCGGTGCACCGTAGGCGGCGGGCCAGGGAGCTTGAGGCGCTCCGGGCCGCAGCCGCACCGCCGGCGCCGACGCCGCCGACGGAAGCCCGGCTGCGTGACGCGGCTGGAGAGGGGCCGGGTGCACGGATCCGGGCCCTGGGGGCCGAAGTGGCCGAGCTGGTGGAGTCGGCCGCCCGCCGGGCCGAACAGGGCTGGGACACCCGCGAGATCGCGCCGGGCATGACTCCGGTTCTCCCCGAGGAATTCGCGTACGCCCTGGCGCACCGCACCCAGAAGCTCGTCGCCGAGATCCTCGCGAGCTCGGAACCGTCACGTAACAAACCGGTAGTCGGCGCCGCCCCAGTAGCCACTGAAGGTCCGAGCCCGGACCTCGATCCCGGTACGCCACGTAACGAACCGGTGGCCGCCGCCCCGGCCCGCGAACCCGCCGCGCCGGAGGTGTCACGTAACGAACCGGCCCACCCCCGGAACATGTCGGCGAAGAAGGCGCGCGAGTTCACCGCCGGGGCCCGTCTGGTCAGCCGGGACCGCGAAACGCACAGCTACGACCTCATCACCGGCGACGGGACGGTGATCGGGCACGTCGAGCCCAGCTACAAGGCCGGGCGCCGCAGCGGCTGGACCGGCTGGGCGGCGGGGGTCGGCCGGGCCTCCGGCCAGCAGGCCCGTTCCACCCGGGACGAGGCCGGAGTCGACGCCCTCGGGCAGTGGATCCGGATCGTCACCGCCAAGCCCCGCCGGGCCGTCACCGGGGGCTGAATCAAGGTTGCGAGCGGGCCGGGCGGCCCTGCCCGTACGCGCGGCGGCGCGATCGGTGCGTACGAAAGCGAAGGTCCCGCCCGCTCGCAACAGCGGGCGGGCGGGACCTATTGGGGGTGTTGGCCCTAACGGCTCTAAAGCGGTGCGAGGTGGGCGGCCCGGTCCAGCGCGCGCAGCAGCTCGGGTTCCCATCCGGCGCGCGGGGTGTCGTACGCGAGCAGGCCGGCGCCGCCGAGGACGTCGAGCTGGACCTGGTGCTCGACACCGATCCGCCACGCGTCGCGCAGGACGCGCCGGGCCTCGTCGCGGGCGGCGCGGCCGGTCGTCGCCGCGGACGGGGAGTCCGGCAGAGCGGCGAGCCGGCGGCCGGCCTTCGCCAGCTTCCCCATGTAGAGGGCCGCGACCTCGGCGTCCGGCCGGGGCGGTACGCGGTGGGCCTCGGGCACGGCGACGCCGCGGCGCAGCTGCTCCATGCGCTCGGGCAGCGGCTGCCAGCCTTCGGTCCCGGCCAGTTCGATGTTCACGCGGGTGACCGCCGCGGTGTAGGACCGTCCGGCGCCGCGCGGCTGCAGGGTGGTGCCGGCGGGCCGGTACCGGGGCCCGGCCTCTCCGACGACGCCGCCGTGGTTGCCGCGTACGGACACCCACAGAGCGTCGGCGGTGCCGGTGACGTCGACCATCAGCAGGCGGCGCACCAGGAACCAGCGCCGCAGTGCCGCCCGGGTGGAGCGGCGCAGCGGGTGGACCTCGGTCGAGACCGGGTCGTCGGGGCGGGCGTTCTGCGGCCGGCGGACGATACGGATCTCGTCCAGCGCGGGAGAGAGGTCCTCCAGGCGGATCGCGCACAGCTCGCCGACGCGGCTGCCGGTGTCCAGGGTGACCGAGGCCATGGCGAGCATCCGTACCCAGCGGGGGAATCCGCGGGTGAGCAGGCCGCCGTCGGCGGTCCAGCGGGTGCTGCGGCCGATGTGGTCGGCCACCGTCTGCAGGCTCTCGCGCATCCGCTCGCGGCGTACTACGTCGACGGGCTCCTTGCGGGGCTGCTCCTCCTGCACCCGCAGGAGGACAACCTCCAGGCCGAGTTCGCGCTGCAGCAGCGCCATCACGCCGGAGCGGACCATGGCCGTGGCCTCGGAGGTGGGCCGCTTGGCGCCCCGGTCGCGCAGGTCACCGGCGAGCGCCAGGCGCTCGTACGCCGCGAGCGAGTCGCGGGCGAAGACGTCCGCCAGGTCGTCACCGACGCCGAGCGGGTGGCCGGGGTGCTTGAGGGCGCGGACCAGCTCGCGGGCGTGGGCACGGATCTGCCGCGAGCGGGCCTCGGAGGGGGCTGCCCGGCATACGGCCTCGACCGCCTCCTGGAGTTCGGGCAGCTCGTCCAGAACATCGACCTTCGTCATCACGGCTCGACCGTAGTCACGTCCGGACGGCCACACGTACCGAACAGGGAATTAGACCCATTAGGACCAACAGATCCAACCGCCACTGACGTGCAACGCGAAGAACCCCGCCGGTTCGCTGGTTCGCTTCCGGCGGGGCCCTTACCGTGCTCGGTCAGCCGACGGGCGGGCCCGTCTTGAGCTTGGCGTGGGGCCTCGGCGGATAACGGCGGCCACCGTTGTGCTGCTCCTCCGCCTCCTCGACGGCGAGCTCGATCGCGGCCTCCACGAACGCCGAGAGGGAGAGCGGCGGCGTCTCCACGCCCGGGTCGCGCTGCAGGCCGACGACCGTGTTGCGCAGCCGGTCCAGCAGCTCGTTGTTCACGTACGCGGGCACCTTGCTCTTGCCGCCGGGGGTCTGGTTCCCGCCGCCGATCAGCTTGCCGAGGATGCCGCTGCCGCCGACGGTGCCGACGCTGCCCCTGTCCTTGGTCCCGGCGTCGCCGCCGGTTCCGATTCCACCGATCTTGGGCATCAGACAACTTCCTTCACAGGCAGGAGGAGGTGGGCGAGCTGGTCGTAGTCGCGCGCGGTGGTGGCCTGGGCCGCCAGCGCCCGCAGCGGCAGACCGTAGTCCGGCGCGGACGCGGCCTTCACGTTGCGGCGGGCGGGCGCGATCATCACGTCCGGGTAGTCGCGGCGCACCGTGGCGGCGATCTGCGCGGCGTGCTTGGACTGGCTCCAGTCCGTCAGGACGGCGGCGGCCACCACCAGGTCGGGGTTCTCCACGGCCTGGACGCTCGTGATCGTCTCCTGGAGGTCGACCAGGGCCTTCTTGTCGAGCCCGGAGACCTTCAGCGGCAGGATCACCTGGTCCGCCGCGACCAGCCCGTTGACGGACAGCTTCCCCAGGGAGGGCGGCGCGTCGATGATCGTGATGTCCACCGGCACCATCGAGCGGCGGATCGCCGCCCGCAGCATCCCGTCCCGCGCCGCCTTGCCGTCGAAGTTGACGAGCTCCAGGTCCTTGTAGCTCGGGACCAGGTAAAGCCCCTTCACGGCCGTCTCGTACGTCGCCTCGTCCAGCGGCTGGCGGCCGTAGAGGACATCGGCGAGGTTGTACCGCTCGTTCTCGGCGACGCCCTCGTAGTTCGGCGCGAGCCAGGCCCCGGTGATGGAGGCGTCCTGCGGGTCGGCGTCGATGATCCGGACGGTGTAGCCCATGGCGACCCACGCCGCCGCCAGTTCGACGGTGGTGGTCGTCTTGCCCGCGCCGCCCTTCTGGTTCACGCACACGTACGTGCGGTGGCCGGCGAACACGGCGGGGACCGCGCCGAGGACCGGCGGCACGAAGATCTGCGGCCGCGCGTCGGTGGCGTAGTTCAGCAGCTTCGCGATGGCCTCGTCGATCGCGGCCTGCGGCTCGTCCAGAAACGGGACCAGCCCGTCGACGCGCCACTCACGGACGACGTCCAGGCGCTCGATGGTGTCGGGCAGCGGACTCAGGACGGTCATGGACATGCGTTGCTCCTCATCGGCCCGGCTTTCGGCCCTCCCGTACGGTTCACGCCACTGACCGTACCGTCTGCGGAAGTCCCGGATGGGGCCCCGTACCGAACTGCCGCTTTCGAGGAAACCGCAGGACAGGGGATGTTCGACCTGTTGGCCCCAATGGATCTAGACCTGTTGGGCCCAACAGGCCCGACCGGCACCGGCCTTGCTACGCATCACGCATGCTCTGCAGAGCGTTCCAAAGACCCGGCGCACCGCGCGCTGCGGCGGCACTCGAACTCGACGCGCGCATACGGATATGGACGCCCCCGGGTGCCAACAGGGGCGGGGCTGCCTCCGCAACTGCCCCTTCAAAGACGACGGCGTCCACCACGCAATGCTCGGCATCGTCCGCATGCAAACTAGCCCTCGCCGGATAGACGAGCAGTCCGCACCACGGCCCACCACACCCGAGACCGTACAGAGATTATTTACTGGACGCTTAGAGGGTGTCTCACGTGGCTTGAGGGTTCGTACGGCATGATGTCTGTCGTGGGTGCTGATCTGTCGAAGCGTCTGGTTCCTGATGAACTCTG
>NZ_JBFBEZ010000089.1:0-6339 GCF_040701725.1 Streptomyces sp. NPDC093109
ACCCCGCGCACGGGCCAACCCGGCCACCCGAGCATGCACCTCACCCGGCACACAGATCTCCACCCGACCACCCCGGTGCGAAGCCACCACCGGCCGCGACCGGTCGAACGGCAACACCAACTCCTCCGGCAGACCAGCCAACGCCCGACGCCAGTAAGCCAGTTGCCCGCTCAGAAGGCTGTCGGGGTCGGTCTCCTCACCCAGCAGCTCACGCTGCCACAACGCATAATCCGCATACTGCACCCCCAACGGCACCCAATCCGGCAGCCGCCCCATCAACCGTGCCCTGTACGCCACCGACACATCCCGCGCCAACGGCCCCATCGACCAACCGTCACCGGCAATGTGATGCACCACCATCACCAGCACACACTCACCCGACCCAACAACCCGCACCAACCACGCCCGCAACGGAAGCTCAACCGCCAGATCGAACACACGACCCGCCAGCCCGGCAACCACCCCGGCCAAACCCCCCTCCTCCGCCTCAACCACCTGCAGATCGAACAAGGAGGACAAGGCAAGAACCTGCTGACACGGCCTGCCCTCGTCCACCGGGAAAACCGTCCGCAACACCTCATGCCGACCCACCACATCACCCAACGCCATCCGCAACGCCTCAACGTCCAGATCGCCACTCAACCGCAACGCCACAGGAATGTTGTAAGTCGCAGACGGCCCCTCCAACTGGCCCAGAAACCACAACCGCTGCTGTGCGAACGACAACGGGACCGGCTCGGGCCGTGCCATCGCCACCAACGCGGGACGTGCCGCACCCGAACCAGTCAGCCGCTGCGCGAGTCCGGCCACGGTCGGCGCCTCGAACAGCGCCCGCATCGCGACCTCCATCCCCAGATTCGTCCGGATCCTGTTGGTCAGCTGCACCGCGAGCAGTGAGTGGCCGCCCAGCTCGAAGAAGTTGTCCTCCACACCGACCGTGGGCAGACCCAGAACCTCGGCGAACACAGTGCACAGGATCTCCTCCTGCACCGTCGACGCCCCCCGGCCGCTCTCGGCCGCCCGGTAGTCGGGAGCAGGCAGCGCCCTGCGGTCCAGCTTGCCGTTCACCGTCAGCGGCAGCGCATCCAGCACCACCAGCGCGGCCGGCACCATGTACTCCGGCAGCATCGCGCCGAGGAACGCGCGCAGGACAGCCGTATCCACACCACGAGCGTGACCGGCGGCCGGGACGAGGTAGCCGACCAGACGCTTGTCCCCGGGACGGTCCTCACGTGCCACCACCGCAGACTGAGCCACATACGGATGGGCGAGCAGCGCCGCCTCGACCTCACCCAGCTCGATCCGGAAACCCCGGACCTTCACCTGATCATCCGTACGCCCCAGGAAGTCCAGGACACCGTCCGGTCTCCATTTCGCCAGGTCGCCCGTGCGGTACATCCGCTCGCCCGGGGTGAAGGGGTTCGCGACGAACCGTTCCGCGGTCAGCCCGGGCCGGCCCGGATAGCCACGGGCCAGGCCCGCACCGGCAATGTACAACTCACCCGCGACACCCATTGGCACCGGACACAACGTCGCGTCCAGCACATGGACCCGGGTGTTGGCGACGGGCGTGCCGATGTGCGGGGTGTTGTGTTCGTCGGCGGACAGAGGACCGGTGGTGGTGGCGCAGACGGTGGACTCCGTCGGACCGTAGGCATTGACGAGACGGCGGCCGTCGGCCCAACGAGCGGCCAGGTTCTGGTGCAGGGCTTCGCCGGCGGTGATGAGGGTCGTGATCGACGGCAGACTGTCCGGCTCCAGGAGAGCCAGTGCGGCGGGGGGCAGGGTGGCGTGGGTGACCGACCGCTCCGCGACGAGGCCGACGAGCGCCTGGCCCGGCAGCAGATCGTCCGACGGGGCCATAACGAGGCACGCCCCGTTGCACAGAGCCATCACTACCTCCCAGACCGCCGCGTCGAAGCTCGCCGAGGCGAACTGCAACACCCGACTACCCACCGCGATCCCGAACTCCTCCGCCTGCACAACGGCCAGACTCGGCAGTCCCTGATGCGTCACCGCCACACCCTTGGGCCGTCCTGTGGAGCCGGAGGTGTAGATGACGTAGGCGGGGTGGGCGGGCAGCAGGGCGGTACGGCGCTCGGTGTCGGTGGGATCAGCAACCGGGAAACCCTCAAGCACGGTGGCGATGCGGGGGTCGTCGACAGCCACGTACGACAGCTCTCCGCCGCCGAGACGGGATGCCTTCAGGTCCGCGCTGGTGAGCACCAGAAGCGGCCGTGCGTCGGCAAGGACGTAAGCGATCCGCTCGGCAGGATAGTCAGGGTCCACGGGGACATACGCGCCACCGGCCTTGACCACCGCAAGGAGAGCGACCACCAGATCGACGGAACGGTGCATCATCACCGCGACCAACGACTCAGGACCCACACCACGATCGATCAACAGCCGGGCAAGGCGATTGGCACGAGCATTGAGTTCCGCATAACTCAACTCCACCTCCTCGAAGACCACCGCCGTCGCCTCGAGGGTACGAGCAGCCTGCGCCTCGAACAGCTCCGGCAGCGTCACAGCAGGCACGGCGCGGGCAGTGTCGTTCCACCCGACCAGGACACGGTGCCGCTCGGCGGGATCGAGAACGTCCACCGTACTGATCCGCTCGTGCGGTGCCGTCTCCAGAGCGGTGACGACGCCTTCGGCGGCTGTGTGGACCATGGCGCACACGGATGCGCCCGAGATGGGTGCGGCGGCCTGCACGGTGAGGATGAAACCGTCACCGGTGTCGTCGACGTTCAGCCCGATCGGGTAGTTCGACCGCTCCTGGGAGTACAGCATCGCGACGCCGTCAAGGCTGCTGTCCGCCCCCGGCGCCGCGTTTCTGGAGTGCCGGTAATTGAACAGGGAGGTGAACAGCGGGGTGTCCGCCTTGATACCGCTGGCCTGCCGGGCCAGCTGCAAAGGGGCGTGTTCGTGCACGAGCAGGTCCGCCAGCTGGTTCTGCACCGACCGGACTGTGTCCATGACCTGCGCGCCATGAGTTCGCACCCGTACCGGCAGGGAATTGATGAACAGGCCCAGAACGCGGTCCGCGCCGCTTCCCGCGGCCATGCGGCCGAACAGGACGGTACCGAAGACGACGTCGTCCCGGCCCGTGGTGGCGGCCAGAACCCGCGCCCACACCACATGCAGGACCGTGGCCGGGCTCACGCCCAGCCGGCGCGACTGGTCCCGCAGCCGCCGCGCGAGTTCCGTGTCGAGCACGCGACGGGCCTCCGCCACGCCGGTGCCGTCGCCGCGGACGTCGAGCAGGCCGAACGGTGCGGTCGGCTCGGTCACGTCCCCGAGCAGGGTGGAGAAGTATCTGAGGTGTTCCTCCTGCGCGACCCTCAGGCGGGTCTGGGCAACGAAGTTACGGAACGGCAGAGGTGCGGGCAGAGTGTCCTCGCGGCCCTCGGTGAACGTGCGCACCTCCTCCAGCAGCACATCCAGGGTGGTGTGGTCCGCGATAAGGTGATGGGCCTGAACGAGCGCGAGCCACTGGCCGTTCACCGGGTCGGCCGCCGTGTACACGCGGATCAGCGGCGCCCGGCGGATGTCCATCGATCCAGGACACGCGGCAAGCATCCGGCCGATCGCCTCGTCGTCGGGCCCCTCGGGCAGGACGACGCTCTCCACCGGGATCACGGCACGGCGCATGACGACCTGGACCGGTTCGCGCAGTCCTTCCCACAGGACGGCGGTCCGCAGGATGTCATGCCGGTCGACGACCTTCTGAAGGGTGTCCACGAACCCGTCGAGCCGCTGCCGGGAGTCGAACCCCAGCAGCATCGGCAGCACGTACACATCGGTCCCGTCACCTGAGTGACCCATCAGGTGGTGGAAAAGGATCCCTTCCTGCAGCGGAGCCAGCGGGTACACATCCGCCACATTGCCCGCTCCGCCGGGCACCCCGGCCACGAGCCTGTCGATCTCCTCGCGGGTCAGATCCACCAGGGGAAGCATGTCGGGAGAGACGGCCAGAGCGTTGTCAGGAATGCGGTTCTCCGGCACCACCACCTCGGCCCGGCCGTCCGACGCGGCCAGTCCGGCAGCCGTCGGCGCCGCGAACAACGACCGCACATCAACCGATATCCCCCGGGCACGCAGCAGCTCCACCACCCGCACCGCGAGCAGTGAGTGGCCGCCCAGCTCGAAGAAGTTGTCCTCCACACCGACCGTGGGCAGACCCAGAACCTCGGCGAACACGGTGCACAGGATCTCCTCCTGCACCGTCGACGGCCCCCGCCCACCGCCAGTCGGCTCATACTCCGGAGCGGGCAGCGCCCTGCGGTCCAGCTTGCCGTTCACCGTCAGCGGCAGCGCATCCAGCACCACCAACGCGGACGGCACCATGTACTCCGGCAACACGCCCTGCAAATGCCTGCGTACCACGGCGATGTCCACAATCTCCGGACTGCCCGCCGGGACGAGGTAGCCGACCAGACGCTTGTCCCCGGGACGGTCCTCACGCACCACCACCACCGACTGAGCCACATACGGATGGGCGAGCAGCGCCGCCTCGACCTCACCCAGCTCGATCCGGAAACCCCGGACCTTCACCTGATCATCCGTACGGCCCAGGTATTCGAGCTGACCGCGGGTGTTCCACCGGGCCAGGTCGCCCGTGCGGTACATCCGCTCGCCCGGGGTGAAGGGGTTCGCGACGAACCGTTCCGCGGTCAGCCCGGGCCGGCCCGGATAGCCACGGGCCAGGCCCGCACCCGCAATGTACAACTCCCCCGCGACACCCACCGGCACCGGACACAACGTCGCGTCCAGCACATGGACCCGGGTATTGGCGATGGGCGTGCCGATGTGCGGGGTGTTGTGTTCGTCGGCCGACAGAGGACCGGTGGTGGTGGCGCAGACGGTGGACTCCGTCGGACCGTAGGCATTGACGAGACGGCGGCCATCGGCCCAACGAGCGGCCAGGTTCTGGCTCAGGGCTTCGCCGCCGGTGATAAGGGTCGTGATCGACGGCAGACTGTCCGGCTCCAGAAGAGCCAGTGCGGCGGGAGGCACGAGGGCATGGGTGACCGACCGCTCCGCGACCAGACCGACGAGTGCCTGGCCCGGCAGCAGATCGTCCGACGGGGCCATAACGAGGCACGCCCCGTTGCACAGAGCCATCACCACCTCCCAGACCGCCGCGTCGAAGCTCGCCGAGGCGAACTGCAACACCCGACTACCCACCGCGATCCCGAACTCCTCCGCCTGCACAACGGCCAGACTCGGCAGTCCCAGATGCGTCACCGCCACACCCTTGGGCCGCCCGGTGGAGCCGGAGGTGTAGATGACGTACGCGGGATGGGCGGGCAGCAGAGCGGTACGGCGCTCGGTGTCGGTGGGATCGGTGTCCGGGAAGCCCTCAAGCACGGTGGCGGTCCGGGGATCGTCGACGGCCACGTACGGTGGGTGGCTGCCGCCGAGACGGAGGGCCAGGTCCGCGCTGGTGAGCACCAAAAGCGGCCGGGCGTCGGCAAGGACGTAAGCGATCCGCTCGGCAGGATAGTCAGGGTCCACGGGAACATACGCACCACCGGCCTTGACCACCGCAAGGAGAGCGACCACCAGGTCAACGGAGCGGTGCATCATCACCGCGACCAATGACTCAGGACCCACACCACGATCGATCAACAGCCGGGCAAGGCGATTGACCCGGGCGTTGAGGTCGGCGTAGGTCACCTCGATACCGGCGAAGACCAGCGCCGTCGCCTCGGGGGTGCGGGCGGCCTGCGCCTCGAACAGCTCCGGCAGCGTCGCCGCGGGCACAGCGCGGGCAGTGTCGTTCCACTCGACCAGGACACGGTGCCGCTCCGCCGGGTCCAGTACCTCGATGGCGCTGACCCGCTGCTGCGGCTCCCTGGTGACGGTGTCCAGGACGCGGACGAAGCGTTCGGCCAGTGTCTCCACCGTTTCGGGGTCGAACAGGTCGAGGGCGTAATCGATACCGCCGCGCAGACCCGCCGGACGATCACCCGTACCCATGCTGGTATCGGGGTCGGTGTCGGTGTCGGTGTGGAAGGTCTCACTCAGGTTGAAGGACAGGTCGAACTTGGCCACCGGCTCACCGGCGGGCAGCAGTACGGCGTCGATACCCGGCAGGTCCAGTGCTGCCTCGGCGTTGTTCTGCAGGGCGAGCATGACCTGGAAGAGCGGGTGGCGGGCCATCGAGCGGGCCGGCGCCAGATCCTCCACCAGCCGCTCGAACGGCACATCCTGATGCGCGAACGCCGCCAGGCCACTGTCACGAACCTGCTCCAGCAGACCCACGAACGTCGGATCACCGGACAGATCCGTACGCATCACCAAAGTATTGACGAAGAACCCGACCAGGTCGTC
>NZ_JBFBEZ010000090.1:0-6165 GCF_040701725.1 Streptomyces sp. NPDC093109
ATGAGGTCTTGGTCGAGGGTGATGCGGCCGAAGTCCATGGCCACGGTGGTGGTGGTCTTGTCTCCGGTGTGGGTGAGGTCGTCGATGCCGGCGGACGCGCTGGTCATGACGGCTTCGGTACGCAGCGGGTTGATCTCCGAGACGGCGCCGACGAACGTGGTCTTGCCCACGCCGAAGCCGCCCGCCACCACGATCTTCGCGCTGGTGGTCGACCGTGCCGTCCCGGCACCGCCACTAGAGCTTCCGAAGTCCACTGAGCACCCTTTCGAGCAGTGTCACATCCGGCGTGCCGCCGGCCTCTCCATTGCCGGGCTGGTGAATGGCCACCATGCCGGCTTCCGCCAGGTCGGCGACGAGAATACGGGCGACGCCGAGCGGCATCGTGAGCAGTGCCGAGACCTCCGCCACGGACTTGACCTCACGGCACAGGTGGCAGATCCGCTGGTGCTCGGGGAGCAGGGTGGCGAGATGCGCCGGGTCCGCGGTCGTACTGACCAGTGCCTCGATGGCGAGCTGGTACCGAGGCCGGGTCCGGCCGCCGGTCATGGCGTACGGACGGACCAGCGGCTGATCGCCCTCGGACCCGTAGGACGCGTCCATAGAGGCGCCGTACGGATCGTGAGAGGCAGGTGGCGGGGTCATGAATCCTCCGGGCGTGACAGCAAGGTGCCTTCGTGCCGTCTGACTTGGCCGGTGGGGGGCCGGTTGGGCGGCCTGACGGTAGGGAGCTGGGGCGTTTCCTGGGGCCTCAGTGCAACAGACTTCCCTGCAACTCGGCGCGCAGGTCCGGGGTGAGGACCGTACCTGCGCGGTCGACCAGAAGGGCCATTTCGTAACCCACCAGGCCGATGTCGCACTCGGGGTGCGCCAGCACGGCCAGGGAGGAACCGTCGGAGACGGACATGAGGAAGAGGAAGCCGCGCTCCATCTCCACCACGGTCTGGTTGACCGGGCCGCCTTCGAAAATCCGGGACGCCCCCGCGGTCAGCGAGGTGAGACCGGACGCCACGGCCGCGAGCTGATCGGCGCGGTCGCGGGGGAAGCCCTCGGACATGGCCAGCAGAAGTCCGTCGGCGGAGACCACCACTGTGTGGGACACCCCGGGGGTGTTGTCCACAAAGTTGGTGATCAACCAGTTCAGATTCTGCGCAGCCTGACTCATCGGACTCAACTAACGCTCCTGCTGGTGAGAGGTGCCGAGGTTGAATCCGTTGCTCGCCGGGCCGGTGTTGCCCGCCTGACGACCTTGCTGGATACCCCGACGGAGATTGGTCAGCCGGCCGCGTACGTCAGCGGGTGCACGAGATACCTGCGGACCGGCCTGGGTGTTCTGTTCCTGCGCGGTTCCCGGCACCAGATTGGCGCGCGGTACCCGGCGGGGCAGACCGGAGGTGGTAAGACCGCCGGCCTGGGGCTTTTTGGCCCGCTCGGCCTGGCGTACCAGCTCGTCGTTGGGCGAGGTGCGCCAGGAGGAGTTGGCGGCCACGCCGTTCGCGCCCGAACTGCTTCCCGGGCCGCCGTCGCCCGAGGGAACCCCGAAGCTGTTGGTGCCCGAGTCGATGGTGCCGAAGCCACCGGCGCTGGTGCCGGTGATGCCGGAGCTGTTGGTGGTGCCGGGACCGCCCGAGCCGTTCGCGCCCGAGCCGTTCATCCCCGAGCCGTTCGCGGAGTCGCGCCGCGGCATGATCGGTTCACGGCGCGGCATCGGCGGGGCCGGCTGCTGCTGGGCGGCGGAGGGGCCCGGCGGCAGGGACCGGGAATCGTCCCGGAAGCTGTCCCGGGAGTCGTCCCTGGAGCCGTTGCGCGGCTCCGGCCGGTCCTGCCGGAGGTCGTCCTGCGCACCGCCCTGCGAGCCGTTGTACGAGCCGTTGTTGTTCCGCTGGCCGCCCTGCTGCGGGTCGCCGGACTGCTGTGCGGCGTGGAACCAGTTGGTTTCCAGGTTGTCGTACAGCGGTGTGCTGCCGTCACCGGGACCCGCCGGAGGCAGCGCCTCCTGCTGCGGCTGCGGCGGCAGGCTCGGCGGGCGGTAGCCGCCCTGCGAACCGGGCGCCGGGGCCGGCGCCGAGGGGCGCGGGGCGTTGAAGTCCTGCGGGGCGAAGTCCGACGGCGGGCGGAAGGCGGACCGGTCGTCCCGGTCCTGCCTGCCGTCGTACTCCGGCTGGTAGCCGGAGGGCGCCTGGGCGCCGAAGTCCGGCCGGGGGAACTGGGCCGTGGCGGCGGCGTCCTGCGCGCCGCCCAGCGGGGCGGGCTGGTCGGGCCTGGGCGCGTTGAAGTCCGGGCGCGGGAACTCCGACGTGGCGCCGGGCCCCTGCTGCTCGGCCGTCGGGCGGGCGAACTGGCCGGTGGTCTCGTGCTCCTCGTGGCCGCGCGGGGCGTCGATCGAGGGGCGCTGCGGAGCCGACGACTGGTCGGCGCCCCAGCTGGTGGTCTGCGGGCGCTTCGGCTGCGGGTTGCCGCCGGGCAGTTCGGCGCGCGGGCCGCCGGGGGGCGGGAGCTGCCGGCCGCGGTCGGGGGCGCCGCCCTGCTGGAAGGCGTTCTGGGCACGGCCGCTGAAGCCGTTCTGGCCGCCCTGGCCGCCGGACCGGTCCGTACGCTGCTGCCCCTGGCCGGGCCCCTGACCCTGCGCGGGGCCCTGACCCTGGCCCTGCTGGCCGGGCCGGTTCTGGTTCTGGTTCGGCGCGCCGAAGGCGTTCTGGCTGAAGACGCTGGGCTGGCCCTGGCCCTGACTCTGGCCCGAACCCTGCCGCTGCGGGTCCTGCGAGCCGCCGGACTGCGGGAAGCCGCCCTGCGGACTTCCCTGCTGACCGTTCTGCGGTCCGCCCGGTGTCCCGTCGCGGGAGGGCAGCGCCGCACGCGGGCTCGCGCCGGGACCGACCTGGCCGCGCGGGGCGCCCGCGCCGAGCAGACCGGGAGCGGGCGAGCCGCCGGGGCCCGCGCCGATACCGGGACGGCCGCCACCGGCCGTACCGGGACCGCCGGTGAGCTGGCCGCCGGTCGAGGCCGGCGACTGGACGGCGCCGCCCGGGCCACCGGGGCGGCCGGGCGGGCTCTTCTTGCCGCCGTGGGCGACATCGACGGGCAGCATGACCAGCGCGGTCGTACCGCCGGAGTCGGACGGCCGCAGCTGGATACGGATGCCGTGGCGCAGCGACAGCCGGCCGACCACGAACAGACCCATGCGGCGGGAGACCGAGACATCCACGGTGGGCGGCGAGGCGAGCCGCTCGTTGATCGCCGCGAGGTCCTCGGGGGAGAGCCCGATACCGGTGTCGTGGATCTCGACGAGCACCCGGCCGTCGGGCAGCGCGTGGCCGGTGACCCGGACCTTCGTCTGCGGCGAGGAGAACGACGTGGCGTTCTCCAGCAGCTCGGCGAGCAGGTGCACGAGGTCGTTGACGACGCGGCCGGCGACCTCGGTCGTGGGCACCGAGGAGAGTTCGATGCGCTCGTACTGCTCCACCTCGGAGGCGGCGGCACGGAGCACGTCGACCAGCGGGACGGGCCGGGTCCACCGGCGGCCCGGCTCCTCGCCCGCGAGGACGAGGAGGTTCTCGCCGTTCCGGCGCATACGGGTCGCGAGGTGGTCGAGCTTGAAGAGGGACGACAGCTGGTCCGGGTCCGCCTCGCGGGACTCCAGTTCGGAGATCAGGGACAGCTGGCGCTGGATGAGGCCCTGGCTGCGGCGCGAGAGGTTGGTGAACATCGCGTTGACGTTGCCCCGCAGCAGAGCCTGCTCGGCGGCGAGCCGGACGGCCTCGCGGTGCACGTCGTCGAAGGCCGCGGCGACCTTTCCGATCTCGTCCCGGGAGTGCACACCGACGGACTCGACGGAGGTGTCGACATCCTGCGGGTCCGAGTCGGAGAGCTGCTTGACCAGCTCGGGCAGCCGGTCCTGGGCGACCCTGGTGGCCGTGTCCTGGAGCCGGCGCAGCGAGCGGATCATGGACCGGGCGACCACGAAGGCGCCGACCAGCGAGACGCCGAGCACCAGCAGGATGACGGCACCGTTGATGAGCGCGTCGCGCTGCGAACTGGCGCGCAGCTCGCGGGCCTTGCCCTCCATCTCACCGAGCAGCGTGGCCTCGATGATCTTCATCGCGTTGATCCGGGGGGACGCCTGGTCGGTCCAGTCCAGATACGAACGGCCGGGCTGGGACGCCATGCCGTCCTGCCGGTCGAGGACCCGGTCGGCGTACTTCTCGGACGACTGGATCTCGGGGCTGCCCTGGCCGTTGAGCGGGGCCATCAGCTCTTCGGCGTTGCCGCCCATCGACTCGTACAGGGCGCGGAAGGAGGTGAGGGCGCTCCGCTCCTTGTTCGCCGCGGCCAGACCGTACAGCCGGTCGTTCTCGTTGAGATTGCCCTTGGTGCTGGGGTTCGGGGGCAGCGCGGCGGCGATGATCGCGCGCTGGATCGAGGCGTACTCCTTGGCGGAGGAGAACGCGGCGAGCGCGCGGGTCCGCCTGATCATCTCGGGGTTGCTGGTCGCCTGGGCCATGTCCTGCGACAGGCTCAGCAGCGAGTCGATCAGCCCGCTGTACGCGTCGACGGTCAGCGAGTGCGCGTCCGAGGCGTACGCGTCCTTGCGGATGTCGTTGATCGTGTTGACCTGGGTGGCGATCTGGTTGACGTTGGAGCGGATGCTCTCCAGCGCCTGGTCGCCGTCGGTGTTGCCGATGTCGACCGTGGCGTCGAGGAAGCCTTTCTTCGCCCGGTCGGTCTTGGTACGGCGGTCCTGGACCGCGAAGTTCTTGGGGCTCGCGCCGTTGGTGAGGGGGCCGGCCGACTCGTCGCGCTCCGCCTGGAGGGCCTGCGCGAGGTTGGTGGCCTCCTTGGTCATCTTGGTCAGCAGCTGCATGTGCTCCAGCTGCTGCATCTCGTTGAGCGAGTCATTGATCCGGAGACCACCCAGCGTGGTGGCGGCGACCACCGGCAGGGTCAGCAGGGCGACGAGGCGCGTGCTGATGCGCCAGTTGCGCAGTGCCACCCGGGAGCCGGGGTCGGTCGGGTCCTTGACCTTTCCTCCCGGCGGGGTCGCGGGGCCACCGGGCCCGCCCGGTCCACCCGTACCGCCGGACGCCGCTCCGGGGCCGCCACGGCCGTCGCCCGAGGGCGCGGGGCCCTGGTTCTGGGTGTGCTGGGGCGAGGAGCCGCGGTCGGATCCGCCACGGGGCTCCTGCTCCGCCGCAGCGCTGCTGTCCCTCTTAAAACGTCCCTGCACTAGCGTCGCAACCTCTGGACCAGGCGTCCCCCCGCAGAACGGCGGAACGGTGTCGGCGTCGTGGGGCGCAGAACGCTCCCCATGGTGGTCGTGAGTGACCGGCGCTTGCTCCCCTTCCCCACCGCCGCTCGGCGCTGCGTTGCGCCTTGCGCGCCGGACTTGAAACCCGCGGCGGTGGGGGGAATTCCAGCACAGTGCCGGACCTCCAACAAGGCCAGTGGCCAGCGGTGTGACCGGGATGACACGGCGTGAGCGCCGGGTCACCTGCCGTAGAAAGTGTGCATGGAGGAAACGGACTTATATTGACGAGCCGCGTACGGGTGGGGGGTGTCCCAGTCCGGATGATCAGCAGCGGAATGCCACATTCAGTTATGTAATGTCCGCTTACTCGGCAACTGAAATCTGTCCGGTACGCGGCAAATGCGCACCGTTTGGTGAGCAAACTCACACGGTGATCGCCGATGGATCCCGATCTCCACGGGGAATTGTCTGTCTAGCCTGACGCTTTACAGGGATGGCAAATCCGACAACCGGCGCTCCGGCGCCCGTACTCCGACAGGGTCTGACACCACACATGAAGACGACGATGCCGCTCCGTACCACCGCGAACCCCCGGCGCACCACGCTGGCGCATCTCGACGACGCCGAGGGCCTGGTCCCGACGGAGCGCCCGGAGCACGCCGTCGCCCTGCCGAACCGCACCGCCAACCCCCGCCGTACGACGCTCATGGTCGCTCCCGCCGCCCAGTAGGTTCCCCGCGGGGCGTTCCGTCCCCCGCATTCCCTCATACGCGCGCGGGACGTCTCCCGTTCACGCCCGGCCGGAGCGGCCGGGCGCCCGCTCGCTCCTCTAGATGATCGATTCCAAGGGGTCAGTGGTCGTAGGCGGTCAGTGAGCGTAGTACGGGCTGTCCGGTGTGGTCGTTGTGCCAGATCGCGGCGGT
>NZ_JBFBEZ010000091.1:0-6154 GCF_040701725.1 Streptomyces sp. NPDC093109
GGGATGGTGGGGCCGGTGGTGGGTTGCCGTTCTCGTGGGAGGGGGTGACGCTGCACGCGACCGGCGCCACCACACTCCGCGTACGCCTCGCACCGGTCGGCGGGAGCGCTGACGCGATGTCGATCGAGGCCGCCGATCCCTCGGGGACGCCGGTCGTCTCCGTAGCCACCCTGCTCGTACGGCCGGTGTCCGGCCGGCAGTGGAGCGGTGCCGAACCGCTCGCCCGCGACGGGCTGTTCGTCGTCGACTGGGTGCCAGCGGAGACGTTGGTGCCGCTGCCGTCGTCTTCGTCCTCGTCCGTCGGCGCCTTGGGGGCGGGCGGCCTCGCCATCGCCCTGATCGGGCCGGACAGCATCGGAATCACCGACGCCCTGCGCAACCCGGACGTCGCTGTCACCCCGTACGCCGATCTCGCCGATTTCGCAGCCCTCGCCGCGCTCGCGCTGGTGGAGTCCCCCGTACCGAACCTGGTGCTGGTCGGCCTGGCCGCTCCCTCGGGGGACCACACGGCCGAGTCCGCCCACGTACTCGCCGCCCACACATTGGAACTGCTCCAGCAGTGGCTCGCCGAGGAACGGTTCGCGGGCTCGCGGCTGGTATTCGTCACCCGTGGCGCTGTGGCGGCCGGTGACGCGCGCGACGTCACCGATGTGGCGGCGGCCGCGGTGTGGGGGCTGGTGCGGTCGGCGCAGTCGGAGCATCCCGGCTGCTTCGGCCTGATCGACCTCGCGCCCGGCGACAGCGGCACCCCGGTTCTTCCTCCCGAGGCCCTGCACTCCGACGAGCCGCAGGTGCTGGTCACGGCCGACGGCCTTCTCGCCGCGCGCCTCGCACGGTTCACACCGCCTGGGGGAGCGGCAGCGGGGGAGGGACAGTCCACGAACGGCGCGTTCGGGGAACCCGGGGGCACCGTGCTGATCACCGGTGGTACGGGCGGCCTCGGCAGCCTCGTCGCGCGCCATCTGGTCGCGGAGCACGGCGTACGGCGGCTGCTGCTGACCAGTCGGCGTGGAGCGGCTGCCGAGGGTGCGGAGGCGCTCGCGGCAGAACTCACGGAACAGGGTGCCGTGGTCTCGGTTGTCGCGTGTGATGTGTCGGACCGTGCGGCTTTGGCGGAGCTGCTTGCCGGTGTGGAGTCCGCGCATCCGCTGGCGGCTGTCGTTCATACGGCGGGGGTGCTGGACGACGGGGTGATCGGGTCGCTGACTCCGGCGCGGCTGAGCACGGTCCTGCGGCCGAAGGCGGACGCGGCCTGGCATCTGCACGAACTCACCCAGGACCTCGACCTCAACGCCTTCGTCGCCTTCTCCTCCGTCGCCGGTACGTTCGGTGGCGCCGGGCAGGGCAACTACGCCGCCGGAAACGCCTTCCTCGACGCCCTGGCCGCGTACCGGCGTGCCCGTGGCCTGCCAGGGGTGTCGCTCGCGTGGGGTGCCTGGGACCAGTCGGCGGGCATGACGGGCGGCCTCGACCAGCGTGAGCTGCGACGGGGAGCCGAGGCGGGAATGACCCTGCTCACGCCCGGCCAGGGCATCGCTCTCTTTGACGCCGCGCTGGCCACCGGCGAGGCCCTCGTCGTACCCGTACGGCTCGATCTGCCGGCCCTGAGGGCGCGTGGCGCCGTACCGAGGCTGCTGACCGGTCTTGTACGTACGGGGGCCAGGCGGGCCGTGATCGCCGGGGCGGGCGCGGGCGCGGGTTCGGGCGGGGCCGGGTGGGCGGAGCGGCTGGTTGGCCTCGGGCGGGCGGCGCGGGTCAAGGCGCTGCTGGATCTCGTACGTGGCCAGGCAGCGTCGGTGCTGGGACACCCGAGCGGGGCCGGCATCGACGCCGACCGTGCCTTCCGGGATCTCGGCTTCGACTCACTGACCGCGGTCGAGCTGCGCAACCGCCTCAGCGCGGCCTCGGGCCTCAGGTTGCCGGCCACGATGGTCTTCGACTACCCGACGGTCGGCGCGCTCGCGGACCATCTGCTCGTCGAACTGCTCGGAGCGGACACGGCGGACACGGCGGACACGGCGGAAGCAGCGGACGCGGCGCACACGGCAGACGGAACGGGTGCGTCCTTGCCCCCGGGATCCCTCGCCGACGATCCGGTGGTGATCGTGGGCATGAGCTGCCGCTATCCGGGCGGCATCGCCTCCCCCGAGGACCTGTGGCGGCTGGTCACCGAGGGCGCCGACGTGGTCTCGGACTTCCCGGCCAACCGCGGCTGGGACCTCGACGGGCTGTTCCATCCCGACCCGGAACACAGCGGCACGTCGTACTCCCGCTCCGGCGGATTCCTGTACGACGCCGCCGAGTTCGACCCGGAGTTCTTCGGGATGAGTCCGCGTGAGGCGATGGCGACGGACGCACAGCAACGGCTGCTGCTCGAAGCGTCGTGGGAGGCGATCGAACGGGCGGGCATCGATCCGCACGCGTTGCGCGACAGCAGGACCGGTGTGTTCGCGGGCGTGATGTACAACGCATACGGGACAGCGCTGACCGGCAAAGAGTTTGAGGGCTTCCAGGGCCAGGGCAGCGCGCTGAACGTCGCGTCGGGGCGTATCTCGTACACCTTCGGCTTCGAGGGACCTGCGATGACGGTGGACACGGCGTGTTCGTCGTCCCTGGTGGCGCTGCATCTGGCGGCACAGGCGCTGCGGGCCGGTGAGTGCTCGCTGGCGCTCGCGGGCGGTGTGACGGTGATGGCGGTCCCCGACACCTTTGTCGAGTTCTCGCGGCAGCGGGGCATGGCCCCCGACGGCCGGTGCAAGGCGTTCTCGGAGTCGGCCAACGGGGTGGGCTGGTCCGAGGGCGTGGGGATGCTGCTGTTGGAGCGTTTGTCGGACGCTCGGCGGCATGGCCATGAGGTGTTGGCCGTGGTGCGGGGTTCGGCGGTGAACCAGGATGGTGCGTCGAATGGTCTGACAGCGCCGAATGGTCCGTCGCAGCAGCGGGTGATCCGGCAGGCGTTGGCGAGTGGTGGCCTGTCCGTGGGCGATGTGGACGCGGTGGAGGCGCACGGTACGGGGACGACGCTGGGCGACCCGATCGAGGCGCAGGCGTTGCTCGCCACGTACGGGCGTGATCGCGAGGGCGGGCAGCCGCTGTTGCTCGGGTCGGTGAAGTCCAACCTCGGGCACACTCAGGCGGCTTCGGGCGTGGCCGGAGTGATCAAGATGATCATGGCGATGCGCCATGGAGTACTGCCACGGACCCTGCATGTCACCGAGCCCTCCTCCCACGTCGACTGGTCGGCGGGCGCGGTCGAACTGCTGACACAGCACACGGAGTGGCCCGAGGCCGGTCGGGCCCGGCGGGCGGGTGTGTCGTCGTTCGGGATCAGCGGTACGAATGCCCATGTCGTTCTGGAGCAGCCGACCGGCAGAGCGAACGAGGCCGGCGCGGCGGGTGGCGTGGCGTCGGCAGGGGAGGTGCCGGGAGTTGTGCCGTGGGTGCTCGCCGGCAGGACGCCCGAAGCGCTGAGCGGCCAGGCGGCCCGGCTCCTTTCGCACATCCAGGCACGGCCCGAGCTGCGCCGGGTGGACGTCGGACTGTCGCTGGCCACAGGCCGTTCACGGTTCGAGTACTGCGCGGTGGTGGCGGCGGGCGAGCCGGCGGACACCGTGCGCGCGCTGGCCGCGCTGGCGGTCGGGGAGCAGGACGCGGCCTCGGTACTGGGCTCGGTGGTGCCAGGTGGGCGGACGGCGGTGCTGTTCTCGGGGCAGGGTTCGCAGCGGTTGGGGATGGGCCGGGAGCTGTACGGGCGGTTCCCGGTGTTCGCGGGTGCGTTGGACGCGGTGTTGGGGCTGTTCGAGGGCGAGCTGGGCGAGCTGGGCGAGCCGGGTGGGTCGGGTGGGTCGCTTCGGGACGTGATGTGGGGTGATGACGCCGATGCGTTGAATGGTACGGGTGTTGCCCAGCCGGTGTTGTTCGCTGTCGAGGTGGCGTTGTACCGGTTGGTGGAGTCCTGGGGGGTGGTTCCGGACTTCGTGGGCGGTCACTCGGTGGGTGAGGTGGCTGCCGCGCATGTGGCGGGTGTCCTGTCCTTGGAGGACGCGTGTCGTCTGGTGGTGGCGCGTGCTTCACTGATGGCGGCGCTGCCGGCCGGAGGTGCGATGGTGGCGGTAAGCGCCTCCGAGGAGGAGGTGGCGCCGCTGCTGTCGGCTGATGTGTCGATCGCCGCGGTGAACGGACCCTCGGCCGTGGTCATTTCGGGCACCGAGAAGGCCGTGGCGGGTGTGGCGGAGCTTCTGGCGGAGCGGGGGCACCGGACGAGCCGGCTGAAGGTGTCGCATGCCTTCCACTCAGCGTTGATGGATCCGATGCTCGACGGTTTCCGCACGGTGGTGGAGGGGCTGGTCTTCGCCGAGCCGTCCCTTCCGGTGATCTCGAATCTGACGGGTGGGCTTGGCGAGCCCGATGTGTTGTGTTCGGTGGAGTACTGGGTACGGCACGTCCGCGAGGCGGTCCGCTTCGCCGACGGGGTGCGCGCCTTGGCTGACGAAGGCGTGACGACGTTCCTCGAACTCGGCCCGGACGGCGTGCTCTCCGCCATGGCGCGCGAGTCGCTCCCGGACGAGGCCGTCACCGTACCGCTTCTCCGGAAGAACCGGCCGGAGGAGCAGTCGGCCGTCACCGCACTGTCGCACCTCCATGTGCGCGGGGTCGCCGTCGACTGGGCCCGGTACTTCGCGGGCACCGGCGCGGCCCGGGTGGAGCTGCCGACGTACGCCTTCCAGCACCGGCCGTTCTGGCCGTCCGGCGGTCCGGGTGGCTTCGGCGGTTCGGGGGGCGCCGGGAATGCCGGGGCCTTCGGACTGACCTCGGCCGGCCATCCGCTGCTCAGCGGGCTGGTCGAACTGGCCGACGAGGAAGGCGTGCTCTTCACCGGCAGGCTGTCGACACGGTCACACCCCTGGCTCGCGGACCACGTGGTCATGGGGCGCACCTTGCTGCCGGGCACGGCGTTGCTGGAGCTGGCCGTCCGCGCGGGTGACGAGGTGGGCTGCGACCGTGTCGAGGAGCTGACACTCGCGGCACCGCTGGCGCTGCCCGAGCGCGGTGCGGTACGGACGCAGGTACGGGTCGGTGTCGCGGACGGCGACGGGCGGCGTACGGTCACGGTCCACTCACGTCCCGAGCACGGACCGGAGCAGGGAGCCGAGGGCGGAACGGAAGCCGCGGCCGAGGTCGGGGCCGAGGACGGAGTCGAGGGCAGGACGCCGTGGACTCTGCACGCGACGGGGGTACTGGTCGCGGACGCCTCGGATGCGGCGGATATGGCGGATACGGCCGGTGGATCGCGCGCGACGGCCGGTTTCGATGCCACGGCCTGGCCGCCGGCCGGTGCGGATCCGGTGGAGCTGGACGGGTTCTACGCGTCACGGGCCGCCGAGGGCTTCGCGTACGGGCCGGTGTTCCAGGGCTTGCGAGCGGCTTGGCGGCGGGACGGGGAGGTCTTCGCGGAGATCGCGCTGCCGGATGCCGTCCAGGCGGACGCCGACGCGTTCGGCCTGCACCCCGCGCTGCTGGACGCGGGGCTGCACGCAGCCCGGTTCCTGGACTCGCCTTCGCCCGATGGATCGGAGGGCGAGGGCGAGGTTCCGTTCTCCTGGGGCGGTGTGTCGCTGTGGGCTTCCGGCGCGCGCGCCGTACGGGTGAGGCTGGCCCGTGACACCGCCGATGGCACGGTCTCCATCGCCATGGCCGATCCGACCGGCGCGCCAGTCGCCTCGGTGGCCTCGCTGACGACGCGCGCGCTGTCGACCGAGGCCGCGCGCGACTCCGGGGCGTCGGTGCGGGACGCGTTGTTCCGGGTGGAGTGGACGCCGGTGCCGGTGCGGGTGACTGAGGCGGCTGCGGAGTCGGTGAAGGTGGCTGTGGTTGGCCCCGACTCTATCGGCCTGGTGGCAGCCCTGGAGGGCACCGGGGCCGAGATCGGTACGCACACTGACCTGTCGGCGCTGGCCGAGGCCGGCGAGCCGCTGCCCGATGCCGTACTGATTCCGCTGACGCGAGAGAGCGTTCCCGGTGTGGATGTGGCGGGGGCGGCGCATGTGCTGGTGGGGCGGGTGTTGGAGCAGTTGCGGTGGTGGTTGGGTGAGGCCCGGTTTGCGGGTGTGCGGTTGGTGTGGGTGTCGCGGGGTGCGGTGGGTGGGGGTGATGT
>NZ_JBFBEZ010000092.1:0-5773 GCF_040701725.1 Streptomyces sp. NPDC093109
ACGACTCCACCAACAACCGAGCCCCCATCCCCACCCACTGAGCCCCCTGCCCAGGAAACACCCACACCGACCTACCCTCGACATCAGCGACACCCCTCGCCACCACCGCCGACGGTCCTTCGTCCGCCACCGCGCGCAGACCGTCCAGCGGATCCGTGTCCGGCGCACCGACGACAACGGCCCGGTGCTCGAAGAGCGCACGGGACGTGACCAGCGAGAACCCCACATCGCCCGGCGACACATCCACACCACCCGCCGCCGCACGAGCCACCAACCGGCCCGCCTGCTCCCGCACCGCGGCACCACTCCGACCCGACACCACCCACGGCACCACAGGCATCTCGGGCACCACCGGAACATCACCCTCAGCGTCACCGTCACCGGCGCCGTCAACAGACGCCTGCTCCAGCACCACATGCGCGTTCGTACCACTGATACCGAACGACGACACCGCCGCCCGACGCACCCGACCCGTCTCCGGCCACCCCTCCACCCCCGACACCAACCGCACCGCACCCGAAGACCAATCGACATGCGACGACGGCGCCTGCGCGTGCAGTGTCGGCGGCAGCTCGCCCGCACGCAACGCCATCACCATCTTGATCACACTGGCGACCCCGGCGGCGGACTGGGTGTGCCCGATGTTGGACTTCACGGATCCCAGAAGCAACGCCCGCGCCGGGTCGCGGTCCTGCCCGTACGTGGCGAGCAGCGCCTGCGCCTCGATCGGGTCGCCGAGCGGGGTGCCGGTGCCGTGCGCCTCAAGGACGTCGATGTCCGACGGGGCGAGGCGCGCGTTGGCGAGGGCCTGGCGGATGACGCGCTGCTGGGAGGGGCCGTTGGGGGCGGTGAGGCCGTTGGACGCGCCGTCCTGGTTGATGGCGGATCCGCGGATCACCGCCAGCACGGGATGGCCGTTGCGCCGCGCGTCCGAGAGCCGTTCCACGAGCAGCACACCGACGCCCTCGGCGAGGGTCATCCCGTCCGCGTCGTCGGAGAACGCCTTGCAGCGGCCGTCCCGTGCGAGGGCCCGCTGCCGGCTGAAGGCGACGAAGGGGTTGGGCGTGGTCATGACGGTGGCGCCGCCCGCGACGGCGAGGGTGGACTCACCGTTGCGCAGGGACTGGCAGGCGAGGTGCAGTGCGACGAGCGAGGAGGAGCAGGCCGTGTCGACGGTGACGGCGGGCCCTTCCAGTCCGAAGACGTACGCGAGCCGCCCGGACAGCACACTGGGGCTGCTCCCGGTGACCATGTGGCCCTCTGTGCCCTCACCCGCGCCGTGCCCGTACTCCTGGTAGCTGGAGCCGATGAAGGTGCCGGTGAGGGTGGACCGCAGGGCGGCGGGGTCGATGCCGGCGCGTTCGAAGGTCTCCCAGGTGGTCTCCAGCAGCAGCCGCTGCTGCGGGTCCATCACCAGTGCCTCGCGGGGCGAGATCCCGAAGAAGACCGGGTCGAACTCGTCGGCCTCGTGCAGGAATCCGCCGCGCGTGGAGTACGTGGTGCCGGGCCGGTCGGGGTCGGGGTCGTACAGCCCCTCGGTGTCCCAGCCCCGGTTGACGGGGAACTCTGTGACGGCGTCCGTACCCGACCTGACGAGATCCCAGAGCTGTTCGGGCGAGTCGGCGCCGCCGGGAAAGCGGCAGCTCATCGCGATGATGGCGAGAGGTTCTTCGGAGGCCGTGCCGGTGGCGACCGGGCCCGGCGCCTGCGGTGCCGACCCCACGATCCTGGCGCGCAGATAGCCGGCCAGCACGAACGGGGTCGGGTAGTCGAAGACCATCGTGGTCGGCAGTGTGAGGCCGGTGGCGGTGGCGAGACGCTTGCGCAGCTCTACGGCGGTCAGCGAGTCGAAGCCGATGTCGCGGAACGCGCGGGCCTCCGGAACGGCTTCGGCGGAGGGGTGGCCGAGGACCGCCGCGGCCTCGTCGCGTACGAGGTCGGTGAGCAGACGCGCCCGCTCCGACTCGCCGAGATCCCGTACGCGGGCCACGAACTCCGAGGCCTCGCCGTGCTGTTGCCGGCCGTCCCGCACGGCGGCGGCGGCGAGTGCGCGTACTTCGGGCAGGCCGGAGAGCAGGGCGCTGGGGCGGGCGGAGGTGAAGAGGGGTGCGTAGCGGTCCCAGTCGACGTCGGCCAGGGTGACGGTCGCCTCGCGCCGGACGATCGCGCGGCGCAGTTCGGTGAGGGCCGGGCCGGGCGCCAGGAAGCCGAGGCCCTGGCTCCTGAGGGTGGCGGAGACGGTGGTGTCGGCGGCGGCCATGCCGGCGTCCGCCCAGGGTCCCCAGGCCACGCAGGTGGCGGTGAGTCCCCGGGCGTGCCGGTGCTCGGCGAGGGCGTCGAGGTAGGCGTTGGCGGCGCCGTAGGCGCCCTGGCCGCCGCTGCCCCACACGCCCGCGATGGAGCCGAACAGGACGAACAGGTCGAGTGCGCGATCGCCGAGCAGCGCGTCGAGGTGGGCGGCTCCGGCCAGTTTCGCGGCGGTCAGCGCGGCGAAGTCGGCGAGCTCGGTCTCCGCCAGCGGCCCGTAGTGGCCGATTCCCGCGGTGTGGACGACACCGGTGAGCGGTGTGTCGGCCGGGATGCCTTCCAGGACGGCGGCCAGCGCGTCGCGGTCGGCGACATCGCACGCGACGAGGGTGACGCCGACGCCCAACCCCTCAAGTTCCGCGCGGAGTTCGGTGGCACCCGGGGCATCGGGGCCGCGCCTGCTGGTGAGGACGAGGTGCTCGGCCCCTGAGCGGGCGAGCCAGCGGGCGGTCTCGGCACCGAGTCCGCCGGTGCCGCCGGTGATGAGTACGGTGCCGCGGGCGGTGAACTCCCCGGCGGCGGGCAGTTCCCGTACCGGGTGGCGGACGAGCCTGCGGCCCAGGACCCCGGCGGGGCGCAGGGCCACCTGGTCCTCCCCGTCGGGCGTGTCCTTGGTGGCGAGGATCCCGGCGAGCCGCTGTGCGGCGCGCCGGTCGAGCGTCTCGGGCAGGTCGATCAAACCGCCCCATTGCTGGGGCAGTTCGAGCGCCACCGCTCGGCCGAGCCCCCACGCGGCGGCCTGGAGGGGGTGCGTGACCGGGTCGGTGGGCCCGGTCGAGACGGCGCCCCGGGTGGCGGTCCACAGCCGTCCCCGCGGCCCGGCGCCACCGCCGGTGTCATCGCCCGTGTCATCACAGGTCCCGTGGAGGGCCTGCACCAGGGCGACGGTCAGGGCGAGCCCTTCGGTGAGCGGTGCGTACCTCTCGCTCGGACGCTCGTCCAGCGGCAGTACGGAGAGCACGTGCGCGGCGCGGTCGTCCCCCTCGACCTCCGCGAGCTTCGCGGCGAGCACGGCTCGGTCGGCGCAGGAGGCGTCGAGGACGAGCCGGCGTACGCGTGCGCCGTGGGCGCCGAGCGCGCCCGCCAGAGCGTCCAGTGTGCCGGGTTCGGCCGCGGCGGTCGCGGCGCCGGCGACCAGCAGCCAGGTGCCGTCGAGCACCGGCGCGGCCGGCCCGCGCGGTGCGGTCCACTCGACGCGGTAGCGCCAGGTGTCCAGCAGGGTCTTCTCGCGGGTGCCGCGCCGCCAGGTGGTGAGCGCGGGCAGCAGGGAGCCGACGGTGCCGTGTTCCCGCGCGCCGAGGCCGAGGAGGGTGGCCAGTTCGCCCGCGTCGCCGCGCTCCACTGCGGCCCACAGCCGCTGGTCCGCCGGTTCGACGGCCGGGCCGGCCGGACTGGAAGGTGAGTGGGGCGCGGTGGTGAGCTGCGGCCAGTAGTACGTGTGCTGGAAGGCGTAGGTCGGCAGATCGATCCGGCGCGCGCCGCTGCCGGCGAAGTGTGCCGGCCAGTCGATCCGTACCCCGTGGGTGTGGAGCCGGGCCAGCGCCGTGGTCAGGGCGAGCGTCTCGGGGCGGTCCGCGCGGACGAGCGGCACGAGGGGCGCGTCGCTGGTGTCGCCCAGGGTGTCCTGGGCCATCGCGCAGAGCGTGCCGTCGGGGCCGACCTCCAGGAAGACGGTGGCGCCGAGGTCGCGCAGGGTGCGGACGCGGTCGGCGAACCGGACGGTGGCGCGCACATGCTCGACCCAGTACTCCGGTGTGCACACCTCGTCGGCGGTGACCGGGGTGCCGGCCGGGCCGGAGACCAGGGGAATCGTCGGCGCTTCGAAGGTCAGCCCCTCGGCGACCGCGCGGAACGCGTCGAGCATCCCGGCCATCCGGGGCGAGTGGAAGGCGTGGCTCACCCGGAGCCGCTTGGTCTTGCGCCCCGACTCGGCCAGTTCGGCGGCGACTTCGAGTACGGCGTCCTCGTCGCCGGAGACGATGACCGACTCCGGTCCGTTGACGGCCGCGATCGACACGCGCTCGGCGCGCCCCGCCACGGCGGCCAGCACCGCGGTCACCTCGTCCTCGGTGGCACGTACCGCGACCATCGCGCCACCGCCAGGAAGCGCCTCCATCAGCCTCGCGCGCGCCGCGACCAGCACACACGCGTCCGCCAGCGACAGCACACGCGCGACATGGGCCGCCGCCAGCTCACCGACCGAGTGCCCGGCGACGAAGTCCGGCCTGACGCCCCAGGACCGTACGAGCCGGTACAGGGCCACCTCGAACGCGAACAGCGCGGGCTGGGTCCGGCCGGTCCCGTCCAGCGCCGCGGCCTCGGCCGTGCCCTCGGCAGCGAACAGCACGTCACGCAGTGACGGCCCGGACGTGGCCATATGGGGAGCCAGTTCGTCGAGGACCGCGTCGAGGGCCGCCGCGAACACCGGGTAGGCGGCGTACAGTTCGCGTCCCATGCCGGGGCGCTGACTGCCCTGGCCGGTGAAGAGCATGGCGACCCTGGCGCGCCCCACCGCCTCGCCCTCGATCACCCCGGCGTCGGGGCGGTCGGTGGCGAGCGCGGTGAGGGACCGCAGCAGCGTGGCACGGTCCCCGGCCGGTACGGCGGCGCGCCGGTCGAAGCCCGAGCGGGTGGTGGCGAGCGAGAACGCCCCGTCCAGCAGGTCGAGTTCGGGGTGCGCCTGGACGTGCGCCAGCAGCCGGGCCGCCTGGCCGCGCAGGGCATCGCGGGTCCGGCCGGAGACCAGCCAGTGGTGGGGACCTGCGGTGTGGCGGGGGGCGCCGGGCTCCAACGTCTCGGTGGGCTCGGGCTGTTCGATGATGGTGTGGACGTTGGTGCCGCTGATACCGAAGGACGAGATCCCGGCGCGGCGGGGCCGGTCGGTGCGGGGCCAGGGCGCCTCTTGGGCAAGCAGTTCGACGGCGCCTTCGGACCAGTCGACGTGGGAGGACGGCGTGTCCACGTGCAGGGTGCGGGGTACGGTCCCGTGCCGCATCGCCATGACCATCTTGATCACACCGGCCACCCCGGCGGCAGCCTGGGTGTGCCCGATGTTCGACTTCACCGACCCGAGCAGCAGAGGCCGCTCGGGATCGCGGTCCTGCCCATACGCGGCCAGCAGCGCCTGCGCCTCGATCGGGTCGCCAAGCGTCGTCCCCGTACCGTGCGCCTCCACCACATCGACATCGGCGGCGGTGAGTCCGGCACCACTCAGCGCCTGCCGGATCACGCGCTGCTGCGACGGACCGTTCGGCGCCGTCAGCCCATTGGACGCACCGTCCTGATTGACCGCACTGCCACGCACGACGGCGAGGATCTCGTGACCGTTACGCAGGGCGTCCGACCTGCGCTCCAGCACCAGCATGCCCACACCCTCGGACCAGCCCACACCGTCGGCCGCGTCCGCGAACGCCTTGCACCGACCGTCCGGCGACAGACCCCGCTGACGCGCGAAGTCCACAAACAC
>NZ_JBFBEZ010000093.1:0-5648 GCF_040701725.1 Streptomyces sp. NPDC093109
ACGAAAGGGCTCGCACTTCCTCGCCTTCCTCGGCCTGGCCGCCGCCCTGACCTGCTACAAGAAGCTCGCGAAACTTGCCACGTGAGACACACTCTAAGTACGCGGCATTGAGACAATGGCGCAGCAGACCACGCAGAGCACGGAGGGACCATCCCCGCGCGGGCGGGGAGCAGACCGGCACCGCGTCCAGTATCTACGCGGTGAGGGGACCATCCCCGCGCGGGCGGGGAGCAGTAGGTCTCGCAGGATTCGACGACGTCCCAGCCGGGACCATCCCCGCGCGGGCGGGGAGCAGCATCAGCGGGTCCTCCTGGCGATCTCGTCCAGGGGACCATCCCCGCGCGGGCGGGGAGCAGGCTCTGTGACCTGCTGCTTTATCGGCGCCGGACAGCGTTTCTGAGTACTTTCACCGAGTCGGTCAAATCGGGCATCGCGGAAGTTTCTGCAGTGGTGGATGGTCATCTGCTGGGTCTGAGTGACGACAGATGATACGAGATGCGGCGCGCTGCGGCCTGAGTTCTCCGCAATTCGGTAGTCCAGGGGCGTCTTTTCTCTGTTTGGCCGTCTTGGGCTCCGAGTTGCCTGTATTCATCTGCCATGACGGTTGTGGCGGAGGTCCGTGCGGGGCTTGGGGGGTGCCCCTATCTGTTTCGTCAACCCCGGTGGGGTTGGCTTGTGGGGGTTGGTCCTGGTTTTCGGGAACGTTCCGCGAAGCGGGATGTTCCCGGCGGATCGGGTGGTTGATGGGCAGGCCGGTGGCCGGCGGGGCCGGGGCGGCCGTGCCGGTGCGCGGGTGTGACGGGGTCTGGAGGGTAGGGGTGGATGGGGTTGTCAGGCTGCGAGGTCGATGTCGTCGGGGGTGCGGGGTTCGTAGAGGGCCCCTGTGCGGATCATCGCGTGCATGACGTTCACCCGCTGCCGGGCCAGGCGGAGGATCGCCTGGGTGTGTGTCTTTCCGCGCGCGCGTTGGCGGTCGTAGTAGATCCGGGAGGACGGGTCGGACTTGCAGCCGATCGCGGCGAACGCGGCCTGGAACAGGGCGCGTTTGAGGAGCCGGTTGCCGCGGTGGGGTGCGTGCTCGCCGCGGATGGAGGTGCCCGAGGACTTCGTGGCGGGCGCGAGTCCGGCGTAGGAGGCGAGGTGTCCTGCGGTGGGGAAGGCGGTGCCGTCACCGATCGCGACGATCACGGCTGCTGTGGTCCTGACGCCCAGGCCGGGCAGCGACGTCAGGAGGTGGAAAAGAGGGAGGGCCTCCAGCAGGGCCGCGATCTCCTGCTCGGCCTGGCGGCGCTGGGTGTGGGCGGCGGCGAGCTGGGCGGCCAGTCCGGGCACGATCAGTGCGCTGGCCTCGGTGCCCGGGACGACGAGGGTCTGCTCGGCGAGGGCGTCGAAGATCTCGCCGGTCAGGTGGCGGGCCTTGCGCGAGCCGTGCGCCTTGAGCAGGGCCTCGCAGCGGGCACGGCCCAATTTCTTCAGCCTGGCCGGGGAGCCGTGCCGCTGAAGGAGGGCCTGGACGTAGGGGTAGGCCAGACGCGGACCGAGGACGCGTTCGAGAGAGGGGTGGATCTGGGAGAGCAGGCCGCGCAGCCGGTTGGTGGTGCGGTTGACCTCGCCGGCCAGATCGTTGTCGTAACCGGTGAGCATGGTCAGCTCGGCCAGCGCCTCGTCGTCACGGTCCACCGCCCTCAGCGTGTGCGGCATGGACCGGGCGGTCTGCGCGATCACATAGGCGTCGCGGGCGTCGGTCTTGGCCTCACCCGGATGCAGGTCGGCGGCCCGCCGCATCGACAGCCCCGGCAGGTAGGCCACCCGGCAGCCGGCCGCCCGGGCCGCCGTCAGCGGCAGCGCGCCGATGTTGGCGACCTGGTCCACGATGACCAGAACGGTGCCGAACTTCGCCACCAGCCTGGTGAACAGCTCCAGCAGCTTCGGTTCGGTGTTGGGCAGTCTCCTGTCGTGGACGGTCTTGCCCTCCACGCCGGTCAGACCGTGGGCGTGGTGGAACTCTTTGCCCAGGTCCAGGCCGAGGAAGAGATCTGTCCCGATGGTGTCGACCATGTACGCGTGCCTCTCGCCACTCGTGCTTCTCCCGGCCGTCCCTGCGGCACCACACGCCGGCAACCACGTTACGCAGACATGCCGCCCGTGAAGCGGCCCGGCATTGCGCCGGACCAGGCGGTTGTCAGGCCCCTCATCAGCGGTCAAGCGGTGCCCCGAAGCCCGGCGGCAACACCCCCCAGGTCATCCGTACGACAGGGGGCACACAGCCATACCGGACCCGGGGGCCAGGCGCCCCATTTCGGGGCCACAGAAAAGGTAACGGGGACCTTGTCCAGCACAGAGCAGCACGAAGAGTCGTCGCCGGACCGCCTACCGTTCGAATCGGTGTTCAGTACGGTCTTCAGCGGATGGACTTTTAACCGTCGGGCCGCAGACGGCGCCTGCGGGCCGACCGACTCGGACGCTGTCCGCCTCATCTGGCTGAAAAACATTGGGCGAGATGGTGTGATCGCGGAACCGGATCCGGAAGTCGATGACTGGCGCAACGACGCGCCGGAGCGGCTTCGTCTCCGCGCCGACGACATCTTGCTGTCATCGGTGATTTCCGGTCGGCCTAAGGCTGCTCTGGTACAGGAAGCCGATCTACCGGCCGTTGCTGTGAGCAGCCTCTTCGTGCTCCGCCCGACCAAATCCTTGTCGCCGGAGTACGCCCGTCTATCCTCGCGTTCCTGCGCTCCGATACCGTCGGAGATCTCAAGGTCGGGACATCCGGGCAACAGCACCTCAGGCTCTCCTCGGTCAAGGCGCTGGACCTGCCGAATGAAGACCAGGCGCTGTCCGCAGCTCTGGCAGATCTCGCTGCCGCCGGGCAGCGGCTGGGTGAAATGGCGGCCGAAGCCAGCGCGCTCGCGCAGTCGGTCTTCGACAGGAGCGGGAGCCCAGAGGAGGCCCGGCGGCGCATTATCACTACCGGCCAGCTGACCCGGCTCCGGTCTGTGGCTGCTGCCCAACTCGACGGTCCGGACTTTATCGTCCGTACGCGATACCCCTATCCGATCGCTCTGCGCTGGCGGAACGTCGAGGCGCAGAAGAGCGCGGACGGCCAGGACGATGCACAGGCGAAGGAGTACGCGGCCGTACTCAAGGCCGCGGAAACCCTGCTTGGGTACAGCGCGCTTCTCACGACCGCTCTGGCGCACGAGGCCGGCATCACCTGCAAGGCCATCGGAGCCTTCAAGAAGAAGATCGCAACCGGGCTCGGCGGCCCCGGCTTCGGGGACTGGCAGCGCATCCTCCAGCAGATTCCAACAGCGGAGGGAATGTCCCGCCTTCCTCCAGAGCACCCCCTCCATGAGCTCGCTGTCTTCCTTGCGGACGACGAGGCTGAGGAGGCGTGCCGAAGCCTCGCCACCAAGCGCAACAGCAGGGCCCACTGGCGTGAAGACCTCCCCGCTGCCTCAGCCGCCAAGTTGAAGGAGGCTCAAGACGGCCTGCGCTTCCTCCTCGGCCGAGCACGGTTCCTCGCTGACCTACAGCTGCTCGATGTGACCAACGTGGTGTGGGATCCCCACGAGCAGTCGGACACCGTCACCTTTCGGCGGTTGATGGGTGACCACCCGGTCGTTCCCACAGAGAGCCTGTGTCACGCCGGACCGGAACGAATCGGCCACATCCTGTACCTGGCTGACCGCGACCAAGGACTCCATCCGCTGAGCCCGTTCCTCACCTGCGAGAAGTGCAAGAGCTGCGCCGCTCTGGCGCTGTTTCATGCCGACAAGGAAGAGGGGGTGCTGCTCCAGACGAGCCCCGACCACGGCCACTTCTACCCGTACGAGGGGGACGAGCGGGCGCTTCGAGCAGTCGGGCTCCGATAGCTCCGGACCTTGCGCCTGAACCGCTTCGCCGCGCGTGACGCCCGGCGGGCGTCACGATGGCCCTGTCGCGGGCGCGTGTCACGTGAGTGGCCAAGTAGCACTGCGAGTCACAGTGGCGAGGATCAGCCGCACCGTATTATCGAACACATGAGCGATATCGGGATGTCGCGACTCGCCGCGCTTACGTTCACCCGCCGGGTCGTCGAGCAGCAGCTGCTCCGCCAGCTCGCGCAGATCGACAGGTGGATCGCCGATGAGAAGCGTCGCGAGGCCGAGCGAGAGCGAGCCGCAGCAGCTCGGCCGCCAGCCTCGGACTGGCTCCTCGAACGCAGCCTGGACGGGCGCACCGCCATGTACGTCCACACCAACGAGTGCTGGAGCGGGCAGAAGAGCCGCAGGCCCCAGGGCCTAACGCGCGAGCAGGCTCGCCAGGCCGTGGCCCAAGGCGTCGACCCGTGCCCAGCATGTCGCCCAGACACTGACCTGGGAATCCTGGAATGACGGACCACGGACGTACGCTCTCGCTGAGCCACGAGTCGAACAGGGCAGGCACCCCGCCCCTACATCCCGGTGGGACTGGCCGCCGAGAACACCGCCGACCTGTACGGCATCATCCGCACCGACATGGACGCCTACGCCGCCCGCCCCTCTCCACCACCTCACCCAACAGGCCATCGATCAAGGCCTCTACTTCGGCGACATCGTCCCGATCAAGACCCCGGACGGCACCACCACCACGGCCGACGACTGCCCGCGCACTGGAGTGACCCAGCAGAGCCTCGCCACCCTGCCCCCGCGGTTCCGGCCCGACGGCAGGGTCACCGCCGGCAACAGCGCCCCACTGTCCGACGGGGCCGCAGCGGTCATCGTCATGTCCGAGACCTACGCCCGCGCCCAGGGACACACCCCGCGCGCCCGCATCCTGGCCGTGCACCCGACGAAAACACCGCGGTACCGAGCGCAGCGTGAGGTTCCCCTGAGGTTCCCCCGAGATGCGGGCAGCGTTGACAGGAGGTCAGATGGTTCTCAACTGATTGTCTGGCATGCTCTGGTCCCCATCACCTTTCGGATCCAGGTAAGCCATCAGGCCCAGGAATATCCCTCCAATTCCTCCCGGCTGAGCCGGGGATACAACAAGGCGCCTCGTGGCGCACATCAGGCGCTCGACGGTGTTGCGGTCCTTGTAGAGCTCGGCGTCGTGGGTGAGGGGACGGCCGCCCCGGCGGCCCTTCTTCTTCCGGTTGGCGGCCTGGTCCTTCTTCTCCGGGATGACTGCCTTGATGTTGCGTTTGCGCAGGTAGGAGCGGTTGCCTCGGGAGGAGTACGCCTTGTCTCCGGCGACCGCGTCGGGCCGGGTTCGGGGACGGCCGACCGGGAGGCGAACCCGCACCTTGTTGAGCACGGGGATGAACTGCGGGCTGTCGGCGGCCTGTCCGGCGGTGAGCGTGAGGACGAGCGGTCTGCACTTGCGGTCGGCAGCGACATGGACCTTGCTGGTCTGCCCGCCCCGCGAGCGGCCGAGCAGGGCGGCCTTCAGGCGGAGCTTGCGGCGTCGCCGGACGCGTCGCCGTTTGACCCGCCCGGCCTCGACGTCGGTGTCCTGTCCGACTTGTTCCTTGCTGTCGCCCCCTTTGAGCGGGTCTTCTCCTCCTCGGCCGCCTTCTCCAGGGCGTCCAGTGTCTCCGGATCAAGGTGCATCCCGGCGGCGTCGTGGTGGGCACGTGCGGTGGTGGAGTCCACGCTGACCAGCGAAAGGTCCACCTCACCCCGCTC
>NZ_JBFBEZ010000094.1:0-5188 GCF_040701725.1 Streptomyces sp. NPDC093109
GGGACGGTGGGGCCGGGGGTGGGTTGCCGTTCTCGTGGGAGGGGGTGACGCTGCACGCGACCGGCGCCACCACACTCCGCGTACGCCTCGCACCGAACGGCAAGGACGCGCTCGCGGTGACGGTCGCCGACACCTCGGGCCGACCGGTCGCCTCGGTCGATTCGCTGCTCGTGCGGCCGGTTTCGGGTGAGCAGCTGAGCGGTTCCGCCGGAATCGTTCGCGACGCGCTGTTCGAGCTGGACTGGCTTCCGTTGGCGATGCCGTCCGGCGCCGCGCCGGGGCGTGTCGCACTGATCGGCCGCGATGCCTTCCGGCTGGCCGACGGTATGGCGGCCGCCGGTGCCGAGGTCACCTCGTACCCGGATCTCGGCGCGCTCCGGGCGCGCGGGGGACGTGAGTCCGCTGCCGAATCGGTACCGGACGTGGTGCTGGTGAGTGTCTGTAGTGAGGACGGCGCCGACGTTGTGGGCTCCGTACACGCGCTGAACGAGGACGTACTGACGACCCTTCAGAGTTGGCTGTCCGACGACTGGTTTGACGCGTCCCGACTGGTGTTTGTGACGAGGGGGGCCGTCGCGTTTGGGGATGGCCCGGGCTCCGACTCCGACGCCATTGATCTGGCGGCCGCCTCGGCGCGTGGGCTGGTGCGGTCGGCGCAGACGGAGAATCCGGGCCGTTTCGGCCTGGTCGACCTCGCCCCGGGTATCCTCTCCGGCTCCTTCTCCGGTTCCGGTTCCACGCCGGAATCCGGCCCGCGGAACGAGCCCGCCCCGGCGGTCGACCTCCTGCACGCCCTCGCCGTGGACGAGCCGCAGCTGATCGTCCGCGAAGGGGCTCTCCGTGCCGGTCGGCTGATCCGTACGGAGGTGCCCGACCTCGGCGCCGGGCCCGTGTGGGACCCCGAGGGCACGGTGCTGATCACCGGCGGTACGGGCGGCCTGGGCGGGAGGCTGGCCCGGCATCTGGTCGCCGAACGTGGCGTACGGCATCTGCTGCTCACCAGCCGGGGCGGGGAAAACGCCCCGGGAGCAGTCGAGTTGGCGGCCGATCTGACAGCGCTCGGCGCTGTGGTCTCGGTCGTGGCGTGTGATGTGTCGGACCGTGCGGCTTTGGCGGAGCTGCTTGCCGGTGTGGAGTCCGCGCATCCGCTGGCGGCTGTTGTTCATACGGCGGGGGTGCTGGACGACGGGGTGATCGGGTCGCTGACCCCGGAGCGGCTGACCACGGTCCTGCGCCCCAAGGCGGATGCCGCCTGGCATCTGCACGAACTCACCCGGGACCTCGACCTCAACGCCTTCATCGTCTTCTCCTCGGCCGCCGGCACATTCGGCAGCGCCGGGCAGGGCAACTACGCCGCCGGAAACGCCTTCCTCGACGCCCTCGCCGCACATCGGCGGGCCGGTGAACTGCACGGACTCTCGCTGGCTTGGGGACCGTGGGACCGGCATGCCGGGATGACCACCGACCTGACCGACCGCGACATCCGCCGGGCAGAGGAGGCGGGTATGCCGCCGCTGTCGGCGGGCCAGGGCCTGGCGCTCTTCGACGCGGCGCTGGCCGGCGGCGCGTCCGTCGCCGTACCGGTGAGGCTCGACCTAGCGACGCTGCGCGCCCGTGGTGACGTACCGGCGGTGCTGCGCGGGCTGATCCGGACGACGGCGCGCCGTGCCGCGACGTCCGGACCGGCCGGGGAGGCCGACCTGATCCGCCGACTGGGCGCGCTGGCCCCGAAGGACCGGGAAGAGGCCCTCCTCGATCTCGTACGTGCTCAGGCCGCACACGTTCTGGGTCATGTGACCGGCGCCGACATCGACGCCGGGCGTGCCTTCCGTGATCTCGGTTTCGACTCCCTGACGGCGGTCGAACTGCGCAACCGTCTCGGTACGGCCACCGGGCTGCGACTCTCGGCAACGATGGTCTTCGACCACCCGACACTCGCCGCGCTGGCCCGCCACCTGCTGGACGAACTGCTCGGATCCGACACCCAGGCACCGGTACGGGTCCCCGTATCGTCGCTGCCACCGCTGACCGACGACCCCATTGTGATCGTCGGCATGGCCTGCCGCTACCCGGGAGGCGTCACCTCGCCCGGGGACCTGTGGCGGCTGGTCAGCGAGGGCGCCGACGCCATCTCGGACTTCCCTGCCGACCGTGGCTGGGACGTGGACGCGTTGTTCGACCCGGACCCGGACCATGCGGGGACGTCGTACACCCGCTCGGGTGGATTCCTTTATGGGGCGGGGGAGTTCGATCCTGGGTTCTTCGGGATGAGTCCGCGTGAGGCGATGGCGACGGATGCGCAGCAGCGGTTGTTGCTCGAAGCGTCGTGGGAGGCGATCGAGCGGGCCGGCATCGACCCGGCGTCCCTGCGCGACAGCGACACAGGTGTGTTCACCGGTGTGATGTACAACGACTACGGATCCCTGCTGACCGGCAAGGAGTACGAGGGATTCCAGGGCCAGGGCAGCGCGCTGAGCGTCGCCTCGGGCCGCGTCGCGTACACCTTCGGCTTCGAAGGACCGGCGGTCACCGTCGATACGGCGTGCTCGTCGTCCCTGGTGGCGATGCATTGGGCGATGCAGGCGTTGCGTGGTGGTGAGTGTGGGTTGGCGTTGGCGGGCGGTGTGACGGTGATGTCGACGCCGTCGACGTTTGTGGAGTTTTCGCGGCAGCGTGGGTTGGCGCCGGACGGTCGGTCGAAGGCGTTTTCGGAGTCGGCTGATGGGGTGGGCTGGTCCGAGGGTGTGGGTGTGGTGGTGTTGGAGCGTTTGTCGGATGCTCAGCGTCGTGGTCATGAGGTGTTGGCTGTGGTGCGGGGTTCGGCGGTGAATCAGGATGGTGCGTCGAATGGTCTGACGGCGCCGAATGGTCCGTCGCAGCAGCGGGTGATTCGGCAGGCGTTGGCGAGTGGTGGCTTGTCGGTGGGTGATGTGGATGTGGTGGAGGCGCACGGTACGGGGACGACGTTGGGTGACCCGATCGAGGCGCAGGCGTTGCTGGCCACGTACGGGAGCGACCGTGCCCCGGAGCGGCCCCTCTGGCTTGGCTCCCTCAAGTCGAATATTGGTCATACGCAGGCTGCTGCTGGTGTGGCGGGTGTGATCAAGATGGTGCTGGCCATGCGGCATGGGGTGTTGCCGAGGACGTTGCATGTGTCGGAGCCGTCGTCGCATGTGGATTGGTCGGCGGGTGCGGTGGAGTTGTTGACGGAGTCCGTGGCATGGCCGGAGGTGGGTCGGGTTCGGCGGGCGGGTGTGTCGTCTTTTGGGATCAGTGGGACGAATGCGCATGTGATTCTGGAACAGCCGGAGCCGGTGGTCTCCAGCCCTGTGGTTGCTGAGGTTGCCGAGGTTGCGGGTGGGTTGGTGCCGTGGGTGGTGTCGGGTCGGTCGGTTGAGGCGTTGGGTGATCAGGCGGGTCGGCTGTTGTCGTTTGTGCGGTCGCGGGCTGGGTTGCGGTCGGTGGATGTCGGTTTTTCGTTGGTGGCGGGTCGGTCGGTGTTCGAGCGTCGGGCGGTGGTGTTGGCGGGGTCGGTGGATGGTGGTGTGGAGGCGTTGTCGGCGTTGGCTGACGGTGGGGCGCATCCGTTGGTGGTGTCGGGTTCTGTGGTGGGTGGTAAGCGGGCGTTTCTGTTTTCGGGGCAGGGTTCGCAGCGGTTGGGGATGGGCCGGGAGTTGTATGGGCGGTTCCCGGTGTTCGCGGATGCGTTGGACGCGGTGTTGGGGTTGCTGGAGGCCGAGCGGGGTGGGTTGCTTCGGGAGGTGTTGTGGGGTGTTAACGCTGATGCGTTGAGTGGTACGGGTGTTGCTCAGCCGGTGTTGTTTGCGGTTGAGGTGGCGTTGTATCGGTTGGTGGAGTCGTGGGGGGTGGTTCCGGATTTCGTTGCCGGGCATTCCATTGGTGAGGTGGCCGCTGCGCATGTCGCGGGTGTCTTGTCGCTTGAGGATGCGTGTCGTCTGGTGGTGGCGCGGGCTTCGCTGATGGCCGCTCTGCCCGCCGGTGGTGCGATGGTGGCTGTGGGGGCGTCCGAGGCCGACATCGTACCGTTGCTGTCGGCTGATGTGTCGCTCGCCGCGGTGAATGGGCCGTCGTCCGTGGTGATTTCGGGTACGGAGGGTGCCGTTGCTGCGGTGGCTGGTCGGCTTGCCGCGCAGGGCAGGAAGACGAGCCGACTGCGGGTGTCGCACGCGTTCCACTCGCCGTTGATGGACCCGATGCTGGACGACTTCCGTACCGTCGTCGAGGAGCTGACGTACAACGAGTCGTCGGTGCCCGTTGTGTCGAACTTGACCGGTGGTATCGCCGGGGCCGGTGAGATGGGCTGCGCCGAGTACTGGGTGCGGCATGTGCGGGAGGCCGTCCGGTTCGCGGATGGTGTGGCGGCGCTGGTGGATGTGGGGGTGTCGGCGTTTGTTGAGCTGGGGCCTGATGGGGTGCTGTCGGCTCTGGCGCTGGAGTCTGTGCCTGACGGCGTTGAGGTGGCGAGCGTGCCTCTTCTGCGTAAGGACCGGCCGGAGGAGCAGACGGCTCTCATGGCGCTCGCGCAGTTGCACGTACGGGGCGTCCGCGTCGACTGGTCGGCGCTCTTCGCCGGGACGGGGGCAGGCTCCGTCGAACTGCCCACCTATGCCTTCCAGCACCAGCGGTTCTGGCCGTCCGGAATGTATGTACCGGCGGGTGCGGTGGCTGCCGGGCTTACGGCGGCCGATCATCCGCTGCTCAGTGGCTCGGTCGAACTGGCCCAGGAGGAAGGGGTCTTGTTCGCGGGCCGGTTGTCGGTGCGGTCCCATCCGTGGCTGGCGGATCACGCCGTGAACGGACAGGTACTGCTGCCGGGGACAGCGCTGCTGGAACTGGCGTTCCGGGCGGGTGACGAGGTCGGCTGTGACCGCGTCGAGGAGCTGACCCTTGCGGCCCCGCTCATCCTCCCGGAGCACGGTGCCGTACGGACCCAGGTGCGCGTCGGGGTCGCCGATGGCGACGGGCGACGCACAGTCACCGTGCACTCCCGACCCGAGGGCGCGACGGACGTCACGTGGACGCGGCACGCCACGGGGACGTTGGTGGCCGGCGGTGCCGGGTCGGCCGATGCGGGGTTTGATGTGTCGGTGTGGCCGCCGGTGGGTGCTGTGGCGCTTGATGTGGGTGGTTGTTATGAGGGGTTTGCCGGTCGTGGTTTTGTGTACGG
>NZ_JBFBEZ010000095.1:0-5174 GCF_040701725.1 Streptomyces sp. NPDC093109
AGAGTTCATCAGGAACCAGACGCTTCGACAGATCAGCACCCACGACAGACATCATGCCGTACGAACCCTCAAGCCACGTGAGACACCCTCTAAAGGTCTTGGCGATGCACACCAACCTGGCAAAGCATCGAATGCCCGCCCTTGCCGCCACGCGGGTCGGAGCCGTCTACCCCGACACCCACGACCCGCGTGTCGAAGTGGCGATCGCTCCGGATCCGGGCGTCGGCCGCAGCATCACCCTGACACAGGGCAGCGTCCTGGCCAGCGCCCCTCAGGGAGAGCGGATCCTCCTGAACGTGGTTCCAACGGTCGCCCTGCAGCGCCCGCACACCGGTGCCTGGGTCGTAGCCGCATCCGAACTGGGAGCTCTGGAGAAGTGGGTGCGCACCATCGCCATTCCGACCCTGGTCACCGGTGGGGCCGAAGTGCCCAACTTGCCTCCGCAGCTGGACATCACCACCGGCCACAACGATACCCGCCAAGCCCTGCTCGGAGCAGGAAACATCCCAGCAGCCGACCGTGCAAAAGCCAGAATCAGCGCCGCAGTGTCGCGCGCAAGCCTTGTTGACCTGCTCGCGCCGCTGCCGGACAGCCCAGGGCAAGGTGTCCTGCACGCCTGGATTGCTTCGTTGGACGATGCACAGGTACTTGAGCGCATGCATCATCTCGCTACCGGGCAGGTGGTTGCCCTGGTCGGGATCTTGGCAGAGCTCCACCAATTTGCAGTGGCTCACAACTCCGGCAGCCCTCCCCCTGCCTGGGCCGCTGAACACGGTCCTGGAGGCCTGCTGGCTTTTCCGCCAGTCCACAAGCGGCGAGAAGTTGCAGCCACCGCGTTCGCAGCCCGGCGCGGCGACAACGCGGCCCCACGCCTTGCTTCGCGACAACCTCTTTAGGCGAGGGATCGCGTCGAGCAGGGGAATCATCTGTGTGACGTCGTGACAGTTTCCGCCGGTCAGCGAGACCGCGAGCAAAATCCCCCTGGCAGTCCTCGATCACGTGATGCTCGGATCCGGGCCGCCCGCGATCGACCGGCGAAGGCCCGACGTAATCTCCTCCTTGAGAGCCCGGACGTGGGAGCCGTCGACTGGGCAGTTGTCCATATTCAGCGTGTCTGCAGCGCGCAGCTAAGTCAGCAAGGCATGGTGCAGGGCAGGCCAGCCCCGGCCCAACTTGGCTTCGTTGGCTCAGGTCGCTCAGCGGCTCGGCACCACCACGGCGCACGTCATTTATCTGCGTCCCGGCATCCGGTCGACTGGAATCCTCCCCGTTTCCGGCACACCCAGCACACGCCACCCGAATCGGGCAATGGCGCACCTGCACGAACAAGACCACAAGCGCGCCGGCACGAGTGCCGCAACGATATCGCCGAACGTGCAACAGAGCCCCGGATCAGTTGTGTTGCCTATGGATGACTGGTGCGCGCGGGTGACATGCTTGCCCCTATGCGGATTCCTGTGGAAGTACGCCCCGACTTCATCGCCAAGGTCGCCCGACGCACGGATCCGCTGGGCGCCGTGGAAGAGCTGGTGTGGAACAGCCTGGACGCCGACGCCACAGAGGTGCATGTCGACTTGGAGCTCGACGACTTCGGCGGAGTCCAGGCCGTCGCCGTGCGGGACAACGGACACGGCATCCCGGCCACCACGGTGGAGTCCAAGTTCAAGGGCATGGGCGGATCCGGCAAGCGCACTGCCCCGGGAACGGAAAGCGGGCGGCAACTGCACGGACGCCACGGCTACGGGCGTTTCCGGGTACTGGCTCTCGGCGCGTCCGCGACGTGGACATCGGTCTCGGACGGCCCGGACGGACGAACCGAGGTCGCCATCCGCTTTCAGGACGGCGACAGCAACTTCGACGTCGACGAGCGCGGCCTCGCACCGTCCAGAAAGCCAGGCACCCTCGTCCGGGTCACCGGTGAGGCGCAGCGCAAACAGCGCCTCACCGCGGACAGTGCCCGTGAAGAGCTGACCAGCCGCCTCGCCATGTACCTGAGCAAGTATCCTGCGGTCAGCGTGTGGTGGTGCGGCACCCTGCTCGATCCCAGCGACGTAGTCCAGGGCGAACCGTTCGAGGAGGAACTGGACATCGGCCTGGACCACCCGGGTCCCGGTCCGGTGCTGCGGATCGTGGAGTGGAGACTCAGGCCGCCGCGACGTGAACTGCTGATCTGCGACGGCGTCGGCGTCCACCGGGTCACACTCCTGGCGCAGATACAGGCACCGGACTTCCACTTCACCGCCTACGTGTTGTGGGACCGCTTCGCGAACCTGACCGACCACGACCTGCTGGAAGGCGAGTTCGAGCAGGCGGACTCCCTGCTCGGTGCCACAGTCAAAGCCGCGCGACACCGTCTGCGCTCCTATTTCCGTGACCAGCAGCGTGAGCTGACCAGGAAGCTGGTGAAGCAATGGATCGACGAAGGCGTCTACCCCTACACCGGCGAGCCGACCGGCCCGGTCGAGACGGCGGAGCGCGAAACGTTCAACGAGGTGGCAGGGCTGGTCAGCCGCCAGCTCAAGGGGCCGAAGGCAGCGCGGCGCACACAGATGGTGCTGCTGCGCAAAGCACTGCGTCGGCAACCCTCTGCGATGCCGAAAGTCCTCGATGAACTGTTCGGGCTGTCGACGCCGCAGAAGGAACGACTTGAAGACCTGGTCGATCGCACGCCGCTGGCGAATCTCATCGCCGCGAACGCGGAGACCGTCGACCGCATCGATGCCCTAGGCGCACTGCGTACACTGCTCTTCGAGTTCGAAGCCCGCTTCACGCTGCGGGAGAAGGACCAGCTTCACCGCATGCTGGAGAAGGAGCTGTGGATCTTCGGAGACGAGTACACGCATGCCGTCTCCGAGATCGGGCTGACCAAAGCCTTGAACCGGCATCTGCCCCGCCTGGAGAGCAGGACAGTGCCTCAGCAGCGAGTCCAGCTCCACCACGGCACCAGCGGCCGGCTCGACCTGCTGCTATCCGCCGTCTCAGGAGCGGCCAAGACCAAACAACACCTCATTGTCGAGCTGAAGCGACCCCGCACCGTCCTGTCGGAGGCCGAAGTCGCCCAGATCAACAGCTACGCCTACGCCGTCACCACCGATGAGCGCTACCGTCACGACGACCAGACCCGCTGGGAGTTCTGGCTGGTCGGGAACTCCATCAGTAACGAGGTTCAGTGGCAGCACCCCGACGGCTACATCAGGAGCGACGGGAAGGTCACCATCCGCATCATCACGTGGGGCGCGATCATCGATGCCTGCGAGGAACGACTGCGCAAGCAGCGGGAACGGCTGGACTACGCCTCCGACCAGACACGTAGCATCGAGTACGCACAACGGGTCCACGCCGACGCAGATGTGGTTTCCCTCCTCACCCCCCGGGCGGACGACAGCGCATAAGCAATCCTGCAGGAACTGGCGAAAGGTGCACGGTCTACCTCCCACCCGGCCCTTGCTCACTCCACGTCGGCCCGCGTCCCGGGGACGCAGCGCAACAGCGGTGGCCAGGCGGACTCGGGCCCGCACAAGCCTCGTTGACCTTCTCATCCCGCTAGCGAGCAGCCTGAGGCGCGGTGTCATGCACGCCTGGATATCCTCCCTGGACGATGGGCGGCGACCGACGCCGCCGACATCCGGGGCCGGGTTCTCGCCCGAGCACCCTGGAGCGGGTGAGCTCCCGGAGGCGTCGCGTCGACCTCACGCGGCCCGCGTCGGGCGATGGTCATGTGGCGGCTGAGGCGCTTCGGGGAGGTGTGGAAGGAACAGCCCGGTGTCACTGGCCCTGACAGTGGACGCGGTGGTCGGGGCGTCCGCGTCGGGGATCACGACGATCCCGCCGAGGTGGTCAGTGACCCACGCCGGAGGAGTCCGGCCTTCCAAGACATCCCGTACGTAGTAGGGGACCTCCGCCCGTAGGCCTCGGAGCGTGTGCGCGAGGTACGGCACCGAGAAGTGCCCGAAGTCGTTGGGGACGTTCTCGAAGAGGGCGCCGGTGACCGGGGCGGCGCGTTGCATGACCGCAGCACCTGCGAACTGGCCATTCCTGATCCGCTGGACCGGCCGGAGCAGTTCCTTTGCCACCCTGCGAGATCCCCGCTGAGGCTGGCGCAGGAAGCGATCGAGGTCCTCGCTCAGCCCGCGTGCGAGTGGCACGATCGGCGCGTCCAGGCCGTCGGGGCTGGCGACGTCCTCGACGGGGATCGCGTCGTGGAAGGCCATCACGCCTGCACTCACCCCGCCAACCCCGACGGCGACCTCCGCTACCAGGGCGGAAACCGTGGATACACCGACCCGGTCGCGTTCCTTGCAAGGAACGTCGTCATGGGTGCGGTCGCAGTTCAGAGTCGATCGGTACTGCGAGTCGCCGCAGTACAGGACGTAGGCCGCAGGGACGTGGAAGCGGTTCGACGCCCTGATCAGCTTGGAGAGCTGGGTCCGGTCGTCCCCGCGCGTCTTGTACGTGAAGTCGATGCTCCAGCGACTACCGTGCACCTTCAAGATCTTTGCCTGGACGAGGAGCGCGAAGCAGGTGCCGTCCCGGTCCACCCAGCACCACAGCCAGTCGGCTCCGTTCTCCTTCTCATGATCAGCGGTGAACTCGACGAACTGGATGCGCGGGCTCGCGGTCGACAGGAGAACCTGGGTCGCCGCCACTTCAAGGAACATCCCGCCGGCGTCTAGCATCCCGGTCATCAGACGATCAACTGCCGACCGACCCTGCCGAAGCGCCTCGTACGGGCTGGTCTCATGACCGCTGAACTGGCTCAACGCGGCTGCCCCCTTGGAGATTTGAGAATAGTTCATCCCTATTATCCTCACCGCAACGGCCGTCGTCGGAACGTTCAAGAAGTCCGGAACGCGCCAGCGAAGTCGCGCACATCCGGAGCGCAACGGAGCGATAGGCGGTCGTAGACGAAGTGGTCGAGGTGCAGCCGCCCGGGGCCCGGCCAGCTTTTCACCTCGCCCGTCAAGACATCGACGTGCGTCCTGGTCAGGAAGACCTGCCCGGAATGGGGCGGCTTCCCCTGAAAGAACAAGGTGGACGTCCGGAGGCGATTCAAGGAGAGCGCGTCCCGCGGCTGCAGGACGGGTCATGTCCCGTCGAGTGGTGTAGCCGATCAAGTGGCGGTCGTGTTGGTGGTGTTGGGTAGTGCGGGGGCGCTTTCTGGGCGCTCGGTGGGG
>NZ_JBFBEZ010000096.1:0-5078 GCF_040701725.1 Streptomyces sp. NPDC093109
TCGGTACGCAGCGGGTTGATCTCCGAGACGGCGCCGACGAACGTGGTCTTGCCCACGCCGAAGCCGCCCGCCACCACGATCTTCGCGCTGGTGGTTGAGCGGGCTGCACCGCCGCTAGAGCTTGCGAAGTCCACTGAGCACCCTTTCGAGCAGTGTCACGTCTGGTGTGCCGCCGGATTCCTCGCCGCCGGGCTGGTGGATGGCGACAAGGCCCGCCTCCGCCAGGTCGGCCACAAGGATCCGGGCGACGCCCAGGGGGATGGAGAGGAGCGCCGAAATCTCGGCGACCGATTTGATCTCAAAACAGAGCCGGCAGATCCGCTGATGCTCGGGCAACTGCCCTTGCAGCTGGGACGGATCGGCCGTCGTGCTGACCAGTGCCTCGATGGCGAGCTGGTACCGCGGCCGGGTCCGGCCACCGGTCATGGCGTACGGACGGACCAACGGATTGTGTGCGTTCATGGGAGCGGACTCCCGGGGGCGCCTCGGCCTGCCCTGCTGGACGCGGGGCCGCCTCGGCTGATCGTACGAGGGTTCCTGCGGCTGTTCGTACGGCTGTTGAGGTTGCTGCTGGGTCTGCCGCGGCTGCTGCGGCGGCGGTTGATACGGCCCCGGGGGCTGTTCGTACCCGCCGAACCCGCCGCCGGAGCCACCGCCGTCCTGCTGCGCCGGACCGCCCTGGTCGCCCTGGCCACCCTGACCGCTCGGCGCGGAGGGGAAGTTGAAGCGGTTCAGGGCATGCTCGCCCTGGGACCGCGGGCCACCGTCATAGGGATGCCCGTTTGGGGGTGTAGCCACGTTTCCTCCTCCGACTGCCGGTGTCGCCGGGCCCGATCATGGCGGACCTGCTCGGTCCGCGCCACCGCACCCCTATGGTGCGGTGGCGAGCCGCGCACTGTCTGTCAGTTGAGCAGACTTCCCTGGAGTTCGGCGCGCAGGTCCGGAGTGAGGACCGTACCCGCGCGGTCGACCAGAAGCGCCATCTCATAACCCACCAGACCGATATCGGCCTCGGGGTGGGCGAGGACGGCCAGCGAGGACCCGTCCGAGATGGACATGAGGAAGAGGAAGCCGCGCTCCATCTCCACGACGGTCTGGTTCACGGCACCGCCCTCGAAGATCCGGGACGCCCCCGCGGTCAGCGAGGTCAGCCCGGAGGCCACGGCCGCCAGCTGATCGGCGCGGTCACGCGGGAAACCTTCGGACATGGCCAGCAGGAGTCCGTCGGCGGAGACCACCACTGTGTGGGACACCCCGGGGGTGTTGTCCACAAAGTTGGTGATCAACCAGTTAAGATTCTGCGCCGCCTGGCTCATCGGGCTCACACTAACGCTCCTGGTTGTAGGTACTGCCCGGGCCGTGGCCCGGTCCGTTCGTGTCCCCGCCGGCGCTACGGCCCCGCTCGACACCCCGTCGCAGGCTGCTCAACCTGCCACGTATGTCCTCCGGAGCGCGCGAGACCGAGGGGCCGGTCGCCGTGTTCTGCTCCGCCGCACCCTCGACCAGATTGGCCTTGGGGACGCGGCGGGGGAGACCGGAGATGGTGACGCCGCCCGCCTTGGGCTCGCGGGTCTTCTCGGCCCGCTGCCAGCGGTCGTCGTTCTTGGCCCGCCAGTCCTCGGTGCCGGCCGTCTCGCTCTGCCCGTCGCCGGTGCCGGTGCTGCTGTCGGTTCCGACGCCGCTGCCGTTGACGCTGCTTGTGACATTGCTGGGGACGTTGCTGGTGGCGCTGTCGTTGCCGACGGTGCCGTTGCTCTGGTTGCTCTGCTGGCCGCCGCCGCCCCGGCGCGGCAGACCCGCGTCGGTCAGCGCGTGGCTGGCGCTCGGGGACGGTCCCGGACGGTCGAAGCCTACGCGTTCCTGAGCGATCTCGGGAGCGCTGTCCACGGATTCCGGTTCGGTCCGCCGCTCGGGCTCGTACCCGTTCTGGTACGTACCTGATTCCGACCACTCGCCCTGCTGGGCGGGGGGAGCGAAGGAATTCTCGAACGTCCCCGCGGCGGCCTGCGGAGCCTGACTGCCCTGCTCCGGATAGAACGCGGGATCGGCCTGGGCGGGAAGCGTGGCCTCCGGATAGGACGCCGCGGTCTCCGGGTACGCCGTCGGCTCCGGGTAGGGCTGCGCCGGGAACTCCGCGTACGCCGTCGGCGCGTACTCGGCACCTGCCGCGGGCGGCTGGGGCGCGTACGGGGCCTCCGACGGCGGTTCCTCGCGGTACTGGCCGTGCACCTGGTCCTGGAAGAGCGGCTGTTCGGACAGCGGCGGGGTACCCAGCGCGGCCCGCCGCTCCTCGCGCTTCAGCGAGCGGTCGACGGGGTTGAGGCGCTGGGACTCGTCCACCGGCGGCGGCTCGTAGCGCGAGTCGTCGAAGCCCAGCTCCGCGGCCGTCAGCATCGGAGCGGTCTGGAACTGCTGCTCCTGCGCCGGGGGCTGCTGCTCCGGCATGATCTGCGTGACGCTGAACTCCGCCGCCGGCTCCGACGGGGTGCCCCCGCCGCCGTGGGTGATCGCGTCGGGGAGCATCACCAGCGAGGTCGTCCCGGCCTGCTCGCCCGAGGGGCGCAACTGGACGCGGATGCCGTGCCGTTCCGAGAGCCGGCCGACCACGAAGAGACCCATGCGCTGGGACACCGAGGCGTCCACGGTCGGCGGGTTGGCCAGCTTGTGGTTGATGTCGGCGAAGTCCTCGGCGGTGAGGCCGATGCCCTTGTCGTGGATCTCGATCATCACGCGGCCGTCCGGCAGCCGGGTCGCGGTCACCCGGACCTTCGTCTGCGGCGAGGAGAAGGTGGTGGCGTTCTCCAGCAGCTCGGCGAGCAGATGCACCAGGTCGGTGACGGACTGGCCGTGGATCTCGGTCTCCGGCACCCCGGTCAGCTCGATGCGCTCGTACGACTCCACCTCGGAGGCCGCCGCGCGGAGTACGTCGACCAGGGGCACCGGCTGGTTCCAGCGGCGGCCCGGCTCCTCGCCCGCGAGGACGAGGAGGTTCTCGCCGTTGCGGCGCATCCGGGTCGCGAGGTGGTCGAGCCGGAAGAGGTTCTCCAGCTGGTCCGGGTCGCCCTCGTTGTTCTCCAGGTCGGAGATGAGGGTCAACTGCCCCTCGATCAGTGACTGGTTGCGGCGCGAGAGATTGGTGAAGATCGCGTTGACGTTGCCCCGGAGCATGGCCTGCTCGGCGGCGAGCCTGACCGCCTCGCGGTGGACCTGGTCGAAGGCGCGGGCGACCTCGCCGATCTCGTCGCGCGAGTCGATGGGGATCGGCTTGACCCGGGTGTCCACCCGGCCGGGCTCGGCGCGCGAGAGCTGGTCGACCAGCATCGGCAGCCGCTGCTCGGCGATGCCGAACGCGGCGGTGCGCAGCGCCAGCATCGAGCGGCTCAGCTGCCGGGCCATCATCGAGGCCAGGACGAACGCGGCCAGCAGCGCGATCACGACGATCGCGGCGTTGGTGATGGCGCGGTTCCTGGCGCTGTCCGAGATCCGCGAGGCGTCGGTGACTGCCTGGCCGAGAAGATCGTCCTCGACCGCCGTGTAGCCGTCGAACTTGGCGGTGGTGGCCGCCATCCACGCCTCGGGCGTCACCCCGCGGGACGCGAGCTGCTCGGGGGTGTCGCCGGTCGCGATGGCCGCGACCATGCCGTCGAGGACGGAGCCGTCCTTGCTCGGCGGCGCGGTGAAGTTCTGGCCGGCGGCCATCGCCTGCTGCTGCGCGGAGGCGAGCTTCTTGGCGCCCTCGGCCGTCTTCTCCTTCATGACGGCCTGGAGCTTGGCCAGATCCGACTCCGTGCCGCCGGAGGCGTACTCGCCGATCGCGATGTCCTCCAGATAGGCGTAACTGGAGAACGCGATCGCCTGACCGCTCTTGACGTCGGCCTTCTGGCTCGGCCGCACCAGCAGATGCATGCCGATGGAGCGCTGGAGCGAACCGGCGCCCTTGGCGAGCTGGAGCGCGTAGACCGTACGGCCGTAGCTGGTGCTGCCGCTGCCGAAGCCCAGTTCGTTGGAGAACTCCATGAGGGTGTGCTCCAGCGGCACGTATCCCTCTTCGGTGGCGACCGGGCCGCCGTTCTCGCCGCTCTTGTCCGGGGTTTCGACACCCGCGGTGAACGCGGTCTTCCGGAGGTCGGCGAGGTTGGGCTCCACGCTGCGGAACAGTGCGAGCCGGCGCTCCAGACCCTCCCGGCGCGGCATGTCCTGGACCGCCGCGTCGAACTTCCTGGCCGCGGCGTCCGTGGTCGCGAGGGCCTGGACGACGACGGGGGAGTCGCGCTTGTTCGTCAGCAGGGGCTGGGCGGTGAGGTCACGCTCGTTGAGCAGCGCCGTGCCGTAGTCCGAGGCCGCCCGTACGAGCAGCGCCGTGCGCTCGGCGTCCTGGGCCTGCTGCCAGGTGTCGACGGACGCCTTCACCTGGAAGCCGCCCATGCCCAGACCGACCAGCACGGGGATCAGCAGAATGGCGTTGAGCCGCGTGGGCACACGCCAGTTGCGCGGGGAGAAGCGGCTGGAACTGCCCGCTGCCGGGGGTGAAGCCGGGGTGGCCGCGGGCGGCACCGCTGTGCGGGGCGGCGGGGTGAAGTTCCCCCGCGCCTGCTGCTCCGCGGAGCTCGTCTTGCTTCGCCTCACTCGACCAACAACCTCTCGGCGTCGGCACCTTACGTTGTGCCGCGTTCTGTTTCAGGGGCCGTACTAGCCGTACTCCTCAGGAGTCGCTGAATTCCAGCACGGGGGAGCCGTGCAATCCAAACAGCAGGAATCAGCCATTCCGAGGGGTACGAGCCTCACATGAAACGGGCATAAGGAGCGAGCCATGTCAAAAGGCGGGGGCGATATGAGCACAGTGACACCGGCTGAGTGCGTCGGGTGTCCGAAGCGCACGAATTCTCTGTCGAAATGTTATGAACACGGAGGTGGGCCGTGTCCAGTGACATGGCCCACCCCCGGCGCTGTATACGACAACTTCCGTAGCGGATCGTCTACTTCAGTCGTGCCATGAGGGCGTGTTCGACGAGGGTGATGAGTCCGCTTTTGGCGTCGGCGCGGTGGCGGGCGTCGGTGGTGATGATGGGGGTGTCGGG
>NZ_JBFBEZ010000097.1:0-4705 GCF_040701725.1 Streptomyces sp. NPDC093109
AAAGAAGGCGGGTTCGCGAAATCTCGGACGAAGACGTTGCTGAACCCGCGCGTCGGCATCTCTGGGCGCCGCTTACGACGAGCGGGTTCCTGCCCGAGACACCAGACACAGTCAGATCATGAGTAGCTCGTCGGGGCGATGACGGCTCCTGTGGCCCCGAAGTCCTCGCGTTCCTGACAGATGAGGATGATGGCGCGGTGACGAACATCAGCGATGATCATGTGAAGATCCACTTCCGGATGGAGGTGGACGAGGACGGCTGGCCCCCTGCGAGTGTTGAGAGCCTGTGGGCGGTGGACCTGGGTGACGGGACAGTGAGGCTGGACAACACCCCGTGGTTCGTACGCGGGGTCGCCAGCGGCGACATCGTCCAAGTGGAAATCGACGACGACGGACTGCGTTGGGCTGGGGAGACCGTCCGTGCTTCGGAGAACTGCACCATCCGGTTGATCGTGCTGAAGGACGGGGGATCGGCTGCCGCCCGGCAGACCGTGCTGGAGACCTTCCATCGGCTCGGCACGACGGGCGAGGGAATCGAAAAGTTCCGCATGGTCGCATTGGACATCCCACCGGAGGCGGACATCCCTCGCATTCGGAAGCTGTTGGAGCACGGTGCGGCCAAGGAGTGGTGGCACTGGGAAGAAGGGTGTGTCACTCCCGCCTGGACGGCTGCCGCCTGAAGTGGAGTTGAGGACAGCCTGCCCATCCTCAACGCAGAGACTTGCCGGTGCGTTCGGGGTGGGCAGCGTGGATGTACCTGACCGCGGTGACCTCGCTGATCCCGAACAGTCTGATGAGGTGGAGCGGGTCTGCGGTGAGCTGGGCCTCGTGGAGTATCCGGTCGATGCGGACTCTCTGCCCGCTCAGCCTGAGCGCGGTGAACACGTCCTTGATCGTGCTGCGCGAGATGGGCGGGGCGTCGGTGTTCATGGCGGTGAACCGGTTCACGATCAGGTGCGGATTGCTCGACATGGGCCAGAGCCGGTGCCGTTCGCGCATCCACTCGGCTGCCAGCTCGTAGGTGAGTTCGTCAAGGTAGACCACGTGCCTGCGTCCCGGGCGCCGAACGGTCAGCCGTCCGTCGGAGAGGTTGAGCGCGCTGGCCGGGAGCCGGGTGATCTCGTTCAAGCCGAGGGCATGGACAGCGACCAGGACGACGATCAGCTTGTGGGCGGTCATCGGCGTGCGGTCGATAATGCCCTTCAACGAGTCGGACGGAATCGAGCGCGGGACCTTCTCCACAGCGGTGACGGTGAAGCCACGAGTGGGATCCGCGAAGATCACGCGCTCCTGCTTCAGTGCTCGGAAGAGACTGCGCGCGGCGCTGTGGAAGCCTTCGGCAGTGCGTCCCTGACGAGCCTTGAGCGCGTTGTCCACCTCCTCTCTGCCGACCTCGCGCAGGCTCGACACGCCGGCCGCCTGCCAGTCGTCGAGAACGGGCTTCAGGTAGCCCAGGTAGCGGCGAATGGTCACCCAGGTGGTGGCCGGGTGCTCCCACCGCCCGCCCCCGCGCAGGACCTTCACCCAGGTGCGGAGCTCGTCCGCGATGTTGCCGCTGTACTGCGCGATGGCGGACTCGACGCGGACGGCGTCCGTGTTCTTCCGCTGGGCCGGGACCAGCCTGTCACGCCTGGCGAGGAACTGGGCGAGGCGTGGCCCCGGCCCGCTTCGGGCGGTCGCGGCCGAGAGCGTCCGGATGTCCTCCTCGGGTATCGGGGCGTCGGTGCCGAGCCAGGATGCGAGGACTCGCAGCGCCCGGACGCACTTGTCGCGGGGCCCCTCGCGCCACCGCAGCTGTTGCGCTTCCTCAAACAGCGCGGTGACGAGCTCCTCGTCGCCAGGGGTCAGGAGAGGCAGTTCGGCCAGGGGACGGGAAGCGATCCTGCTCCAGTCCCGGGCTATCGGGAAGAGCGGATCCTGGCCCGGTATCAGACGGTGTGCGGAGGTGGTCCGCTCCGGTTCCGGCGAATGCTTCCAGTGCGGCTGGAAGCCGGGCTGGCCGGCGTCGTGGCGTACGTAGGCGAGGTGGACCGTCGTGTTGAACGTGAAGGGGGCTCCGAGCATCAGCTGCCGCCAGGGCTGGTGCCGCGTCTGTAGTCCGTTGAGGGTGATGTCCAGGCAGCAGCCTCGGCAGAGGCCGTCCCTCAGCAGCACGTCCTCGCGCATGCACCGCGTGCAGTCGCCGGCGTCGAACTGGTCGGCGTTGTCCCGCCAGCCCCGGCAGCCGGGGCAGAAACTCCGGATGCCCCATGCCTGGCACGATCGGCAGCTTTGTGGTCGGGCCGGCCGGATTCCGCGGATCATCGGCGGCGCCGTCCATCCGCCTGGTACGTCCAGGAGCCCGGCCTGCTGAAGGACTTCGGCGACGGCCTGCCGCATGGCAGAGATGTTCTTCAGAGCCTCCACCGGTATGAGGCCCCCGCCGTCGGACTCCCGGAGCGCCAGCATCACCCTGACCGCTCCGCCGACCTGCCGGACCCACCCCTCGCCGTGTCCGAGGTCAGCCGCCCGCTGCACGAGAACCCGCTCCACCCGGTCCCAGTCCGCCAGAGGACGCGCTCTGATCCGTGCCTCGGCCAGGTGCCCGAGCACCCGTCGGCGGGTGAACAGGAGCATCTGCCCCGGCGAGGTCGGCGGGCTGAACGTCAGATCGTCCTGTTCCTCCTGGCCTTCACCGAGCCGCTGGATCAATCGCGCCGTGTCCCAGCTACGACCAGGACGGCTGAGCGGCTGGGCCAAGCCCTTGCCGTTCAGTCCGGGGAAGATCAGCGAGAGCTGGCGATCTCGCGAAGGGCAGCCGTCGGGATCCGCCAGCCACTCGAAGTCCCGCTCGCTGCGGATCGCCCGCAGGCACGGCCGACACACGTGCTCGGCTGTACTCACCCGGGCGGTGTGCCGGCAGCGTCGACAGCTTGCCGTGGTGGGCTGCTTCTGACGCCAACGGCGGCAGGTGCCGCAGTAGCTGTAGTTGAAGCCCCAGTTCAGGCACTCCAGGCACTGCCGGGGACGCGGGAGAGCAGTCATGGTTCAGTTCGGCGGCAGCGACCGCAGTCCGTCGCCTCGGGGCTGGCGTGGGGTCGGCCGCGCCGCTCCACCGCTTGGCCCGGATTCACCGACAGCCTTCGGCAGATTCTGGTCGGAGGGCCTCCGTACCTCGACGGGTTCCGCCTCGAGCAGGTCTGCCACCGTGCAGTTCAGCGCTTGGCAGATCATGTCGAGGTCGTCGAGGCGGACCGAGATCGGCGTGGATCCCCACATCGCCGAAACCTTGCTCAACGACGGGTTGAAGCCGACCTCCTTGAACGCGGCGAGCAGGTCGGTCGGGCGCCAGATGTCGCGCTTGGCCGCGGCCCAGCGCAGGTTCCACTTCACCGCAGGTTCCCCTTGTCCATGACGAGACGCTGTGCCGCCAGGGCGCTGGCGGCCAGGTTGGCGTGCTCCGGCTCCGCGTGGACGGAAGCCAGGTACCGGACCGTCGTGGTCGCCCAGTCGTGGCCCAAGATTCTCTGAACCTCCCACAGGCTCATGCCGCGCTCGTAGTTGTGCGTCGCGCAGGCGTGACGGAGGAGGTGCGGATGAAGATGCGTGACCGGTCCCGCCAGGTACTGCGCGGAAGCGGTCTTCAGTACACGGCGGAACGTCGAGGGGTCGAGCGCTGGTGCGATCGGCATGTTCAACGCGGCCACCGCCTTCGGTAGTCGCTCGGAGGGGAACAACGGGGCGCTCGGATGTTCCGGGTCGTCCCGGAACTGGCCTCGGATCTCCTCGACGTACCACCACAGCAGCTCGCGGCCCTCCTGGAACAGGTAGGCCTGGCGCTGCCGCGGGCCGGAGCCGCGAGCTCCCTTGCCGTTGACGACGAAGCGCCCCCACTGGCCGAGTTCCCAGTGGATGTCGCCGATCTGAACCCCGCACAGCTCGGTGACTCGTACGCCGGAGATGTACGCCACCTTGGCCATGACGTAGTCCCTGCAGGCCACCATCGGCTTCCGGGCCTGCGGCAGATCAGCCCGCCAGCGGGCGAAGAACTCCTTCATCGCCTGTCGCGACGGCGGGATCCGCAACCCGAAGTCACCGCGGTGACGCGGCCGGTTGAACGGGTCGACCGGCGACTCGACCGCGGCGCCGAACCGGCGGAGGATCTCGCCGGCGTACCGCTGCTCGAGGAACGCGAAGTAGCCGTCGATCCTGTTGATCTTGGTTCGGACCGTCGAGTGCCCGCGCTTGCCGGGCCCGGCGAAGTAGCGGTCCAACTCACGCGGGGTGAGCCGCCAGGGCACCACACCGTAGAAGTCGCAGACCTCGATCACCGGCTTGACGATCCTGTCCAGAGTCGTCGGCGCGAGGCCAGCGGCATCCCGTGCCCACTGGTACTCGGAGAGCGTCTCGATGAAGAACGTTTCCTCGTCCTCGGCGGAGAGCCGGGCCTCGCGCCGACGCTGCAACGTGATGACGTCGGCCAGCCCAGTATCCAGGGGCATTGGGCCGGCGTCGTCCGCCACCCCAGCACGGGGCACGAACGTCAGAGTGCGAGTCTCGGAATCCGACATGGACGCCTAGATTACATGCGTCACTCCTGAAATCCAGGAGTTACGAGCAGAATCCCCCACGGTCGACTTGAGGGCGAAAGCACTGCGTTGACCTGCTGAACTGCGTATCTGCCGCCCGCGCGTTCTCTTCACGAACCCGCACGGACTCCACTTAG
>NZ_JBFBEZ010000098.1:0-4134 GCF_040701725.1 Streptomyces sp. NPDC093109
CGGATCAAGGGGGCCGGTGGCGGGGGATCCCTGCTGGCGCAGTTCACGCCGGAGGAGTGGAGCCGGCGGGAGCCGGCGTACCGGCTGTTGGCGGATGCGCCGATGGACATCGTCCGGTGGGTGGCACACGAGTCGGGCCACACGGCTCGCCAGGGGCCCATGGAGAAGGTCTTCGACGGCGGAGTGGTGTTCTACGCACGCCACGGGCGTGCCGAGGGCCCCGACCGGGAGAGGATGCGCAAGAATCTGGACCTGGGCTCGGCCGAGCACGTCATGCTGCTGGAGTCCGGCAAGGACAACGTGGACGCGGAGTCCTCGATCCTCAGCGAGGAACGCGCCGAGCGGAACCGCCGCCTCGCCCGGGAGCTGGACAAGACGGTGTGGTGGCCGCAGGCCGAGGTGGCCGTCATGCCCTCGCCGGACGGCTCGTCGGCGCAGATCCACCTGCGTGAGGATGCCGACGGCAAGCGGACGACCCTCTTGTACAGCGTCAAGGGAGCCCCCACGCAGTACGCCTTCCAAGGGATGCTCATGCCCGAGCCGGTGCCCGAGGGCACCCGCTACCCCCGTGCGGCGGACTGGAACTCCGGCAACCCGCACGTCCGGCGCCCGGTCACCGACCGGCACGGTCGCTGGATCGGTGAGGCGGTCTTCGACCAGGCGGACCACGAGCTGCGTGCCCCGGCGCTGCGTCAGGCGGCAGGGATCACGGAGTACACGCAGTGGGAGCGGACTTCCTCCGGTGGTGTGTCGGGTGTTCAGCGCACGATGCCGGTGACGGACGGCAGTAGTGCGTACTGGTTCGGGCACGGCGATCCGACGGCGGATATGGCCGAGTTCGGGCGGTTCGCGGACCGGGTGGTCGAATCGGGGTTGACCTCGATCACGGTGGTCGCGTGTTCCACCCGGTCGGGGGTGGCGGCGTCGGCGGGGAGGCTGAGGCCGCTGGTGGAGCGGAACCGGCTGGCGGTTCACCTGGTGCCCGCGCGGATCGCTTTGGTCCCGGGGCGGGAGGGCCGGCCGGGCCGGATGCACGTCGATGTGGACAGGCGGGGCAGGCCGGCCGGTTTCGTCAGCCTGCTTCCGGGTGTGCCGGACCCCGTTTCCGCGCGTGGAGCGCGGGTCGGGCAGGAGAGCGTGTCGTCCCGTCACTACCCCCAGGACGTGTACTGGAACGCGCCGGCGCGGATCAAGGCCGTAGAGCCGCGGTTCCCACATCTCTATGCTCCCGACCCCTCCGGGGGGCGCAACCGGTACGAAGAGCTGAGCAGGGAATACGAGGTGGCCCTCAGAAAGGTGTACTCCGTCCACGAGCCGGTGCACTTCGAAATGGTCGACACCCTCAAGGCGCTGTTCGACTACTACGAACCGCACTTCCACGGCGAGACATACAAGCTCTTCGCGAGCCGTCAGCGTCCTGAGTCCGCAAAGAAACAGTTCACCCGGCTGACGGACGACAACTCCGACGCCACCCTGGACGAGCGGATGGACGCCTTCGCGGATGCCGTGTTCGGCAACCCCGACCACCCGGGGGCGCTCGGCAAGCTGTGGGGCAAGAAGCCGGAGCTGAAACCGGACGGGCTGTCCGGCCTGCCCGACCCCACGATCCCGTACTCCGCCGAGGTCCTCGATCGGGCGCGTGCGTACGGTTACTGGTTCGCCGCGGAGCCGCCCGAAGTGGTCACCCACCTGATGCGCGTGCGGCGCATGCTGAACGTGCCGAAGGGCGAACCGATGCTCTTCCGCGACGCCCTGATCGGGTGGGGTCTCAAGAGCCACTCGCTGGCCGAGGTGCTGGCGGCGACACAGAAGGCCGGCGTCCGTGATGAATTGGAGCCTTCCCGGCCGGTCGACGCCGCGCGGCTGTACGCCTGGAGCGACTCTCAGCTCGACCCTCGCCGGGCCATCAGTACAGTGATCTTCGCGTCGTCCAAGAGCAAGTACGGATTCGGTAGCCCCGTCTGGGAATCGCTGCGGCAGCCGCACGAGCGGTGGTTCCACGAGTCATGGAGCATCTTCGACTCCGAAACCCGCAGAGCACTCGAACGCATCGCCGACATGATCGGCGTGGAGGGCTCGCAGCCCCCGGAAGTGATGGCCGGCCGTCCGGCCCCCCGGCGCCGCAGGGCGCTGATGGAGCTGTGGGAGCGCCAAGGGCTGATAACCGGCGTGTTGAACCTCCGGGCCGGTCACCTGCTCGGTCTGTATCTGGTCCTGGGCCCCGACCGACACCTGATCAAGGTGCGTCCGACGGGCAGCAAGGTCTTCTCGCAGGGTGAGGCCACGCCCCCGCTGCCGGAGCCGACGGCCCGCGAACTGGTCGTCGAAGCCTGGGAGAAGAAGGGCGGCTACCCGGCGCTGTTCCGCACCGACCCCGCGTTCCGGCAGCGGCTGGCCATGGCCGAGGCCAGGAGGGACGGCCGCAGTGAGGAGGAACTGCGGGTATGGCGCGACGAACTGATCGAGCTGGCCGTCGAGTGGACCGAGAGGCACGCCCCGGCCTTCAGCGGGTACGAGGAGCTGGCGTCCGAGGCGGTCGAACTGCTCATCCCGGCTCACCAGCGGGCGTGGTTCGGCGAATGGGCTGCCGGGCCGGTGGACGGCCCCCACACCTTCGGGAACGCGAAGGGAGTCATCCGTAAGGAACCACTGCACAGCGTGTCGCTCAACAGGTCGGCTCTGCTCGACGGCTTGCTCGCTTCCGACGAGGACCACACGGGCAAGCACCTGGTGCTGTACGAGGTGGGGAACACCTCCGCCCGCGAGGTCGCCCCCTTCCTCCCCACGGTTCGTCACACAGACCGGGGTAAGGCGCTGTACCCCGGGGTGGTGGCGTTCACGTACCGGGGCTACCGCATCGAGCGTGACGAGCGGAGCGGCCGGAGTTACGTCGTGGTCACGCTGACGGAGAACCTCCAGCCGCTGTCGCCCGAGGCGTGGGACCGGGAATTCCAGAACCGCACGATGCGCAACCCGGACGGCGCACAGATCGGCACCGCTCTGATAGGGTCCAACGACTCGGCCCACGGTTCGATGGTCAAGGTCACGGATTCGAGCACCTACCGCACGTACCACGGTGTATTCAAGTACAGCGATCAGGAGCATCCGGTCCCCTGGCAGCCCGGACAGGTGGGCTGGCTGAGCGTGCACGGTTCCGGAACGGACCTCACCACGCCGTCGCGGTACGGCGCGAAGCGGGTGAGCGGCGCCCAGGTCGGCGCCTTCGCGAGGCAGCTGCTGCGCTCCTTCGGGTCACCGGACATCCCGTTCGTGCTGGCCGCCTGCTCGGCCGGGCAGAGCCACGCCGTCGGTACCGTGGTGGCACAGGCCGTCGCCGACTGGAGCGAGCGCGACAATTTCGCCGGCCCCACCGTGCTCGCGTTCCCGAATCCTAAATATCCCGCGGAGTCCGAGAGCGGAAAAACCATTCGGAACCCCTTCTTCGGGCTCAAGACCACCCTCGATAACCCGGCCCCTCGGTTCACGCGGTTCGAGCCCCGGCCGCTGATCGACCCGGTACGCCCTGAGACGCTCGCCGAGCAGGGTGCCTGGACCGAGAGTCTCTACAGCCTCCAGGAGTGGGCGGTTCACGCCCGGGATCACGAAATCGCTCTGGCCGAGAAGCTCGCCAGGGATCCCGAAACGCTCGATGCCGCGGTGCACGCGCTGGAGGCCGCTGGTGGAAAGCCGCGTGCGAAGGCAGACGTGACCGAGGTGATGGTCGAGTTCTTCGAGAAGGCACTTCCCCAGGAAATGTTGCAGGTCTTCTCCGGGATACTGCCGCGCATCGGCTCTTTCACGGACGAGCAACTTCTGCGCGGTGTGCGGATCACCAGGAAAAAGGTGTCACTGCCCCAGATGGTGTTCCAGGAGTATGCGAATCTGGCCAGTCCCACTTACCCGCAGCTGCTGGCCTTCCGCAAGGCCGTGGTGGCGTGGCTGGTCGGCTCGAACATGTCGTACGCGCACTCGCTGCACGAAGTCCTGTTGGGCTCACAGCTCTCCCAATCCGGCTTCGATCACATGGACCGCATCTTCTTGGCGGGCGACGCGGCGCACCTGTACATGTGGGCGGACCAGCACCTCGGGCCCGACGGCGGCACGACGCCCGTCGGGCTGGCCCTGCCGATGGAG
>NZ_JBFBEZ010000099.1:0-4078 GCF_040701725.1 Streptomyces sp. NPDC093109
TTGTACCAGCGGTCTTGGATGTGGCCTGCCATGGGTGGCTGCTCCCTGGGGAATGGCGGCGGCCGGTGGCGAGGGGTGCTCGCCACCGGCCGTGGTGTTGGTGCGGGTTGGTCAGGCCGCGTTGTCGGCCATGCGGTCGTTGACCCATGTGCGGACGGCCGCCGGGTCGTAGCGGACGTGTTTGCCGATGCGGAAGCCGGGCGGTCCGGTGCGTTTCTTGCGCCAGCCGTAGACGGTTTCCAGTGGTACGCCGAACATGGCGGCGATGTCGTCGGGGGTGAGGTAGCGGTCCGGGAGTCCGGCCCGGAGGGTGGTGACGGCGGTGGTCACGGGTGGTGCCTCCTGAGGCTGCGATCGCCATGGTTCAGGCGGGGGCGCCACAGAAACCACGGAATACACAGAAAGCCGGGCGCACTCGGTTGACCTGTGGTTTCACGGTCCCCCGGGCGGTCGGGCGGCCTGTCACAGAAAGGGTTGGAAGTCCCACAGAAATAGGGCGGGGGTATTTGTGTGGGACTTCCGGCTGTTTCTGTGACGGCGGTCCGTAGCGTCCGGGCAGGGGTTCCGGTGCTGGTCAGAGCGCTACGGTTAGGTTTTTGTGTATTGCGTGGTTTCTGTGGCGCGGTCCGGGCTGTCAGCCGGTGGTGGTGTCGTGGATGCGGGGGTGGATGAGGTAGCGGGGTGACGGGGGCCGTCCGCGTCCGCCGGTGCGCTGGACCGGTTGCATGCGGACCCAGCCGTGGTCTTCGAGGAGACCGAGGGCGGGTTCGAGGTCGGCCACGGTGGCGAACTCGGAGCGGGAGAGTTTCACCAGCAGATCGCGTTTGCTGATGTCGATTCCGTCGTGGTTGCGCAGGGTCTCCAGCACGGTGGTGGCGCGGGCCACGGTGGGATCGGCTCCCATGCGGTCGAAGACGGCGAGTGCGTGGGTGGCGAAGTACTCACCCAGCTCGATGGCCGCGCGCACGGTGTCGGCGGTGACGGGGCGGGTGTGGGCGTTGGCACCGTGCTCGGCGAGGTGCAGCAGTCCGGCGATACGGGCCGTGGCGCCGACAAGCTTCCCTGCCCAGTCACTGATGTGCCCGAACGCGCCTCCCCGCGCGGCGAGTTTGGGTTCCACGCGCTCCTGAAAGGCCAGCAGAGCCGCGTCCGCGTCGGGGGTGAGCTGAAGTACCGCCGGATCGGTCCAGTCGGCCAGGAACAGCGTCAGGTCGATGACCCGCTCCGCGTACGTGGCGCGTACGGCGTCGGGGATGGGATCGGGGCTGGACTTGCGCCGGCCGACCAACGATTCGGGCAGCGAGTACAGGAAGCGTCCAAGGAGTCCCCGGCCGCGTCCGCCCTTGATACGGCCGATGTCGTCCAGGACCTGAGGCTGTACGCACAGACCCATGGTCAGGGCGGGGTGGTCGATGTACTCCTTGCGTGTCTGCCGGTTGACGCGGAGCCGGTCCCCGGCGTGCCCTTTGAGGAAGGGGCCCATGTTGGGGGCGCCGGAGTAGCGTCCGGCGATGATGTCGAAGATCTCGCCCTCGGCGCTCATGACGGAGATGCGTCCGCCCTGTTCGTCCATGAGGGAGATGACGGTTTCCGCCGTGGCATCGTCAGCGAGCAACTGCGGCTCGGCGGGGATCGTGACGGACTCCGCTGTCCGCGCCATGCTGACGGCCGTCTGAACGAGCGCGTCCCGCTCCCCGACATCGGCGGACGCTGCCTTGGCCGCGGCACGCTCGGCTGCTTCCTTGGCGATACGGGCGGTCATCTGCGCTTCGGCGATGGCGGGGGCCGTCTTGGCCTGGAGCTGCTGCTCCGCGTCGTAGAGGGGGCTGGTGAGCAGATCGAAGACTGCGGACTTCCGGTTGGCCGGGGGGAGCGCGACGACGGTGAACAGGTTGCTGGGCTCCCGGTAGTTCCCCCGGATGTGGACGACGGCCCGTCCGCCGGCCGCCGTGGCGAGCACGGACAGGGCGACGCATCCGGCGAGATCGACCGGGGTCTGTGTCTCCTCGGCCACCGCTTCGACGAACTCGCGCACCCAGTCCGGGAAGGTGTGTGTGGGGAAGTCCCGCAGCATCCGGTTCCCGGTGAGCGGTACGGGGTCGTCCCATGCCGGGGGCTGAGGTTCGTCGGTGTCGGGCGGGGCCACGTCGTCCCACAGATCGGCGCTCATGCCACCCTCCGGGCAACGGTGGCGAGTCCGTTGGTGACGGCGCGGTGGGCGTACGGCTCGGGGACTCCGACGGAGACGGCGGCGGCGGTGATCTGTGCGCCGATGGCGTCGAGTCCGCAGGGTCCGGGGCACCGGGTGTGCTGGTTGGCCAGGAACCGGGCGACGCCGTACGCCTGTGATCCGGCGCCGGATTCGGTGCGGGAGCGCACCATGGCCAGTCCCCGTTCCAGGCCGGTGCGGACGTAGCGCTCGGTGTGGCGGCATCCGGTGGCGACTGCCGGGTCCCACGTCGGGTTGGGGAGGGAAGAGACCACCCTCCCCCGGGCGGGGTTGGTCTCTTCCCCTCCGATCAGGTCGCGGACGGACGACGGGAGGGGCGTCGTGGTGCCGGTGCCGGATCCGAGCCATCGGGCGTACTGCATGAGCGACTTGACGTCGACGCCGGGCCGTACCCCGTTGGCCGACGGCATGGCGCCGCAGTAGACCCAGTGCTCTCCGCGTGTAGTCGGGACGGTCCGGGTGGCTGGGAGGGTCTGGCGGGCCCATGCGACGGCCGCCGTGTTGTCGAGGTCCACGACGGTTACCCCGGCGCCGCCGGGGTGGTAGGCGACGGCCTGAGCCTCGCGCCATGCTCCGGCCCATGCGGGGGAGGTGAGGACGCGGGGGTCGGTGGTGGCGGCGGCCCACGCGTGGCAGGGACGGGGGCACTGGCAGGTGCCGGGGGTCTTCATGTGGGGGCGTCCGCCGCAGGCGAGGTCCGCGCACGTACGGCAGTTGCCGAACGGCACTTTCCCGGCCCGCAGAGGCAGCACGGGCACATCCGCCGTGGCCAGTTCCAGGGCGGTGCGGAGGTGGTTCGGTTGAGGCATGCTGGATGTCTCCAGTTCTGTGAAGGCTGGCAGACGAGAGCGGCCCCGGTTCTTGGTCGGATGGGGGCCGCTCTCGGCTTGTCAGAAGGGCGGTTCGTCGCTGTAGCCGCCGGTGCCCCACGGGTCCTGTCCCGCCGTGCGGCGGTGGGGCAGGCGCGGGAGGGGCAGGAGCGTCCAGCGGCGGTTGGGGTTCCAGCAGTGGCAGAGGTAGGAGTGGGTTCCGGCGTACTCGCCGGTCTCGTCTCCGTAGTCCTCGTCCCAGCCGCCCTCACCCCGGCAGTCCGGGCAGTTCGGGCGGGGGGTGTCGGTGAGGATGAGCGCCGGGCGGGGCCACGTGGCGCGTCGGATGCGCAGTCGCACGGGGGTGTCCTCTACTGGCGGGGGTCGGTCGTTGCCACGACCGCGCTGAGGATGTCGGCGTGGTCGAACGCCAGCGGCGGGAGCGCGGTCAGGGGCCACCAGCGGGCAGCGGTGGCGTCGTCGCCCGCCGCCGGCTGGATGGGCTGCGGGAGGGTGGTGGTGTAGGCGACGGTGACGTACCGGCCGCGCGGGTCGCGGCCGGGGGTGTCGAAGGTGGCCACCTGTCGCAGGGCGGTGGTGGGCACGGTGATGCCGGTCTCCTCGGCGAGTTCGCGCCGGGCGGCGGTCAGGCTGGTCTCTCCCGCGTCGACGTGGCCGCCGGGCAGTGCCCAGGAGCCCTCGAAGGGGTCCCAGCCGCGTTCGATGAGCAGGACGTGCCCGGCGGCGAGCAAGACGATGTCGGCGGTGTAGCGGATGGTCTCGAACGTCTCGGTCTCGGACATGCAGGTCTCCCTCAGAGGTTGGGGATGGCGTTGAGGACGGCGGTGGCGAGTTGGTTGATGGGGGCGGCGGCGCCGGTGGAGGCGAGGAAGAACCCGAATCCGGCGGCGGTGAACGCGGCGCCGAAGCTGAGGGAGCGGGACCGGAGGAGGAAGAACAGGACGAGTCCGAAGAGGAAGACCAGGGAGATGGTCAGTGCCACGGCGGGGTTCCCTTCTGGGGTGGTGTGCGGTGGGTG
>NZ_JBFBEZ010000100.1:0-3645 GCF_040701725.1 Streptomyces sp. NPDC093109
ACACCCACACCCACCACACACCCACCTGGCACACCACACCCACCACACCCCACCCCCCCCTCCCCACCTACCCCTTCCAACACCACCACTACTGGTTGAAGACGGAAGGCGAGGCCACCGACATCAGTGCGGTGGGCCTGGACGGCAGCGGGCATCCGCTGCTCGGCGCGGTCGTGCGGCTTCCAGAGTCGGACGCGGCCGTGTTCACCAACCGGGTCTCCCTGCGTACCCAGCCCTGGCTGGCTGAGCACGCCCTCTCGGGGATGGTGCTGGTGCCCGGCACCGCCCTGCTGGAACTCGTGGTCCGCGCGGGTGACGAACTGGGGGCGACCGCGGTGTCGGAGCTGGTGGTCGAGGCGCCGCTGACGCTCCCGGAGACCGGCGGGACGCAGCTGCGGGTCTTCGTCGGCGAGGCCGACGACACCGGCCTGCGGCCGGTCACCGTACACTCGCGTGCCGACGACGCCGACGTGGACGCGGCCTGGATCCGGCACGTCGCCGGACAGCTTCACACCGAGCCTCGTCCGGCACCGGCTGTCGGCCCGGAGAGCTGGCCGCCCGTGGGCGCCGAGCCCGTCGCGGTGGACGGCTTCTACGACGAACAGCGCGCGGCCGGCTTCGAATTCGGCCCTCTGTTCCGGGGCCTGCGGGCCGTCTGGACGCGGGGCGAGGAGGTCTTCGCCGAGGTGGAGCTGCCGGACGACACCGACCTCTCCGCTTTCCTGCTCCACCCGGCACTGCTGGACTCGGCCCTGCACGCCGCCGCGTTCTTGCCGAGCCGTCGTGGTGAGACGACACCGGCCCGGCTGCCGTTCGCCTGGAACGACGCCGTGCTGCACGCGACCGGTGCCACCGCCCTGTGGGTGCGGGTCAACCCGGTGGGCGCCGACGACATCGCGGTAGAGGCGACCGACCCGACGGGCGCTCCGGTCGCCTCGGTCGGCAGGCTCGCCACCCGTCCTGTCGACGTCCACCGGATCGGCGCCGGAACCGGCGTCGCCGACATGCTGTTCACCACCGACTGGGCCCCGTTCCCGGTGGACGGCACGCGGCCGGCGGCCGAACCGGCGCCGGACACCGTGCTGGACCTGACGGATGCCCGCGCCGCGGACGAGGACCTGCCCAGGCACTCCAGGGACCTGGTCACCCGTGCGCTGGAGGCGATCAAGGCTCACCTGGGCACGGCCGAGCCCGCCGCCCCGCTGGTGATCCTCACCCGCGACGCGCGGTACGACCCGGCCATGGCCTCGGTGTGGGGACTGGCCCGGGTGGCGCAGTCGGAGAACCCCGGGCAGGTGGTTCTGGCCGACGTGGACGACATGGCCGCGTCCCGGGCACTGCTGCCCGCCGCGGTCGCGACGGGCGAACCGCAACTGGCCCTGCGCGACGGTGACGTCCTCGTACCACGGCTAGCCCGGCTGCGGTCCGAGGAGACCGGGTCGGCCGGACTGGACGCGGAAGGCACCGTGCTGATCACAGGGGGCACCGGCACGCTGGGCGCACTGGTCGCCCGGCGGCTGGTCACCCACCACGGTGTACGGCACCTGCTGCTCACCAGTCGGCGCGGCTCCGACGCCCCGGGGGCCGGGTGGCTGCGCGACGAACTCACCGCCCTGGGCGCCACCGTGACCGTCGCGGCGGCCGACATCGGTGACCGCGCGGCGGCCGCCGGCCTCCTCACGGACATCCCGGCGGACCACCCGCTCACCGCCGTGATCCACAGCGCCGCCGTACTGGACGACGGAGTGCTCACCTCGCTCGACGCCGAGCGGGTCGACAGGGTCTTCGGCCCGAAGGCCGACGGCGCCTGGAACCTGCACCTGCTCACCGAGCACCTGGGCCTGTCGGCGTTCGTCCTGTTCTCGTCGGCCTCGGGCATGCTGGGCAACGCGGGGCAGGGCAACTACGCTGCGGGCAACGGGTTCCTCGACGGTCTGGCCGCCTACCGCCGACGGCTCGGTCTGCCCGGGCTCTCACTGGCCTGGGGCCTGTGGGAGCAGGCCAGCGAGATGACCGGCGCGCTCCTGGACGGCACGCGCGGGCACCTCAAGCGGGAAGTGCTCGCAATGAGCGACGAGGAGGGGCTGCTGCTCTTCGACGCCGCGCTGCGCGGAGGCAGCTCGGCGCAGGGCCCCTCCGTCGTGGTGCCGGTCAAGCTCAGCCTCACCGCGCTCCGGCAGTCCGCGAATCCGCCCGCCGTGCTCGGGGACCTGGTGCCCCGCACTCGGCCCACCGCACGGCAGGGCGCCGCCGAGCCGTCGGACTCCTTTCTCGACCGGCTGCGCCGGATCACCGCGCCGGAACGTTCTAAGCAGCTCTTCGACATGGTGCTCGCGCACACGGCGGCCACGCTGGGTCACGCGGCGCCTGCGGCGGTCGACGGACGCCAGGCATTCAAGGACCTCGGCTTCGACTCGCTGGCCGCCGTCGACCTGCGCAACCGCATCGGCGCCAGTACTGGCCTGCGGCTGCCGGCGACCCTGGTCTTCGACTATCCCACCCCCACCGCGCTCGCCCGCCACGTGGAGCAGCAGTTCGGCCTCGGCGAGGAGGGGGACGGCGGCTCAGGCGTGGACGGAACGGTCGCTGCGGTCCTCGCGGAACTGCACCGGCTGGACGCCTCACTCGACCGGCTGCTGCCGGAACCCGACGACCGCGCGGAGGTGGCGGGCCGGCTGCGCGAGCTGGCGGCCAAGTGGCACGGCTCCGGCGCTGCGGCCGACTCCGACCTGGAGTTGGCGACCGACGAAGAGATCCTGCGGCTCGCGGAAGCCGAACTGGACCTGCCCCAGTCCCCGAAGGCGTGAAGGAGTCCGCCGTGACCAATGACACCGTTCTTCGTGATTACCTGAAACGCACCCTCGTCGAACTGCGGCAGGCCCGCGAGAAACTGCGGGAGGCGGAGGCCGCTTCCCAGGAGCCGGTCGCCATCGTGGGTATGGGCTGTCGGCTGCCCGGGGGCGTCGCCACCCCCGAGGATCTGTGGCGGCTGGTCGACTCCGGGACGGACGCCGTCGGGCCCTTCCCCGACGGCCGCGGTTGGGACGTGGCGGGCCTGTACGACCCCGATCCCGACGCGCCGGGCAAGGCGTACGTCCGCGAGGGCGGGTTCTTGCACGACGCCGCCGGGTTCGACGCGGAGTTCTTCGGCATCTCCCCGCGCGAGGCGCTCTCACTCCACCCACAGCAGCGGCACCTGCTGGAGGTGTCCTGGGAGACCATCGAGCGGGCCGGCATCGACCCGGCCTCCCTGCAGGGGAGCCAGACCGGGGTGTTCGCCGGCGTGATGTACCACGACTACGCCCCTCCCCTGCGGGAAACGCCCCCCGAGGTCGAGGGCCTGCTGAGCATCGGCAACTCCGGCAGCGCGGCCTCGGGCCGGATCTCGTACACCCTCGGTCTGGAGGGCCCGGCGGTGACGATCGAGACGGCGTGCTCGTCGTCGCTGGTGGCACTGCACCTGGCCGCCCAGTCACTGCGCTCAGGCGAGTGCGACCTGGCCCTGGCCGGCGGTGCGGCCATCATGGCGGCGCCTGACACGCTCGTACATTTCTCGCGGCAGCGGGGGCTGGCACCGGACGCCCGCTGCAAGGCCTTCGCCGCTGCGGCCGACGGCACCGGCTGGTCCGAAGGCGTCGCCCTCGT
>NZ_JBFBEZ010000101.1:0-3597 GCF_040701725.1 Streptomyces sp. NPDC093109
GCCGGCGGAGATACCCGCCGGTATCTCCGCCGGCCGCCCGTCGGGCTGTGCGTGTGCGCCGGAGGGTCAGATCGCCTCAAGGATCTGGATGAACTGCGGCGAGCGGGTCGGCTTGATGTCGACGCGCTTCCAACCGCTCTCCGCGTACAGGGCGTCGAACTCGGCGAAGTCCCGCTCCTGTCCGTGCGTGGCCGCCAGCATGTTCATGTCCAGGAGGGCGCCGAAGTTCGGCTCGCCGACCTGGCCCACGACGCTCTCGATGACCGCGGCCCGCGCGCCCGGCTTCGCCGCCGCGCGGCAGTTACGCAGGATCGTCAGACACTGGTCGTCGCTCCAGTCGTGCAGGATCATCTTGAGGAGGTAGAGGTCGGCCGCCGGCACCTCCTTGAAGAAGTCCCCGCCGACCGCGCTGAAGCGGTCCTGGACGCCGGCCCTGGCCGCCGCCTCCACCGCGCTGTCCACCACATGGGGCATGTCCAGGACCACGCCCGTGAGGTCCGGGGCCGTCTTCATCAGCTCGTGCACGAGGGCGCCGGTGGACCCGCCGATGTCCACGGCCACCGAGACGCCTTCGAGGTCGAGCCCCGCGGTCACGTCGTGGATGACCATGTCCGTGGCGTTGGCCATGGAGGAGGCGAACAGCGCGCCCTCCTCCGGGTTCTGGCCGAAGTAGTCGAAGGCCGTCGAGCCCTCGGCCAGCCCCAGGGCCGCGTGCATCTGCGTGGTGCCGTTCCGTACGGCGTCCGGAAGCGATCCCCACGACTGCCAGTGGAAGGGCGCGCCCTGGACGATGGCCATCTCGCGCAGTGACCCCGGTACGTCCTTGCGCAGCAGGCCGCCCATCGCGGTCAGGCTGAAGCGCCGGTCTCCCGCGTCACCGAAGAGGCCGATGGACGAGGCGGCGCGGAGCAGCCGGTACGTGGTCGTCGGGTCGCTGCCCTCGCGCTCGGCGATCTCCTCGGCCGTGGTGGCGCCCGCTGCCACGTGGTCGGGGAGGGAGAGTTCGGCGGTGGCGCGGAGGATCTGCGTCACCCAGTACCCGGATATCATCTCCACCATTTTCATGGTGGCCTGCGCGGCCTCGGCTTCGCTGCCGAAGTTCGCGGTCTCTTCGCTCATGGCTGGTTCCCACTTCTCGATGTCACACGGTGTGGGTGCGGAGTGCCCGGGCGCACACCGCGTTCGGTACCTGGTTCACGCTCAACTGGAGCCCCTGGTTCCCCTCTTGGGGAATCGCGTGATCCGGGAAGCTGAATCGGATTCAACACGCACGCGCCCGGGGACGTGGTGCTGGTGTCCCCGGGCGCGTGGATCGACTGCCGTACTGCCGTGCTTACTTGAGCAGGTACGCCTTCTCGATGGTGACGTCGTAGACGTTGCCGCTCTTGTCGGTGAGCTTCGCCTTGAGGGAGACCGAGGTGGCCTTCTTCGGGTGGCTCAGGGTCAGGCTCCGCTTACCGCTCTTCGTGGTGACGGGGGCCTTGGACCACTTCTTGCCGCCGTCGTAGGAGACCTGCACGGCCAGCGACTTGAAGTTCTTCGCCGCCGGACCCTGGATCGTCAGCGGGACGGTGAGCTTCTTGCCCTTGGCCGCGGTGCTCGCCAGGTCCAGCTTCGGGGCGAAGCCGACCGTGGAGACCGGCAGGTTCGCGACCTTGCCGGCCGCGGGAGCCTTCGAGGTGAAGGTCCAGGACGCGGCGAGCCGGGTGGTGACGCCCGCGACCGAGGTGGCGCGGGTCGCGTCCGTACTGACCTTGATCTTGGCCGACTTGGCCGGGAGCGCGTCCGTGCCTATGCACAGCGAGCTCTTCTCGTCGACGACCTTCTTGCCGTCGACGGTGAGCACCGACTGCTGCTTCGAGGTGGTCGAGTAACCGAGGTGACCGGCGCCGTCGGCGAACGTGGCGATGCAGGCGAACATCTCGTTGCCGTACCGCTCGACACCGCTTCCCCGGGCGGCGACCCGCGGGGCGAACACACCGACGTTGAACGTCTCGGTGTAGGTCTTCTTCGCCGTGTAGCTCTTGGTCGTCAAGGGCGGCAGGGCGATGTCGGTCTCCAGGCCCCGGCTGTCGAGCTGACCGGCGCCGAAGGCCCACGTGAAGCCCTTGGGTGTGGTGACGTAGGTCTTCGCCGTGGCGGGCAGTGCGAACGGCTTGGTGCCCGTACCGACCCCGTAGAGCCCGGACGGTGTGTACCAGAACGGGTTGAGAGAGCCCTTGCGGTTCTTGACGGAGGTGCCGACCCTGACGTTCACCAGGGCGAGTTCGCTCGTGGCCGTCTTGTGCGTGTACCCGGTGTAGAACGAACCGGGGCGGTTGTAGAGCAGGTTGTAGCTGGTGCTGCCCTTCTGCCAGGTGCCGCCGACCTGCGAGTTGAACAGCTTCGCCGGGACCGACGGGCCGACCTGGCCGACACGGAAGTTCTTGAAGGAGTTCCCGAACCAGGTCATGCCGAGATCTCTGTTCGGCACGGCGCTCAGCTCGAAGTTCACATACGCCGAGCCGATCTTGGCGGAGTCCGGCGCGGTGACGCTGATCGGCTTCGCCTTGCGCGCGTCGAAGGTGACCGTCGCGTTCTTGGTCACCTCCAGCTTCGGCTGGACCATCCAGGCGGCGTCCGGCGCGGACTTCCCGTTGGAGGTCTCCACACCGGCCTCCAGCAGATACGCGCCCTTCGGGACCCGGATCCTGGCGACACCGTCGCTCTTGGTGGCCTCCACGTCCTTCCAGAAGTCGGAGCTGTGGCCGTAGACCGAGGCGGCCGACCGGGAGGGCTTGCCCTTGGCGTCGATGAACTTCATGGTGATGTCGTACGACTCGACCTCGCGGATGGCGCCGAAGGTCGTACGGACGCTCTGGCCGCCCTCGGTGGCCTTGGCGGTGACCGTACCGCTGAAGGTGCCGTCCTGGGTGCCCACACGGGTGTCCGACGTGACGTCGACACTCGCCGTGCCGCCGGCCGGGACGGTGACCTGCGGGGCGCCGAGGGTGAAGAAGCCGGCCGGGGCCGCCTTGCCCTTCGGGCCGACCGTCTCCAGCGACAGGTCCAGGGTGACGTCCTGCGTACCGGTGTTGGTGTACGTGACCGTCTTGGTGACCGGCTTGTCCGTGGTGTGCGGCCACTGCTGGGTACCGAAGTTCAGCGAGGTCTGCTCACTGACGACGCTCTGCGTGATCGCCTTCGTCAGATCGGCGCGACCGGTCCCCTGCTGGTACGGGGTGAGCCCGGCAGCGGGCTTGGCGGAGGCGGTGAGCGCCTGCTTGATGCGCTGACCGGTCCAGTCCGGGTGCTCCTGGGCCAGGATCGCGGCGGCGCCCGCGACATGCGGGGTCGCCATCGACGTACCGGACATGGACACATAGCCGTCGGCGGCCGGGTCACCGAGGACACCGTTGGCGGCCTTCGCGGCGACGATGCCCACGCCGGGGGCGGTGATGTCGGGCTTCAGCGAGCCGTCGGCCGTCGGGCCCACGCTGGAGAAGTCGGCGATGTTCTCGTCGCGGTCGACCGCGCCCACGGTGAGGGCCGAGGCGGCGCTGCCGGGTGAACCGACGGTCTCCGCGTCCGGGCCCTCGTTGCCGGCGGCGATGACGA
>NZ_JBFBEZ010000102.1:0-3274 GCF_040701725.1 Streptomyces sp. NPDC093109
CAGTACGCCGGCCCTGCGCAGCCATCACCCCGACGGCACCGTCACCGAAACCTGGGCCGATACCGGCACCCGGGCACGGGGCACCGTCAGCCGCGTTCAGGACACCCCCGTCCCCACCCGCAACCTGTGGAACGCGCCGGGGGCCCGTGCCGAGCAGGACCGGGAAACGACGGGCGAGCCGGAACCGTCGCACGCCCCGGCGCGGGAATCCGCCGGGGAGCAGCCCACCGTCGAGGCCGACCCGGCGCTGTTCCGGGCCGTGAGCTCCCGGCTGCCGCAGGGCACCCCGGGGCCGGCTCCCGGCAGTGACTCTCCCGTACAGGTCCCGGCGTCCGTGGTACGGGAGCACGCGCAGGCCTGGTGGTCGGCGATGGGCAGCGCGCCCGAAACGACGCCTGAGGTGCTTGAACAGACGTTCCAGCAGGTTGCCGACCGCGTGGCGCGGGGCGAGTCGCCCGTGCCGTACATGCTGGAGGACGCGACCGGGGGCTTGGCCGACCCGGCCCGCGGTGGTCTGGAGTTCGGCCGTGAGATCGAGTTCGACCTTCCCCATGGCCTCACCCATGAGCAGAAGAACGCCGTGTACCAGGCGCTCGTCGACGACCTGAGAGCTGCGGGGCTGACCACGCAGACCGGGATCGGTGAGACCCACGAGGTGCAGACGGAGGGTTATACGAGCTCCAGGGACGGATGGCGCCTGGAGACGGACCCCACCGTGGACGCCGAGCTGGTCTCCCCCATCCTGCACGACACTCCGCAGACCTGGCGGGATCTGCGGACCGCTGTGGGTATCATCCGCAACCACGGCGGCAAGATCACGAAACGGACGGGCGGGCATGTCCATGTGGGCACGCGTTCGTACGGCACCGACGTCCTGCCGTACGAGGCGCTGCGGGGGCTGTTCACCGGATACCAGGACGAGTTGTGGCGTCTGGCGATGAACCCGCGCGCCGACGCCCACCGCGGTCTGGATCAGGCCGGGCAGCTGCCCGAGCAGTCGCCCGGCCGGTACACCAGCGTCCAGGACGTCCCCAGCGGGGAGAAGAAGGACGCGCTGAGCTTCAGGCGTGTCCAGGGCAAGGGCACGGACCACGTGGAGTTCCGGCACCCGGACGGCGGTCTGGATGAAGCGGACATTCAGACGGACATAAAGATCGCGCTGGGTCTTGTCCACGCGGCCCTGCGACTGGCCCACAACCCGGGCTGGCGGCCGCCCGCCCACGAACAGGTGGGGGCGCACGCCGACGTGGTGCAGGGAGTGCGCCATGTCGGCGACGGGCCCGAGCCAGTGGTCGTCTTCGAGCCGGACACGCCGGAGAGGACCGAACGGCTGCGCGGCATGCTCGACACCATCTTCTGGCGGCGCGCGGACCGCGAGCAGGCCATGGCTCGGCTCGCGATGACGTCGTGGTACGGCGGCCCGGGAGCCGGGCGAGCCCGCTCCGAGCTGCTGGAACCGGCCGGGATCGCGGGTCTGGAAGGGCTGGAATCGCTGGGCGGTGTCTTCGTGAGGAAGGTGCCAGGTGCCGCCGTGTTCCGTCCCACCGACGGTGCGGTCGACCGGGGGGAGGAAGCGACGGCCGCCCGGCTGCGCGCCATGCTCCCCGGTGGCGATGGCTTCGTCGCGATGGTCACGTTCCCGCGGCGCCCGCCTTATGTGCCGAACGCCGTCGGTTTCGACGGAAGCAAGCGGCTCGGCGCCGCGGAGTTCAGGGCGATGTTGCCCCACCTGGGCTGGTCGCCGGGGCAACCGCTGGCGGTTGCCCACCCGGTCGAGGACACCCCTGGAGGGCTGGTCGCATGGGCCGCCGAGCTGGCCGCCGCCATCGGAGCCCCTGTCCACATCCCGGCCAACGCGACTGAGTACGCGGAGGACATCGAGATATCGTCGGAGCGCCTGGAGGGTGTCCCGGGTCTGGGGATCTTCGGCCCGCCCGGTGGTTCGGTGTCCGACGACGGCGATATGACCACCGTGCCGGCGAACGCGTGGTTCCGGCTGTCTCCGGGAGCGGCAGCCGACGCCGGGCGGCGGGATGACGCCTGGCTGGCCGGGACCGGGTTCGTGTCGTACACGGACGCACAGGCGGAACAGCCGCAACAGCCGGAGACCCGAGTAACGGTCATCGACCTGGGCCCCGCGACGGACACGCCTCCCGCCGGCGAGCGGCTCGCCCTGGAGCCGGAGGACCTGGCGGTCCACGAGGGCGCGATCGGCTATCTGACGGGGCTGGATGCCGACGAGAGCCGTCGGGTGAACGCGTGGGCCATTGAGCGGGTGGGGGCCGATCACCACGTGCCCATGTCTCTTGAGCCGACTGCTGAGGATCATGCGCGGCAGCGGCTGGTGACGGACTTCGCCTCCATGGTGGCGTACACCTTTGGCACGCGGGGCACGCGGGTGGCGGAGGAACTCTCTCTGCGTTTGGCGCACGAATACGGCACTCGGCGGACGGTTCAGGGTCGTGGTGGGGCTCAGGATGATGTGTCGCCCGTGGTGTTGGCGCAGCTCCGTTATATGCAGGAGTCGGTGAGGTTCGAGAGGGCTCTCGCGGGTTATCTGTCCGAGCACGAGGCTGCCAATGCCGAGCTCGGAAAGATGGCGCGGGCTGCGTGGAGCCACGCCGAAATGGATCCCAGGTTCCAAGGGGAATTGCATTATTTCGGCCATGTGAATCCGCGGACCGTGGGGGCCGTGGGGAATTCGCTGAGTGACCTGAAACGTGTGGCGTACGAGGGGAATCTGCGTGAGCGGCTGACGTTCCTGTTCTTTGGGCTGAGTTCGGCCCTGATTCGCGATCTTCTGGGTGTCAAGATGAATACCCCCAGGGAAGTTAGGGCGGAGCGAGCCGACCGTGTGAATGTCGATGCGCGGATTCTTTACATGGAAGAGCGCAAGCGAATCGAAACCGCGGATCTGTCGAATGAGGAGAGGGCGCGGGCGTATCGGGAAGCCGAAGAGATTCTGCGGTCGAATTTCCGGGCGTCGGAGGTGCGTCCGCCGCTGAGTGAGGCCGAGCGGCGGATGGTGGGTGACGCGGAGATCTTGCCGTGGGCGTCGGCGGAGAAAAAGTTCTCCATCCGGATGGGGAGTGATTTCCAGCGGCGTTCGGAGGCCACGGGCGGCCTGATACGCACGGGCACGTCCGGTTCCACGTATCTGTTGATGCGCGCTGCGGTCCATATGAATGAGATCTGGGGTCTTGATCTGGATCCCGTTCTGATCCGGCTGGCCGCGATCGGTGGCATGGTGTCGGCCGGGCACCACACGTTCCAC
>NZ_JBFBEZ010000103.1:0-3239 GCF_040701725.1 Streptomyces sp. NPDC093109
GCGGTGCCGGTTCTGCGGAAGGGCCGGGACGAGGAGGTGTCGGTCCTCACCGCGCTTGCTCAGCTTCATGTGCGCGGTGTCGCCGTCGACTGGGCCGGGTTCTTCGCCGCTGCCGGGTCCGGTGCCGGGGCTCGGCGGGTGGAGTTGCCGACGTACGCCTTCCAGCACAGCTGGTTCTGGCCGGTGGGTGCCCTCGGTCGTGCTGCGGACCTGCGCGCGGTGGGGCTGAGTTCGCCGAAGCACCCGCTGCTGGGTGCCGCCGTCGAACTGGCCGGGGCCGACGGCGCGTTGTTCACCGGGCGGTTGGCGCTGGGGTCGCATCCGTGGCTGGCCGACCATGTGGTGATGGGGCGGGTGCTGCTGCCGGGGACGGCGTTGCTGGAGCTGGCGATCCGCGCCGGTGACGAGGTGGGTTGTGACCGTGTTGAGGAGCTGACGCTCGCCGTGCCTCTTGTGCTGCCGGAGCAGGGAGCGGTGCTGACGCAGGTGGTCGTCGGGGTGCCCGATGACGCGGGGCGGCGCTCGGTGGCGGTGTACGCACGCGCCGAGGGGGTCTCGGATGCCACCTGGGTGGAGCATGCGAGTGGGTGGCTGGCGGTTGGTGGCGGGGTGGCGGACCCGGGGGCGGAGCTGGGGTCGGATGTGGGGTTGGGTTCTGGGGTGTGGCCGCCTGTGGGGGCGGTTGGGGTGGAGGTGGGGGGTTGTTATGAGCGGTTTGCGGGTGTGGGGTTTGTGTATGGTCCGGTGTTTCGTGGGTTGCGTGGGGTGTGGCGGCGGGGTGGTGAGGTTTTTGCGGAGGTGAGTCTGCCGGAGTCGGCTGAGGGTGCGGCGGCTGGTTTTGGTCTGCATCCGGCGTTGTTGGATGCGGCTCTGCATGCGTCGATGCTTGCCTCTGATGGTGATGGTGATGGTGCCGGGGAGGGTGTTGGTGGTGTGTTGCCGTTCTCGTGGGAGGGGGTGTCGTTGCATGCGGCTGGTGCTTCGGCGCTTCGGGTGCGGATTGCCCCGGTGGGTGAGGGCGCGCTGTCGGTGACTGTCGCTGATCCGTCGGGCCGACCGGTCGCCACCGTCGACTCCCTGCGCGTACGGACCGTATCGGCAGGGCAGTTGGACCAGGCACCCGGTGTCGCGGCAGACGCGCTGTTCGGCGTGGAATGGTCGCCGGTGCCGATGCCCGAGCCGGTGGACCCGGGGTCGGTCGCCGTCCTCGGATCTGACGCGCTGGGCCTGGTCGCCGCGCTCGCACCGCTCGGTGTGGAGTACGCGGAGTATGCGGATCTCGCGTCACTGATGGGTGCCGAAGGGACTGCGGTACCGGGCACCGTACTCGTGGGCATCGCCCCAGCTCCCGAACCGTCTTTGACCGGTGACCGAATGCCGGAAGCTGTTCATGCGCTGAGCACGCGCGTTCTGTCGGACCTTCAGCAGTGGCTCGCCAGCGAACGGTTCGCGGACTCACGGCTGGTGTTCGTGACCCGTGGCGCGGTTCTGGACGGAGACGCCGCCGACGGGCCCGTCGGCTCCGTCGGGCCCGGAGGCTTGGTCGGCTCTGGCGCCATCGATGTGGCGGCGGCCTCCGTGTGGGGGCTCGTGCGCTCGGCCGTGACGGAGAATCCGGGCCGGTTCGGGCTGCTGGACCTCGGATCCGGTCAGGAGTCGATGGCTGTACTGCCGAGGGCTCTCGGCTCGGGCGAGCCGCAACTGATCGTCAGGGAAGGCGCTTTGCGTGCCGCACGCCTGGCCCGTGTGCCCGCCGGCTCGGGGGAGCGCGGGATCGCGTGGGACGCCGAGGGCACGGTGCTGATCACCGGAGGTACGGGCGGGCTCGGTTCCGTACTGGCCCGGCATCTTGTGGCCGAGCAGGGGGTGCGGCATCTCCTGCTCGTGAGCCGCAGGGGTGCTGCGGCGCCCGGCGCGGCCGAGCTGGTCGACGAACTGACCGCGAGCGGAGCCGAGATCACCGTCATGGCGTGCGACATCGCCGACCGGACCGAGGTCGCCCGGCTGCTCGCCGCTGTGCCGGCCGGGCATCCGCTGACGGCAGTGGTGCATACGGCGGGGGTGCTGGACGACGGCACCATCGGTTCGCTCACCGCCGACCGCCTGGAGACGGTCCTGCGGCCGAAGGCGGACGCTGCCTGGCATCTGCACGAACTGACTCGGGATCTCGGCCTGTCCGGCTTCGTGATGTTCTCGTCGGTGGCGGGGCTGACCGGCGGCGCCGGTCAGGGCAACTACGCGGTGGCGAACTCGTTCCTGGACGCGCTTGTCCACCACCGGCGGGCCGAGGGGCTGCCCGGAGTGTCGCTGGCCTGGGGGCCGTGGGATCCGGCGGACGTGGCCACCGGCAGTGGCGCCGGTACGAGGGACGCCGACGGGACCGGCCCGGGGACCCGAGGGGCGACCGGCGTCGTGACCGGCGTGGTGACCGGCGTGGTGACCGAGTCCGATATGAGGCGGATGGCCCGCGCAGGGATGCCGCCGCTCTCCGTCCGCCACGGTGTGGCGCTCTTCGGCGCGGCGCTGACCGCCGGGCGGGCCGTGGTGGCGCCGGTCCGGCTGGACCTTCCCGTACTGCGTGAGCAGGGTGAAGTTCCGCCGCTGCTGAGGATGTTGATCCCGGCAACGGCCCGGCGTACGGCGGTCGCGGGGACGGCCACGGCCGACGGGCTGGTGGCTCGGCTGACACGGCTGCCCGCCGAGGGGCGGCAGGAGGCGCTGCTGGATCTCGTACGCGGGCAGATCGCGCTCGTACTCGGTCACACCGGCGCGGACGCCGTCGACGCGGCCTCCGCGTTCCGGGACCTGGGCTTCGACTCGTTGACGGCGGTGGAACTGCGGAACCGGCTCAGTATGGTGACGGGGCTGCGGCTGACCGCCACTCTGATCTTCGACTACCCGACGGCCACGGCGCTGGCACGCCATCTGCGGGACGAACTGTTCGGCACCCTCCCCGAGCCGGGGACGGCCTCCTCGGCTCCGGCCGGGCCGCTGCCGTCCGTGGCCGACGACCCGATCGTGGTGATCGGCATGAGCTGCCGCTTCCCCGGCGGGGTCGAGTCGCCGGAAGATCTGTGGCGGCTGGTCACGGAGGGCACCGACGCGATCGGTGACTTCCCCGTCGACCGTGGCTGGGACGTGGAGGCGTTGTTCGACCCGGACCCGGACCATGCGGGGACGTCGTACACCCGCTCGGGTGGATTCCTTTATGGGGCGGGGGAGTTCGATCCTGGGTTCTT
>NZ_JBFBEZ010000104.1:0-3172 GCF_040701725.1 Streptomyces sp. NPDC093109
CTCCATCGGCAGGGCCAGCCCGACGGGCGTCGTGCCGCCGTCGGGCCCGAGGTGCTGGTCCGCCCACATGTACAGGTGCGCCGCGTCGCCCGCCAGGGCGATGGTGTCCGCCATGTCATCGAAGCCGACGTGGGCGCCCGTAGAGGCACGCACCACTTCGTGCAGCGAATGCGCGTACGGCATGGTCGAGCCGACCAGCCACGCCACCACGGCCTTGCGGAAGGCCAGCGACTGCGGGTACGAGGGGGCGGCCAGTTCCGCGTACTCCTCGAACAGCAACTCGGGCAGTGCGTGCCCTTCCCTGGTGATCCGCACGCCGCGCGCACGGTACTCGCCGTGGTACGTGCTCAGGGGCACCGTCTTCACGTCGAAGTCCCGCAACCGCATCTGGGGAAGCGCCCTCGCGAAGAAATCGAGCATCACCTCGGTGATGTCCGTTGACGTGGGACGGGTTCCGCCGGCGGCCTCGACCGCGTGCCGCGCTGCATCGAGGGCTTCGGGATCGCCGGCGAGCTTCTTGGCCAGAGCGACTTCGTAGCCCCGGGCCAGTTCCCTCCACTCCTCCAGGGCGTACAGGCCCTCGGCCCAGGCCCCCCGCTGGGCAATCGGCTCGGGGCCCACCGCGTCGGTCAACGGCCGGGGCTCGAACCGGGTGAACCGGGGCGCCGGGTCGTCGGCGGTGGTCTGCAAGGCCATGAACCCGGGCGTGATGGGCTGTCCGCTCTTGTTCTTCAAGGCCGCACCGCCCACCGGGTAGGCGATGGTCGTGGGACCGGCGAAGCCGACCTGTTTGCTCCAGTCGGCCACGACCTGTGCCGCCACGGTGCCGACGGCATGGCTCCGTGCGGTCGAGCACGCGACGTACACGATCGGGATGTCCGGCAGCCCGAGGGAGCGCAGCAGCTGCCTCGCGTAGGCGCCGACCTGGGCGCCGCTCACCCGCTTCGCGCCGTACCGCGACGGCGTGAGGAAGTCCTTCCCGGAACCGTGCACGTTCAGCCAGCCCACCTGTCCGGGCTGCCAGGGGACCGGATGCTCCTGATCGCTGAAGATGTAGCTGTCGTCGTATGTGCGGTAGGAGCCGGCCTCTGTGCGCCTGATCACGCCGCCCTTGCGGGTGACCCAGTCGTTGGAGCCCATGAGGGCGCTGCCGATCTGTGTGCCGTTCCGCCCACGCATCGTTTGGCTCTGGAACTCCCGGTCCCACATGTCGGGCGACAGCGGCTTGGGGGCCTCCTTCAGAGTGACAACGACGTAGCTCAGCTGGTGCCGCTCGTCGCGCTCGATGCGGTAGCCCTGGTACCGGAACACCATTTTCCCGGGGTACAGGGCCGTACCCCGAGCGGTGTGATCGACCGTGGGGAGGAAGGGGGCGACCTCGCGGGCGGTGGACTTCAGCACCTCGTACAGGACCAGGTGGCCGCCCTCGCGGTCGTCATCGGAAGCGACCAGGCCGTCGAGCAGCGACCGCCTGTCGACCGACACGATGTGCCGCGGCCCCCTGCGGATGACTCCCTCGTCGTTCCCGAAGGTGTGAGGGCCGTCCACCGGCCCGGCAGCCCATTCGCCGAACCACGCCCGCCGATGGGCCGGTATGAGCCGTTCGGCCGCCTCGGACGCCAGCTCCTCGTACCCGCTGAGGACCGGGGCGAGTAGCTCGGTCCTCTCGACGGCCAGCTTGATCAGCTGGTCGCGCAGTACCCGCAGTTCCTTCTCGCTCGGGCCGTCGTTCCTGGCCCGCTCGGCCCGGGCCAGTTGCTTGCTGAACGACGTGTCGGCGACGAACAGCGCCGGGTAATCGTCCTTCCCCTCCCAGGCCCGGAGGACCAGGCGACGTGCCGTCGGATCCGGCAGCGGGGGCGAGGTCTCACCCTGTGAGAAGACAGCACTGTGCGCCGGACGCACCGGGAGCAGGTGTCGGTCGGGGCCCAGGGCCAGATACAGACCGAGCAGGTGACCGGCCTGGAGGTTCTTCACGCCGGTTGTCACCCCTTGGCGCTCCCACAGCTCCATCAGGGCCCGTCGGCGCCGCGGGGTCGAGGTGCCGGCCGGCACCGCCGGAGCGGGCGCACCCTCCAGACCGGCCATGGTGGCGATGCGATCGAGATTCTCACGGGTGAAGGCGTCGAAGGATTGCAACGCCTCCTGGAACCACCGCTCATGCGGCTGCCGCAGCGAATCCCAGACGGAACTGCCGGGTCCGTACGACTGCCGGAGCGCCCCGGGGATCGCGGCGTGGACAGCCCGGCGGGGGTCGAGCTGGGCGTCGCTCCAGGCGTACAGCCGCGCCGCGTCGACCGGCCGGGAAGGCTCCGCCCCACCCCGGATGCCGGCCTTCTGCGTCGCCGCCAGCACCTCGGCCAGCGAGTGGCTCTTGAGACCCCACCCGATCAGGGCGTCGCGGAAGAACATCGAGTGGCCACCGGGCACCCTCAGCACGCGCCGCACGCGCATCAGGTGGGTCACCGTCTCGGCCGGGGCCTCGGCGAAGCGGTAGCCGTACTCCTGTGCCTGCTGCCGGGTCTCGGCGGAGTACGGGATCGCGGCCTCGGGCACGCCGGACAGCCCGTCCGGTTTCAGCTCCGGCTTCCTGGCCCACAGCTTGTCCAGCGCCTCCGGGTAGTCGGGGTTGGCGAACACGGCGTCCGCGAAGGCCTCGATCCGCTCGTCCAGGGTGGCATCGGAATTACGGTCCGTCAGACGGCGGAACTGTTCCGCCGCGGACAGCGGACTCCGACTGCTCGCGAACAGCTTGAACGCGTTGGCCTGGAAGTGCTGTTCGTAGTACTCGAACAGCGCGTCGAGAGTGTTGATCACTTCCTCGTTGATTCGCTGGTGGGCGGAGAGCACCTTCCTGAGCGCCGTTTCGTACTCCCGGCTCAGCTCTTCGTACCGGTTGTGTCCCCCGGAGGGGTCGGGAGCGTAGAGCTGTGGGAACCGCGGCTCGATGGCCTTGGTCCGCGCCGGCGCGTTCCAGTCCGCGTCCGCCGGCATGGTATCCGGATCGAACGCGGGCCGCCGCGAAGTACTGGGCCGAGGTGTGGGGTCGGGGACGTTCCGCGACTCGACACGTATCTCGCGGCTGACGGTGCCCCGTGCCCGGGTGCCGGTATCGGCCCAGGTTTCGGTGACGGTGCCGTCGGGGTGATGGCTGCGCAGGGCCGGCGTACTG
>NZ_JBFBEZ010000105.1:0-3091 GCF_040701725.1 Streptomyces sp. NPDC093109
TCCGGTGGGAGGCGGCAGCCGCTGGTAGGGGTGGAGCGGGCGGAGTCGGCGCCGGTGCCGTTGTCGTTCGCGCAGCAGCGGTTGTGGTTTCTGGGCGAGTTGGAAGGCCCGTCTGCGACTTACAACATGCCTCTCGCCCTGCGACTGACCGGGGCGCTGGACATCGATGCGCTGAAGGGTGCCCTGCGCGATGTGATCGGCCGGCACGAGGTGCTGCGGACCGTGTTCTCGACGGTGGAGGGGCAGCCGTGCCAGCGGATCCTGTCGGTGGTGGACATTCCGGTCCCCTTCGTGGTCGAGCGGGCGGCTGACCTGGAGGCCGCACTGTCCGGGATCGCGGGTCACCACTTCGACTTGGCCGAGGAAGTTCCGCTGCGGGCCTGGCTGTTCGAAGCCGGTCCTGACAGTCATGTCCTGATGATCGTGGTGCATCACATCGCGGGTGACGGGTGGTCCCTGGCTCCGTTGACGCGGGATCTGTCGGCCGCGTACACGGCCCGGTCCACCGGCCGGGCCCTGGAGCGGTCACCGTTGCCGGTGCAGTATGCCGACTACAGTCTGTGGCAGCGTGAGCTGCTGGGTGAGGAGACCGACCCCGACAGCCTTCTGGCCGGGCAACTGGCTTACTGGCGTCAAGCGTTGGCCGGTCTGCCGGAGGAGCTGGCGCTGCCGTTCGACCGGTCGCGGCCCCCGGTCGTCTCCCATCGGGGTGGCAGTGTCGAACTGGCCATGGACGCGCGGCTGCACCAGGAGTTGGTGGAACTGGCCTGTGTGCAGGGCGTGACGGTGTTCATGGTGGTACAGGCGGCCTTGGCGGTCCTGCTGCACCGGCTGGGGGCCGGAGACGACATTCCGGTCGGCACCCCGATCGCCGGCCGTACCGACGAGGCGCTGGACGATCTGGTGGGACTGTTCGTCAACACCCTCGTCCTGCGCTCGGACCTGTCCGGCGATCCGACCTTCGAACAACTGCTGGCCAGAACAAGGGAAGCGGATCTCGGCGCCTACACACACCAGGATGTGCCGTTCGAGCGGCTGGTGGAGGATCTGGCCCCGGCCCGGTCGATGGCCCGCCACCCGCTCTTCCAGGTCATGCTCACTCTGCAGAACACCGCCGAAGCACGTCTCGACCTCCCAGGGCTGGACATCGACGTGCTGCCTCTGGCAGCCCTTCCCGCCAAGTTCGACCTGGACTTCCAGATCGCCGAACAGATCACCGATGACGGCACCCCGGCGGGCCTGACCGGACTGATCACCTACGCCACCGACCTGTTCGACGCCGCGAGCGCCGAAGCGATCGCACGGCGCTTCCGCATGGTCCTGGAGACAGTGACCGCGGAACCGTCGGTGCCGGTCAGCCGAGTCGATGTCCTGGGCGCCGCGGAACGGGAGCGGATCCTGTCCGGGTGGAACGACACCAGCCACGAGGTTCCGCCGGCCACGCTGGCCGACCTGTTCGAAGCCCAGGTCACCCGCACCCCCGACGCCACCGCGGTGGTCTTCGACAGCACCGAGGTGACCTACGCGGAGCTGAACGCGCGGGCCAACCGGCTGGCCCGCCTCCTCGTGGGCGGAGGAGCCCGGCCGGAAGGACGTGTGGCGGTGATGATGGACCGCTCCACCGACCTCGTCGTGGCCCTCCTGGCCGTGGTCAAGACCGGAGCCGCGTACGTTCCGATCGACCCGGAATACCCCGCCGACCGCATCACCTACACACTCAACGACGCCCGGGCCACCCTGCTGGTGACAGACCAGGCCGTGACAGGCACGGTGGATGACGGTGTGAGATGCGTCGTGACGGATGCCCCGGACACCATGGCGGCCCTGTCCACCATGGTCGAGGAGAACCTCACGGACCACGAGCGAGGAGCGACGCTCCTGCCCGCCCACCCCGTCTACGTGATCTACACCTCCGGCTCCACGGGACGCCCCAAGGGCGTCGTGGTGAGCCACGCGGCAGTCTCGCACTACCTCACCTGGGCACGCGGCGCGTACCCAGGGCTGAGCGGTCGGACCGTGCTGCACTCGTCGGCCGCGTTCGACCTGACCGTAACCCCGTTGTACGGCACGCTGATCTCGGGCGGTGCCCTGCACATCGCGGACATCCGGCACGGACTCTCCGCCGAACTGGCGCCCACCTTCCTGAAGGTGACGCCAAGTCACCTGGGGCTGCTGTCCGAAGGGCCCGCCGGATCCTTCGGACAGGGAGACCTCGTCGTCGGCGGCGAGAGCCTCGCGGGCGAGCAGCTCACACGGTGGCGGTCCGCGCACCACGATGTCCTGATCACGAATGAGTACGGTCCGACCGAGGCGGCCGTCGGGTGTGTCACGTTCGTCGTCCGTCCCGGGGACCCGGATACGCCGGGTGGCGTCCCCGTCGGGCGCCCGGTGTGGAACACCCGGGTCTATGTGCTGGATGCGGCGTTGTGTCCGGTGCCGCCCGGGGTCGCGGGTGAGCTGTATTTGGCGGGTGTGCAGTTGGCGCGTGGTTATTTCGAGCGGCCGGGGTTGACCGCGCAGCGGTTTGTGGCCAGTCCGTTTGCCGTGGGTGAGCGGATGTACCGCACGGGTGACCTGGCCCGGTGGGGTGCCGATGGGCAGTTGGAGTATCTGGGGCGTACGGATGACCAGGTGAAGGTCCGGGGTTTCCGTATCGAGCTGGGTGAGGTCGAGGCCGTACTGACTGGCCTGCCGAATGTGGCCCAGTCTGCGGTGGTGGTGCGTGAGGACCGTCCCGGGGACAAGCGTCTGGTCGGCTACCTCGTCCCGGCGGGCAGTCCGGAGAGTGTGGACATCGCCGTGGTACGCAGGTATTTGCAGGGCGTGTTGCCGGAGTACATGGTGCCGTCCGCGCTGGTGGTGCTGGATGCGCTGCCGCTGACGGTGAACGGCAAGCTGGACCGTAAGGCGCTGCCTGCTCCGGACTACCGGGCGGTCGAGAGCGGGCGGGGGGCGTCGACGGTACAGGAGGAGATCCTGTGCACTGTGTTCGCGGCGGTTCTGGGTGTGTCCAGGGTCGGTGTGGAGGACAACTTCTTTGAGCTGGGTGGTCATTCGCTGCTGGCGACCCGGTTGGTGAGCCGTATTCGGT
>NZ_JBFBEZ010000106.1:0-2883 GCF_040701725.1 Streptomyces sp. NPDC093109
CTTGGCAGTAGGCGACGACTTCCCCGGTGGGCGAGGTCACGATGAGGTCGTGTTCGGGCCGGTAGGGCCAGGTGTCCCTCATGCGGGCGTGTCGTCCGGTGGTGATTCGGGTCGATCCGAAGGCGGCGCGGTGTGCTGCCGCCCGGCCTGCCACGTCGGCATGGTCGCGCTGGGGGCGGATCGAGTAGCCGTCCGGCAGGCGCGGGATGCCCGGCAGGTCGGCGAGGGGGCGGCCAAGGCACGCCATGAACGGTCCGTCGGTGGTCCGGGTGTACCCGCGCTGCTCCAGCGCCTTGATCAGGTGTGTTTCGGTCTCGGCGACGTCGATGCTCAGTGGGCCTGACGCCTTGTGCTCGGCCCAGGCGAGGACGTCGTGAGCCAGTTCCGGGTGCTCCGGGTCGACCAGGAGCATCAAGGTGTCGGGCAGTTCTAACCAACCCCAGGCCAGCGTCTGTTCGTCCTGGGTCCAGACGGCTGTCGGGCACTGGTCAGCGCGGTCGAGGGCCAGGCACCAGTTCCATGTGAGGTCGCCGATGTGGTGGTAGCCGGTGGTCGGAAAGGTGCGGGTGGCCAGGCTCTGCATGGCGCGCAGTGCTGCGGGTCCGGCGTGCTCATGTCGTTGCATGGCGCCATGCTGTCGAACCGGTTTTTGATCAAGCAACGGAGTATCGGTGCTCTGGCCGGTGGGCGCCAGTCACTCACATGAGGGGTTCGTGTCCCGTTCTTCCTGCTCGGTCCCGTCGGAACTGCACAGTGGCATACATGGGGCTGCGTGAGCTGGAGGGGTCGGCGCCGTCGAAGGTGGACGGCTTCGAGGTGGGCTGGCGGGATGCCGCGGGCGAGCACCGGCGGCTTCTGTCCGAGGCCGTCTCAGTGGCGTTCGAGGAAGGCAGACCGGTGCGGGGGTTCCCGTCCTACCGGGGGCAGCGGCATTTTCCTGGGCTGTACTGGTCGGCGACGACCGGTGGGCATGTGGGGTTCGAGTCCTGGCTGGAGCGGGATCATGTGATGCCGCTGGACTTCACGCCGGAGGTCACCGGACTGCTGTCGCAGCCGTTTTGGCTGTTCTGGGAGGACGGGCGGGGCAAGCGGGTCTCGCATGCCCCGGACTACTTTGCGCGGTTCAAGGACGGGCGGGGGCTGGTGGTGGACTGCCGGCCGCTGGACCGGATCGACGCGCGGTCGGCGGCGAAGTTCGAGGCCACGCGGACGGCCTGCGTAAGTGCCGGGTGGGGTTACCGGGTGGTCGGCGCAGTGGACGCGGTCCGGATGGGGAACGTCCGCTGGCTGGCGGGCTACCGGCATCCTCGTCACGGCGTTGCGGAAGGCGTGGTCGAACGGCTGCTGGCGCTGTTCTCGGTGCCGTCGCCGCTGGTGGGGCAGGCAGCGCTGATGGGTGATCCGATCGCGGTGCTGCCAGTGGTTTTCCATCTGCTCTGGCAAGGTCGGCTGGGCGCGGATCTATCGAGGCCGATGACAGATACGACGCTGGTGTCGCGGGTGGAGGGGCGGTGACCGGGCGTTCGGTGCTGCGTTCTGCCCTGCGGGTCGGGGACCGGCTGCGGCTGGATGACCGGCTGCACACGGTGGTGGGCCTGTCGGGGACGACGGTGCGGTTGGTCGATGAGGCGGGCACGACGAGCCTGGTCCTGCTGTCGCATCTGCTGGCGGCCGACGGATTCGAGCTCGTCGACCAGGGCGAGGGACCGCCCCGGATGCCTCCGTTCGCGCTCTTGGACGTGGTGCCGAAGCAGGAGGCGGAGAGGGCTGCGGCCTGGGAACGGCATGTGACGGAGGTGGAGTTCGGCCGGCCGGTGGATGCCAGTGCGGATACTGCCCCGCGCCCTGCGTATGACCCGGCCGTGCGGACGCTTCACGAGCGTGAGGCGGCGAAGGCGGCCGAGTTGAGCGCGCTCGGTTGGAAGGTGAGTGCGGTCACGGTCCGTCGGATGCGCAAGCGGTACCGCGAGCAAGGGCTCTGGGGGCTCGTGGATCACCGCAAGACCCGGTTGTCGTCTCCGACCGGGCGGGCAGATGAACGGGTGGTCGCGGCGGTCGCGGCGGTGCTGACCGCGCAGGTGGATGAGTCCACGGGCACACGGGGTCGGCTGCGGCGCCGGGTAGAGACTCTGCTGGCCGAGCGGCACGGGCCGGGGGCGGTGCCGATGCCGTCGAGATCGGCGTTCTACCGGCTGGTCGAGGCGGTGAGCGCGGGCACTCATGCCTTTGGCGAGGCGACTTCCCGCAGGTCGCAGGCTCGTCGTCCGCAGGGGGTGTTCACGCCGTCCTCGGCCTGTCGGCCGGGCGAGATGGTGCAGATAGACACGACGCCGTTGGACGTGATGGTCGTCCTGGACGACGGGGTGACGGGCCGGGCCGAGCTGACGATCGGCGTCGACGTGGCGACGAGAACGATCTGCGCCGCGGTGCTACGGCCTGCTGGCACGAAGGCCGTGGACGCCTCCTTGCTGCTGGCGAAGATGCTGGTCCCGGAGCCGATGCGGCCGGGTTGGGCGGATGCCCTGACTATGTCGGCGACGCTCATCCCTCACGCCCGGCTGTTAGACATCGACGCCCGGCTGGAGCAGGCGGCCGCAAAGCCCGTCATCGTTCCAGAGATGATCGGCATCGACCACGGCAAAGTGTTCGTGTCCGACACCTTTCTCTCGGCCTGCCGGTCCCTGGGTATCTCCGTCCAGCCTTCCCGGCCCGCGACCCCGACCGACAAGGGGGTGGTGGAGCGGACGTTCTCGTCCATCAACACCTTGTTCTGCCAACATGTCGCTGGTTAGGGCCTGCCGGGAAACAAGCCGTCGCTTTCGGCTCCGAGGCTCGTTGCCATGGCATGGGGAGTCCGAAGGGGATCGAGGCGGTCCTGGCCGC
>NZ_JBFBEZ010000107.1:0-2641 GCF_040701725.1 Streptomyces sp. NPDC093109
TGGGCGGCCAGGTGCAGTGCCACCAGCGACGACGAGCACGCCGTGTCCACCGTCACCGCCGGACCCTCGAACCCGAACGTGTAGGCCACCCGGCCGGACAGCACGCTCGGCAGGTTGTTGTGCGACGTGTAACCGTCCACGCCCTGCCCGATCAGGTCCACGCCGATGGTGTATCCCGTGTGGAACCCGCCGGCGAACACCCCCGTCCGGCTGCCGCGCAGCGCGGTGACATCGACACCGGCCCGCTCGAAGACCTCCCAGGAACTTTCCAGGAAGACTCGGTGCTGGGGGTCCATCGCCAGCGCCTCACGCGGGGAGATCTTGAAGAACGAGGCGTCGAAGTCCCCCGCACCGTCGAGGAAACCACCCCTGCGGGTGTACGTCTTGCCGGGCACCCCGGGCTCGGGGTCGTAGATGGCGTCGATGTCCCAGCCGCGGTCCGTCGGGAAGTCGGACAGCGCCTCCCCGCCCGAGGCCAGCAGCTCCCACAGGTCCTCGGGGGAGGCGATGCCGCCCGGTAGCCGGCACGCCATGGAGACGATCACGATCGGGTCGTCCTCGGCCGGACCGCGGCCCTCCACCGCCGTGGCAGTGGTTTCCTCCGCGTCGCCGGACAGCTCGTCCAGCACGAACCGAGCCAGCGCCCGCGGGGTCGGGTGGTCGAAGAGCAGGGTGGTCGGCAGCCGTAGCCCGAAGTCCTTCACCAGGGCGTTGCGCAACTGCACCGACGTCATGGAGTCGAAGCCCTGGTCCGTGAACGCGGTCTCCGCGGCCACGTTCGTGGTGTCACGGTGCCCCAGCACGGCCGCCGCGTGGGTCCGCACCGCGTCGAGCACCGCAGCCTCGCGGTCCCCCTCGGACAGCGTGGCCAGCCGGCCGGCCAGGTCCGAACCGGACCGGTCGCCGCCCGCCACGCCGTCCAGCTCCCGCAACGCCGCGCCCACCTCGGGCAGTTCGCTCAGCAACAGGCTGGGCCGGGCGGCGGTGAAGCCGGGGGCGAACCGGGACCAGTCGATGTCCGCGACCGACACGGTCGTCTCGTCGAGTTGCACCGCGTGCACCAGCGCCCGCAGGGCCGGCTCCGGGTCCATGGCAACCACACCCAGCCGGGCGAGCCGCTCGGCGGCACCGTCCACCGCGCCGAGTCCCGCTCCTGCCCAGGAGCCCCAGGCGATCGAGGTCGCCGTGCGGCCACGGGCACGCCGCTGCCGGGCCACCGCGTCGAGGAAGGCGTTCGCAGCGGCGTAGGCGCCCTGGCCGCCACCGCCCCAGACCCCGGCGTTGGACGAGATCAGCACGAAGGCGTCGAGCGGCCGGTCGCCGAGTACGTCGTCCAAGTTCCGGGCGCCGAGCACCTTGCCCGCGATGATGCGGGAGAACTCCTCCGGCGAGGTCTCGGCGATCGAGCTCTGCTGGCCCGCGCCCGCCGCGTGGATGACGGCGGTCAGCGGCCGGTCGTCCGGTACGGCCTCGATCACGGCGGCCAGCGCGTCCCGGTCGGCCACGTCGCACGCGGCCACCGTAACGGCGGCACCCGACTCTTCCAGTGCGGCCACCTGCTCCCGCACGTCCTTGGCTTCCGCGCCGCCACGGCTCACCAGCAGCAGGTGCTCCGCGCCGGTGGCGGCCAGCCGGCGGGCGATCTGCCCGCCGACACCGCCGGTACCGCCGGTGATCAGTACCGTTCCGCGCGGCGTCCAGGTCCGCCGTCCGGCGGACCCGTCCGACGCCGCCCGCACCAGCCGCCGCCCGAACACACCGGAGGGACGGATCGCGACCTGGTCCTCGTCTCCCTGACCGCGCAGCACACTGGCCAGGTACCGAAGCACCCGCTCGTCCGGCTCGGCCGGCAGATCCACCGAACCGCCCCACAGCCGCGGGTACTCCAGCCCGGCCACCAGACCGAACCCCCAGGTGAGCGCGTCCGAGGGGCCGACCCACGGACCGTCCTCCGCCTCTGCCCCGCCCATCGTCACGGCCCACAGCGGCGCGGTGACACCGAGGTCCGCCAGCGCCGGTACCAGAGCGGCCAGCAGCATCAGGCCATTGGGCACGGCCGGGAAGCCGGTGTGCGGCCGCTCGTCCAGGGAGAGGAACGACAGGACACCGCTGTACCCGGCGGACGCCACTCCCTCGGCCGCCAGCCGGTCGGTCACCGCCGTCCGGTCGTCGTCCGCGGTCTCCAGCACCACACAGTCCGCGCCGTAGCCCCGCAGGCCGTCCAGGGGCCTGGTCACCCGGGCGTCCTCGGCGAAGCCGGCGGGAACGACCGCGAGCCACTTGCCGGAGAACCGGTCCGAGGTGACGACCCCCAGCCGCCGCCAGACGACGCGGTACCGCCACGACTCCACGACGTGCTCGTGCCGCGTGCGCCGCCGCCACTCGGTCAGGGCTGGCAGGGCGGATGCGACTACCTCGCGGTCCCGTTCGCCGGTGACGTCGAGCGTGCTGGTGAGCGCCTCCACGTCCGCCCGGTCCACGGCCTCCCAGAACCTCGACTCGTATGGGTCGGCGACGGTGGCGGAGTCCTGGGTCGCGGGCTCCGGCCAGTAGTGGTGGTGTTGGAAGGGGTAGGTGGGGAGGGGGGGGTGGGGTGTGGTGGGTGTGGTGTGCCAGGTGGGTGTGTGGTGGGTGTGGGTGT
>NZ_JBFBEZ010000108.1:0-2636 GCF_040701725.1 Streptomyces sp. NPDC093109
CAGAGTTCATCAGGAACCAGACGCTTCGACAGATCAGCACCCACGACAGACATCATGCCGTACGAACCCTCAAGCCACGTGAGACACCCTCTAAGGCACGCGCCGTGACGAGTTGATTACTTCCAGCTTCATTGCGCCAGGACTATACAGATTAAAATTGCGTTCACTTCACTACCGGAATATCCCATCCGGCACATTCAGCAAACACACGCGCAATCCTCCGCCGCCTAGGATAGTTGGCGCGAATCAAAGAAAGCCGCTCCACAAAGGCAGGTATCGGATCATTTGCGGAAGCGGAAATAATGCGACTATCTCCATCTTGCCAAATGTCCTCAACACCTCTCAAGGTTGACTTAATCCCCTGGAATTCCATTCTGGAGTACCCGCCATCGGAATGAAGTAGGTCATCACAGGAATCCCAGAAATTCCCAATGCTTGACCTCATCCTAAACTCCCCGACTCCCGCAGCTTCCCCTTCTGTGGCTACAATTATCGCCACGCCGGCTGCAGTCGCCTGAAAATAATCTGGCGTGAATGAATCCTCCAGCGGTCCAATAATACTTCGCATTCCCCGCAATACATCAACCGCCTGCGCCTGCGAGATTCTCTCTGACGCCCCGCACGCGGCAACGATGCTGTCAATCTCCCTCAAGAAAGAGGCTCCCGAAACTTCAAGAATTGGCATCATTCGCGCAAGGGACAACCCGCCCATCAAGCTAATCATCCCCATGAGCCACCTCTGGCTCTCTACTCCAACATCCGAGCCATGAGACCGCAGGCGCCGATTCGGCCGCGCGAACACATACCCACACCCGCTCAGCGGACTCCACATCGCCACTCAGCACAAACACAGTGAAGCGCACCGGAATGTCCAGTCGCACCGCAACGAAACCTATTGCCCCTCACCCGCGGTTTACTGCAGGGACGCCAGAGCGAAATCGCTCCACGAAATCATTCAACTAACGCCGACTCGCCAATCCCAATCCCGATCTCTCCCAAACCGCTCCAACACTTCATCATAACCCAAGAATTCACCGTGGTTCGTATCCAAAATTCCTCGAACTCCGGGAATTACCTCCATCAAGAGATCTCGCACACACGCAACGCCAGGATATTCAATGAGGATTGCATTGAACTCACCAAGCTTCTCGAAGATCTTATCGATTTCACCGTCATCAAACTCGCCAATGACGTCCCCGGAGAAATCGACACTGAAGCGACACGGCCCCCGGTCCAAGAAATCAAAGATATCCCCTTCATTGTAGAGACCGGATGCACGCAACCGATTGGAGAGCTCCCGATAATCACTTGCTGGACTCAGAAGCACGATAGTTGGACGCACCTAGACTCCTTCGCGTCAATAATGACAACTGAACGGAGAACCTCGGCCACTACGGAGCGAGAACGTCGAGCAGAAGACCCTTGTCCCGCGTCACCATGATACCGGCCTTCTCCAGGCTCTTAATCACACTGCCACGCCCTTGCGGAAGGTAAACAATGACAGGATAGTCCGTCAGGCTTTGCGTATTTAGCGCCTGCTCAAGGGCGCCCTTCCCTGAACCACTCTTCACCTGCACAACCGCATTTCGGGTCACGATGTCAAAATCTGTGAGCGAACTACCATCCGGCCCGTTTATCGTGACACCTTCAGCTCGCACATGACCTGAATAACGAGCATTGATGTCCTCGATAAGTTCCGGAACTAGTGGGTCATCACCCTTTCCTGTCACATGAGTGGGGGTGTCGCCGCACGTGTTATGAACCAAGACCGGCGTCTGGCCGGCGAGTACATAGTACGTGTGGAGTTTGGCGACGCTGAAGTTGTAGGTGCGGGCGTGGTCTGTGTAGGGCTGGTTGTGGATGATGCGTGCGGTGGTGCCGTTGGGGGTGTGGAGGGTGGTGCCGGGTTTGAGGTCGGCGGCGTTGATCCAGGCGTTTTCTTCGGGGGCCCAGAAGGGGTGTTCGGCGGTGGCGGTGATGTTCTTGTTGCCGTCGGGGGTGGCGATGGTGAGCTTGTTGAGCTCTTTGTCGCCCTCGCTGGGGAGGAGTTCGGTGACGGGCTGGGTGCTGGTTTCGCCGGTTGCGGGGTTGGTGGCGAGGACCTGGTCGCCGACCTTGATGTCCTCGATGTTTTTGGTGGTGCCGTCGGCGAGGAGGACGGGGGTGCCGGCGAGGAAGCATTCGGGCTTGACCGGCTTTGCTGCCGCCGCCTTGGCGCCCGCCGTGCCGCCGCCGACCTTGGCTCCACCTGCTCCGCCCGTTTTGCCCGTTCTGCTGATGAGCTTTGAGCCGACGGCTTTGATTCCCTTGGCGGCGACGTTGCCGAGTGCTCCGCCTGCTGCGCCGCTGATGCCGCCGATGAGGGCGCCCTTGCCGATGGCGGTGCCGTATCCGGCGATGCTGTGGTCGGCGTCGGAGTTCATGGCGTTGCCGACGGCCGCTCCCGCCGCGCCGGCTATGGCGCCGCAACTCGCTCCGACGGCGACTGCGCCGACTCCTCCGGTGACCGCTCCGGCTCCGACCGCCACGGCACCGCAGGCCACGCCGACGGTGACCTCGACCGTGATGGTGATGATCTCCGTCTTGTACTTCTTGAAGAAGCCGCCGATCTTGCACAAGCTGCCGCAGGGTTCGGA
>NZ_JBFBEZ010000109.1:0-2524 GCF_040701725.1 Streptomyces sp. NPDC093109
GAGTCGTCCCGAGTCTCCCGGTTGCGGTCCGCGCAGGCCCGCCTCGACGAGGCTGAGCGGCAGGTGGCTGTGGCGACACGGCACCTTGCCGACGCCGGCCTGGACGTCACTCTCCGTGAACCCATGGCCCCCACCGGCTCCTCCGGCATCACCGCGGCGATGTCCGGGCTGACCCTGCGGCCGGGCACCGGTTCCAACCTGGCCTCTTTCCCCTCTCCCGAGCAGTGGAACGCTTCCCGGGGGGAGGTGGAATTGCGGGAGCGGGTTGCCGGGTTCTTGGGTGATGTGCCTGGTATGGCGGTGGTGGTGGATGATGCCGCCAACTTCGGGCATCAGGCTGCGGCGACGATGTTGATGGATTCGTTGACGGGGCTTGGTTATCGCGGTGATTTCACGGTGGTGGCCCCTGTTCAGGTGCGCGAGCGGCTTGCGAACCTGGTGTCCGATGCGTTGGGCCGGCGTATTCAGTGGGTGGAGGGTGAGTTTGACGTCGAACGGCCGGTTTCGGACGTGCGGGTGAGAGGCGGCCGTGGTCTGGCGGGTGACTCGCTGGTTCTTGTGGCGGCCAGTGACAAGCTGGACGCGGATGCGTCGACGGCTGAGGCGTTTCTGGATTTCGCCGGGACTGATCGCGCGGTGGTGCTGAAGCCGTATGCGTGGGGTGATTCCCACCGCATGTTGCTCTCGCGTGCGGGGCCGGGGGCTCCGGTGCGGGTGGGGGTGCTGGAAGCGCGGGACGTTCCGGCGGATTCGGGGTTCGAGCCGATCGCGGACAGTGCGTTGTTCCGGTTCGATGTGCCCCGGTTGACGGGTGCGGAGCTGCGGCAGGTGCTGGGCCAGGTTCCGGGCAGCCGTGGGGCGGGGTTGCAGGTACTCGCGCGGGCTGTGGAGAGCGGCCGGGTGGATGTGATGCCGGTGTACGGGCTGCACAATGTGGCGGTTCCGGGTCGGGCGTCGGCGGTGAACGCGTTGGCCGCGGGGGTGCGTCAGGCGAGGATCGGCAAGCCTGCGGTTGTGCTGGGTATCGGCGGCTTCTCGGTGGATTTCGCGCCGAGGTTCGCTGCTGATTGGCTGGTGCACGCGGATCTGGGTGCCGCGGACCTGGGCGGGCGGATCGCGGGGATGGGCCCCGGTCAGGTGATGATTCTCGACGGGGGTCGGCTGCCGCAGGATGTGTTCCGGCAGGTGTATCAGTGGGGGTCGTTGCCGGCGGTTCTGGAGGGGGCGAATACGGCCAACCTCGTGCAGTTGCTGGGCCGGCCGTTCTTCTCCGCGCTGACGCACCACACGCCGTACGACCGGCATGATCCGGACGTCGCGGATGGTTTGGAGAGGGTCACCGAGGCGATTGTCCAGCCGAGTCGGTGGGCTCAGGGTCTGGAGTCGGTGGGGGCGTGGGAGGAGGCTCAGCAGACGTGGACGGCGTTGGAGGTGCTGCGTGCCCTGCCTCCAGCGGATGACGGGTTGCTGCTGACGGCGGATGAGTTCCAGCGTCTGACGGATGCTCTTGAGGATCCGGGCGAGATCTCGGATGTGCTGGGCGATGGTCCCGAGGCGCAGGCGTTGTTGGCTTACGACGCCATGCAGCCGTGGAAGTACCGGCTCGGTCCGCCGGAGATGGTGATCTCCGCGGAGCAGCGTGGGCGTCTGCAGGGCCTGGTGCGTGAGCGCCGGGAGGAATTGCTGGCGGATGTGCGGAAGGCGACGGGGCACCTTTCCACCGCTCCGGTTCCCGGCCAAGTCAGTGTTATCGCGGATGCGGTCCGGGATTCCCTGCGTGAGGGCACCCGGTTGCACGAGTACTTCCGTGGCCTGGCCGCACAGGCTCACGACTGGCGCAACGACCAGGTCCTCCAGGCACTGTCGCACGTCCTGCCCGGTGCCCGGCCGGTGCCGGTCGCCTCGACGGCTGCTGGTTTGTGGAACGTGCCGAGGCCGCGGTCCGGTTGGGACACGGAGGTCACGCGGCGTGCCCTGGGCGAGAAGGGGCGTCCGCACACAGTTGCGTACTTCAACACCCCCGATTGGAAGTCTCGTAAGCGGCCGTATGAGCGGTTGCCGGAGCTCACGCACATGGTGGTGTGGGGTGAGGACGAGCAGGGCCGACCGGTCGGTGAGGTGCTGCTGGTGCCCGGTGGGCGGCCGGGGGAGCGGTTCTTCTTCGCCAGACATGGCCGTGCCGGCGGCCTGAGTGAGGCTGAGGGCCGGGAAACGGCCGCGAGCATGGCGGCCTGGGATTATTGGGAGCTGTATCTGCTGCCGTGCCATACCCCCGGCACGGCAGGCTCCCGGCCGGAGGTGGATCTCGGCGAGTGGGCCCGTGCGCACGGCAGGACGGTGCACGAGGTCCAAGGCCGGTCGGCGGTCACCGAGTCGTCGGACGAGCGGTTCGGCCCGGTGCTCTGGCACGTATGGCTGGACGGCAAGGGCAGTACGCCGGCCCTGCGCAGCCATCACCCCGACGGCACCGTCACCGAAACCTGGGCCGATACCGGCACCCGGGCACGGGGCACCGTCAGCCGCG
>NZ_JBFBEZ010000110.1:0-1176 GCF_040701725.1 Streptomyces sp. NPDC093109
TAGTAGCGCGCTCAAGACCCGAAGCGGAGTGATCTAGCCATGGGCAGGTTGAAGCGGAGGTAAGACTTCGTGGAGGACCGAACCCACCAGGGTTGAAAACCTGGGGGATGACCTGTGGTTAGGGGTGAAAGGCCAATCAAACTCCGTGATAGCTGGTTCTCCCCGAAATGCATTTAGGTGCAGCGTCGTGTGTTTCTTGCCGGAGGTAGAGCACTGGATAGGCGATGGGCCCTACCGGGTTACTGACCTTAGCCAAACTCCGAATGCCGGTAAGTGAGAGCGCGGCAGTGAGACTGTGGGGGATAAGCTCCATGGTCGAGAGGGAAACAGCCCAGAGCATCGACTAAGGCCCCTAAGCGTACGCTAAGTGGGAAAGGATGTGGAGTCGCAGAGACAACCAGGAGGTTGGCTTAGAAGCAGCCATCCTTGAAAGAGTGCGTAATAGCTCACTGGTCAAGTGATTCCGCGCCGACAATGTAGCGGGGCTCAAGCGTACCGCCGAAGTCGTGTCATTGCAGCATGAGGGCCAACGCCCGCTGTGATGGGTAGGGGAGCGTCGTGTGCCGGGTGAAGCAGCAGCGGAAGCTAGTTGTGGACGGTTCACGAGTGAGAATGCAGGCATGAGTAGCGATACACACGTGGGAAACGTGTGCGCCGATTGACTAAGGGTTCCTGGGTCAAGCTGATCTGCCCAGGGTAAGTCGGGACCTAAGGCGAGGCCGACAGGCGTAGTCGATGGACAACCGGTTGATATTCCGGTACCCGCTTTGAAACGCCCAGTATCGAATCCATTAATGCTAAGGCCGTGAAGCCGTCCTGGAGCCTTCGGGCAAAGGGGAGTGGTGGAGCCGCTGAACCGAGGTGGTAGTAGGTAAGCGATGGGGTGACGCAGGAAGGTAGTCCAGCCCGGGCGGTGGTTGTCCCGGGGTAAGGGTGTAGGGCGTTGTCCAGGTAAATCCGGACAGCACATAGCCTGAGACCTGATGCCGAGCCGATTGTGGTGAAGTGGATGATCCTATGCTGTCGAGAAAAGCCTCTAGCGAGTTTCATGGCGGCCCGTACCCTAAACCGACTCAGGTGGTCAGGTAGAGAATACCGAGGCGTTCGGGTGAACTATGGTTAAGGAACTCGGCAAAATGCCCCCGTAACTTCGGGAGAAGGGGGGCCATTCTAGGT
>NZ_JBFBEZ010000110.1:1270-2468 GCF_040701725.1 Streptomyces sp. NPDC093109
CTCTGAGCTTGGGGTGGCCGCAGAGACCAGCGAGAAGCGACTGTTTACTAAAAACACAGGTCCGTGCGAAGCCGTAAGGCGATGTATACGGACTGACGCCTGCCCGGTGCTGGAACGTTAAGGGGACCGGTTAGCTGACTTTCGGGTTGGCGAGGCTGAGAACTTAAGCGCCAGTAAACGGCGGTGGTAACTATAACCATCCTAAGGTAGCGAAATTCCTTGTCGGGTAAGTTCCGACCTGCACGAATGGCGTAACGACTTCTCGACTGTCTCAACCATAGGCCCGGTGAAATTGCACTACGAGTAAAGATGCTCGTTTCGCGCAGCAGGACGGAAAGACCCCGGGACCTTTACTATAGTTTGATATTGGTGTTCGGTTCGGCTTGTGTAGGATAGGTGGGAGACTTTGAAGCTTGGACGCCAGTTCAGGTGGAGTCGTCGTTGAAATACCACTCTGGTCGTGCTGGATGTCTAACCTGGGTCCGTGATCCGGATCAGGGACAGTGTCTGATGGGTAGTTTAACTGGGGCGGTTGCCTCCTAAAGAGTAACGGAGGCGCCCAAAGGTTCCCTCAGCCTGGTTGGTAATCAGGTGTTGAGTGTAAGTGCACAAGGGAGCTTGACTGTGAGACCGACGGGTCGAGCAGGGACGAAAGTCGGGACTAGTGATCCGGCGGTGGCTTGTGGAAGCGCCGTCGCTCAACGGATAAAAGGTACCCCGGGGATAACAGGCTGATCTTCCCCAAGAGTCCATATCGACGGGATGGTTTGGCACCTCGATGTCGGCTCGTCGCATCCTGGGGCTGGAGTCGGTCCCAAGGGTTGGGCTGTTCGCCCATTAAAGCGGTACGCGAGCTGGGTTTAGAACGTCGTGAGACAGTTCGGTCCCTATCCGCTGCGCGCGCAGGAGTCTTGAGAAGGGCTGTCCCTAGTACGAGAGGACCGGGACGGACGAACCTCTGGTGTGCCAGTTGTTCTGCCAAGGGCATGGCTGGTTGGCTACGTTCGGAAAGGATAACCGCTGAAAGCATCTAAGCGGGAAGCCTGCTTCGAGATGAGGACTCCCACCCCCTTTGAGGGGTTAAGGCTCCCAGTAGACGACTGGGTTGATAGGCCAGATGTGGAAGACCGGTAACGGTTGGAGCTGACTGGTACTAATAGGCCGAGGGCTTGTCCTCAGTTGCTCGCGTCCACTGTGT
>NZ_JBFBEZ010000111.1:0-2167 GCF_040701725.1 Streptomyces sp. NPDC093109
TGGACCCGTACGCGAACAAGGTGTTGCTTCCTGAGCCCGGTCTCGTTGACCTGGTATGGCGATCAAGGACGCGGTGCTGGCTCAACTCGCTTTTCGATTCGAGGTGTTGCTGCCGCACCTGAACGAGCGGCAGCGTCGACTCGCGCTCGCGACTGAGGCGAGATTGCTGGGCCGCGGCGGGGTGCGGGCCGTGGCCAGGATCGCCGGGGCGAGCGAGGGCACTGTACGCAAGGGCGTCTTCGAGCTGGAGGCGGGCGGCGAGTTGCTGGCGGAGGGTCGGATCCGTAGGCCGGGCGGCGGGCGCAAGACCGCGACCGAGCTGGATCCGGGGCTGCTGCCCGCCCTGTTGGGCCTGGTTGAGCCGGACGAACGCGGCGATCCGATGTCGCCGCTGCGCTGGACGACGAAGTCACTGCGGCGTCTCGCGGCGGAGCTCACGAGGCGAGGGCACCGTGTCTCGCCGGTGACCGTCGGCCGGCTTCTGCGGGAGAACGGCTTCAGCCTGCAGGCGAACGCCAAGACGCTGGAAGGAGACCAGCATCCGGATCGGGACACTCAGTTCCACTACATCAACGATCAGGTCAAGGTGTTCCAGGCCACGGGCGAGCCGGTGATCAGTGTCGACGCCAAGAAGAAGGAGATGCTCGGGCAGCTGCCGAACATTGGACGCGAGTGGCGGCCCAAGGGCGAGCCGGTCCAGGTCGAGGATCACAGCTTCTTCACCGGGCCGAAGGGCGAGACCGCGATCCCCTACGGCGTCTACGACCTGGCCGCTGACACCGGATGGGTCAGCGTCGGAGTCGATCACAACACCTCTGCCTTCGCCGTGGCCACGATCCGCCGCTGGTGGCAGGCCCGCGGTCAGCTCGACTACCCGGCCGCCACCCGGCTGCTGATCACCGCGGACGCGGGCGGCTCCAACAGCTACCGCTACCGCGCCTGGAAAGCGGAACTGGCCACGCTCGCCGCCGACACGGGGCTGGCGATCACGGTCTGCCACTTTCCGCCCGGCACCTCGAAATGGAACAAGATCGAGCACAGGCTCTTCTCCCACATCACCATGAACTGGCGCGGCAGGCCGCTGACCAGCCACGAAGTCATCGTGAACGCGATCGCCTCCACCACCACCCGCAGCGGACTGCGCGTCCAGGCCGAGCTCGACACCCGCTCCTACCCGCTCGGCGTCGCCATCAGCGAGGCCCGCATGAAAGCCCTGCCCCTGGAACCCCACAAAGCTCGCGGCAGCTGGAACTACACGCTCCACCCCGCTCCCCTGACCACCACGGAGCCAGCGCCGCCGGGAAGCGGGCCGACTGCAACGGTGCCGGGACGCAGAAAAGTCCTGGACCTGCTGGACGACCCCCGCCTGACCGGGATGAACGCAACCGAACTCGACGATGTGACGGCTCGGCTCGCCCCCGCCCAGGAGGCGGAACGCGAGCGGCGTTGCTTCCAGCAGCGGGGCGGACCACGTCGCAAGACGGCCTCCGACCACGGCAAGCCCCTCTTCACCGGCCGCGACCGCATCCTGCTGACCCTCCTCTACCTGCGTCAGGTCTGTCCGCAACGCGTCCTGGCGGAGATGCTGGAGGTCACCGACCGGGTCATCAGCCCGTTGATCACCGAGACCCGCCGCCTCATGAACGGCCACAAGGTCAAGGTGGAACCGACAACACTGCTGTTCACCGAGCCGGACCAACTGATCGGATTCCTCAGCACCGGGGCCATTCCCGCCCGAAGCCGCACCTCGCTGCCCAAAGAGCTCTGCGATCCGGCCCTGACCGGGATGAGCCGCACGGACCTGCAGGAACTCATCGAACGCCTCGCACCCCGCCAGGCCGCCCTCGTCGAGGGGCGCCGTCACACCCAGCGCGGCAGACCGCGCCAACCAGGCACCCGCGGCGGCGTGTTCGCCCAGAAGATCACCGACCCGGAACGTGTCCTGGCAACCGTCCTGTTCCACCGCCGCGTCTGCACCGGCGAAGTACTGGCCGAACTGTTCCAGGTGAACCGGAGCACCATCGGCAACGCCTTCCGCGACGTCCGCCCCCTCCTCGATGCGGACGGGTTCCACCTGCCACCAGCCCCGGTCAAGCACCACACCGCCGAATCCCTGCTCGCCTCCATCGCGACGACAAAACAGCCGAGTTGATTCTTTACGGGTCCA
>NZ_JBFBEZ010000112.1:0-2011 GCF_040701725.1 Streptomyces sp. NPDC093109
GCCCGCTGCCGGTAGTACTCGACCATGAGGTCCCCGGGGATGCCGGAGGAACCGGCCCGGACCCGGGTCAGCGGTGCCATGACGATGCGGTTGGCGAGCTCGATCTTCCCGAGAGAGATGGGGGAGAAAAGTGACGGGGCGGGCGAAACTTCTGAAGTGTTGACAGGCATGGGTTGGCTTTCTTTCTGCACTACGGAGGAAAACGGGATGAAGGTCTGCGACGCAGGGGCCCACGCTGTCCCGGCGGATCGGGGTGGGGGTGGTGTCGGAGGCGAACGCGGTGAGAGCCGCATGCCGTCGGTGTCGGTGTCGGCAAAAGGCGCGAGGCTAGCTGAGCGGTACGTCCGCGACGGCCTTGAGGTGGCTGAACGTCTCGAGGGAGTACCGGCCGTGGTACCGGCCCATGCCGCTTTCGCCGACGCCACCGAAAGGCAGGCCGGTCATGAGCAGCTGTATCACCGGCTGGCCCCAGGCGACGCCGCCGGAGGACGTCTCGTTCACGAGGCGCGACGTGGTGGCCTCGGACGTGGTGAACGCGTAGAGCGCGAGGGGCTTGTCGCGTTCGTTGATGAAGGCGATGGCGGCATCGAGGTCTGCGACTTCGACGACGGGGAGGATCGGGCCGAAGATTTCCTCCCGCATGACCGGCGATGCGGGGTCGACATCGGTGAGCACGGTCGGTGCGATGAACAGGTCGTCGCGGTCGTGCCGGCCTCCCACCGCCGCCCGGCCGGAATCCAGCAGACGGGTGAGCCGGTCGAAGTGCCGCTCGTTGATGATCCGGCCGAAGCCGGCCGAGGTCTGCGGGGCGGTGCCGAACTGGGCTTCCACCGCCGCACGCAGGGCGGGAACCAGTGCGGCGGCGGTAGCAGGATCGGCCAGTACGTAGTCGGGGGCTACGCACTGCTGCCCCGCGTTGCCGAACTTGGCGCCGACCAGCCGCTTCGCGGTCTCGTCCACGTCCGCGTCAGGTGCCACGAAGACCGGTGACTTGCCCCCGAGTTCGAGCGTGACCGGGGTGAGGTTCTTGGCCGCCGCGGCCATGACGATCCGGCCGACGGTGCCATTGCCGGTGTAGAAGATGTGGTCGAAGCGCTGCGCCAGGAGGGCCGTGGTCTCCTCGGCGCCCCCCTCGACCACGGTGAGCACGTCGGCGTCGAAGTACTCACGCAGGAGCCGTGAAGCCACTGCCGAGGTGTGCACCGACATCTCGCTCGGCTTGGCCACCACGGTGTTCCCGGCGGCCAGCGCGCCGATGATGGGGTCGATGAGAAGGTGCAGCGGGAAATTCCACGGAGCGATCACCAGGACGACCCCGAGCGGGTCGTACGTGGTGTAGGCCGTGGTCGCGGGACCGAAGTGGGCGGGAACCTCCACCGGGCGAGGCCGAAGCCAGCTCTCCAGATTCGCCAGCGTCTCGTCGATGTCGGCGACAGTGAAGTCGATCTCCTGCATCTTGGCCTCGGCGGCGTTCTTCCTCAGGTCCGCCCAGAGCGCTTCGAGCAGCTCCCGCTCGTTCTCGACCAGCAGTGCCCGCAGCCGCCGCAGCTGGCTGACGCGCCAGTCCAGTGAGCGGGTGACGCCGGTGTTGAACGTCGCACGAACGCGGCCGACCACCTCCGCGGCCGTTTCCGTCTGGTGCGTCCTCGACTCGGTCCCCTGTGTTGCCGTCATGGGATGTGCTCCGTTCCTGATGCAGGCCACGCCCCGGCTGCCTGCCAGCCGGGCACGGGCTCCAGCGTGCTGGACGATCCGGTATTCACCCAGGTCACGGCTTTGTGTACATCCGCTGTGACTACCACTGGCTGGTGCAGGCTGGTGTGCGTCCGACCGTGGATACTCGAGGCATGGACGAATACCCCGAACCGGTGCACGAGCCGGCCGCCGGCGCGCTGGACCCGCGTGCCGAGCTCAGTGAGTTCCTGCGCACCCGGCGGGCCCGGCTGAAGCCGGAGGACGTGGGCCTGCCGGACTTCGGACGGTACCGGCGGGTGCCGGGGCTGCGCCGCGA
>NZ_JBFBEZ010000113.1:0-1854 GCF_040701725.1 Streptomyces sp. NPDC093109
CCAGTAGTGGTGGTGTTGGAAGGGGTAGGTGGGGAGGGGGGGGTGGGGTGTGGTGGGTGTGGTGTGCCAGGTGGGTGTGTGGTGGGTGTGGGTGTGGAGGTGGGCGAGGGCGGTGTGGAAGGTGGTGGGTTCGTGTTGGTTGCGGCGGAGGGTGGGGATGGTGGTGGTGGGAGTGGTGGTGTGTTGGGTGAGGGTTTCCTGGATGGCGGGGGTGAGGACGGGGTGGGGGCTGATTTCGATGAAGGTGTGGTGGCCGGTGTCGGCGAGGGTGGTGGTGGCGGTGTGGAAGTGGACGGTCTGGCGGAGGTTTCGGTACCAGTAGTCGGCGTTGAGGTGGGGGCCGGTGATCCAGGTGGTGTCGGTGGTGGAGTACATGGGGGTGGTGGGTGTGTGGGGGGTGATGTCGTGGAGGAGGTGGGTGAGTTCTTGGTGGAGTTGTTCGACGTGGTGGGTGTGGGAGGCGTAGTCGACGGGGATTTTGCGGGCTCGGATGTTGTGGTTGTTGAGTTGGGTGTGAAGGTGGTCGATGGTGGTGGGGTCGCCGGCGATGACGGTGGTGGTCGGGCCGTTGATGGTGGCGATGTCGATGGTGTGCTGGTGGGGGGTGGTCCAGGGGGTGAGTTCGGTGTGGGGGAGGGGGACGGACATCATGGCGCCGTGGCCGGCGAGTCGGCGGGCGATGGCTTGGCTGCGGAGGGCGATGATGCGGGCGGCGTCGTTGAGGGTGAGGGCGCCGGCGATGTGGGCGGCGGTGATTTCGCCTTGGGAGTGGCCGATGACGGCGTCGGGGTGGATGCCGTGGTGTTGCCACATGCGGGTGAGGGCGGTCATGACGGCGAAGGTGACGGGTTGGACGACGTCGACGCGGTCGAGGGTGGGGGCGTTGGGGGTTTGGCGGAGGACGTCGGTGACGGTCCAGTTCTGGTGGGGGGCGAGGGCGGTGTCGCAGGCGTTGATGGTGTGGGTGAAGACGGGGTGGGTGTCGAGGAGGGTGGCGCCCATGCCGGTCCATTGGGTGCCTTGGCCGGGGAAGACGAAGACGGTTTTGCCGGTGGTGGTGGTAGTGGGGCCGGTGGTGAGGGCAGGGTCGGGGGTGTTGGTTGTGAGGGCGGTGAGGGCGCGGTGGAGGTCGTTGTGGTGGGTGGCGGTGATGACGGCGCGGTGGTGGTGGTGGGGTCGGTGGGTGAGTTGGTGGGCGATGTGGGTGGGGGTGTGGTGGGGGTGTTGTTCGAGGTGGTGGAGGAGGCGTCGGGCGGTGTCGGTGAGGGCTTGGGGGGTGGCGGCGGACAGGGGCCAGTCGATGACCTGTCCGGTGGTGTCGGGTTCGTCGTCGGTGGTGGTGTCGGGGGCGGTGGGGGTGGGGGCTTCCTCCAGGATCACGTGCGCGTTGGTCCCGCTCACACCGAACGCGGAGACGGCGATACGCCGCGGATGCTCCGCCTCCGGCCAGGGCACCTCCTCAGTCAGCAGCCGTACCTCGCCGGTCGACCAGTCGACATGCGGTGTCGGCGCGTCCACGTGGAGGGTGCGCGGTAGAGCACCGTGGCGCATGGCCAGCACGGACTTTACGACACCCGCCATGCCCGCGGCCGCCTGGGTGTGGCCGATGTTGGACTTGAGTGATCCCAACCACAGCGGCTGTCCCGGCTCCCGATCCTGCCCGTAGGTGCTGATCACCGCCTGTGCCTCGATGGGGTCGCCCAGCACAGTGCCGGTGCCGTGCGCCTCGACGGCGTCGACGTCCCGGGGCCGCAGCCCTGCGTTGGCGAGGGCTTGGTTGATGACGCGTTGTTGGGAGGGGCCGTTGGGTGCGGTGAGGCCGTTGGAGGCGCCGTCCTGGTTGACGGCGGAGCC
>NZ_JBFBEZ010000114.1:0-1840 GCF_040701725.1 Streptomyces sp. NPDC093109
GGTGGGCGGCGAGACGCACAGCGATCCGCTCGCACCACACCGACTTCTCGGCGGCGGGGACGACGTCGAGGACGTCGGTGAGGATGTCCGCGCCGCTGCTCTTCTCCGGGCCGAGGCCGATGGCGTGGCCGGTGACGTTGCCGTACTCCTCGCGCACCTTGCGGGCGCGGGCGGCGATGCGTTCGGCCGCGGGCGCGTCCACGAACGCGGAGGCGACGATGCGGGGGTCGTCGCCTTCACCGGCCATCCAGCAAATGCCCCGGTCGGTGCGGGAGAACATCGTGGCCCGGTATCCCGCCTTGTACATCGAGGTGCCGAGGACCATGTCGTTGGCGGGCTGGCCCATGACCTTGAGGCAGAACCGCAGGACGGCGTTGGCGCTGATGCCGGTGGGCAGGGACTTCGCGTCGGGGCGCTGGGTGCCGAACAGGGCGACGATGCCGAGCGCGGGGCCGCGCTTGACGAGGTCGGTGCAGATCGCTTCGATCTCCTTGCCGTACTCCTCGTGCTCGAAGGGGACTTGGCATTCGTCGAATCCGGCGACGATCGGGTGCAGTCCGAGGGTCTTGTCACCGGCGAGTGCGGGGGTGACCTTCGACTCCGGGCACCGGGAGGTGGGCAGGCCCTTGATGACCTTCGCGCGGCGCCGCAGCTCCTCCTTCAGCTCCCGCAGGGCGTGGACGACGTACTCGATGTCCTCGTCTTCCTCGCCGGCGCGGTAGCGGTGGCAGACGGGTTCGAGGGCGCCGAAGTCGCCGGTTCCCTTGAAGTCGAACGCGTGGAGTTCGGCGCGCGGGTCCAGTGCGGCGATGAGGAGGAACAGGCGCATCAGGAACGTCTTGCCCATGCGGGGGATCGATCCGACGACGACGGAGGCGAACATGAGGGTGACGGCGACGTCGCGCATGCGCTGGTCGTTGCCGAACACGACCGGCTTGAACAGGTCCACCTGACCCGTCCTGGCGAGCGGCCACGCGGGCTTGGTGGTCTCGTTCATGGGCTTGTCCCCCACCCACAGCACCAACCGGCCCTCGTGCTCGGTGGGGTCGGGGGAGGGCCACACGCAGCCGACCTTGCGCCGCAGCCCGGACGCCAACGGCTTGCGGGCCTCCATGATGTCCTCGGGGGTGATGCCGTAGGGGAGGTCGAGGTCGGCGCGGTAGCCGGGGCCGTCGCGCACGATCTCGGACGTGAAGCGCATGCCGTTCATGTCTCCGCCCTTTTTGATGGCGGCGGACACCTTTGCGTTGCCGATGCTGTCCAGCCCGCGCAGCACGATCGACCCGGTGAGCTTCTGCACCTCCGTCTTCAGCACGGCCGGGCCGACGACCGGGGCGTCCGGCTGCTGTCCGGCCGTGCCGAGGAGCAGCACCCCGCCGGCAGCGAACGCGTACAGGAACGCGGGGGCCAGGACGTAGAGCCAGAGGGCGAAGGAGAGTCCGAACACGGCGGCGACCAGGGTGACCAGGCCGCGCAGCCGTACCCGTCCGGCGCGGAGCCGGGACAGGCGCATGTACTCCTCGACGTCCTCGGTGCGCACGGCGTAGTCGCGCAGGGGTGCGGCTTCGCGGTCCCACACCCACCGGTTGGTGGTGACGACGAACCGGCAGGTGCCGCGCGGGGCCATGGCGGTGAGGCGGGCGGCGTAGACGGGCAGGCGCACACCGTGGAACAGCGATGCGTAACCGAGGTTCGTGGCGGCGTGGCGGGTGGTCGCGGTGAAGTCGCGTCGGTTGGTCAGCCATCCGGCGAGGACGGGCTTGCGCTTCTCGGTGGTGACACCGGGCTCGGGAAGCTTCGGGTTGTCGACCGCCACCGCCGCCATGGGCGCGTCGTCGTC
>NZ_JBFBEZ010000115.1:0-1775 GCF_040701725.1 Streptomyces sp. NPDC093109
CAAGGCCGTGAAGTTTAGGGTTTGTGGTGGTGGTTACGGGGTGGGGTGGGGAGATACGGACAGAGCTCCTGGTCGTTGAGGTGGTTGTCGAGACCAATTCCTCACCGCAGGAGCTCTGTTGGAAACGCAGTCTGCCACCGTGACGTATTCGCGTGCTATCACTGTCGCTCCGGGGAAGTACGCACCCGGACATCTGGGCGAATTGACACCGTACCTGCCCTTCGCGGCTGTCGATGAGGTGCTGGAGGAGACCGGCCGGCTCGGGCAGCGTCAGCGGGACCTGCCGACGCGGGTGGGCGTGTACTGGGTGCTCGCGCTGGCTCTGTTCGGATGCGGATACCGTGCCGGATGGAACCGGCTGACCTCGGCACTGGCCCACGTGGCGGAGGTTCCCATGCCGTCGGTGACAGCCCTGGCCGGCTTACGCCACCGGGTGGGTACCGAGCCTGTCAAAGCACTGTTCACCGCGGTCGCGGGCCCGCTCGCGGTCCGGGGATCCACCCCGGGTTCCTTCTACCGGGGACGGCGTGTCGTGGCCTTCGACGGCTGCTCGTCCATCAAAGTACGGGACCTGGCATGCAACCGCCGCTGGCTGGAGAAGATCCGCCATGCGGTGGGCTGGGCCGGCTACCCGGGCCTGATGCTGATGACGCTGGTGGAGACCGGCACCCGCGGCATCCTCGGAGCCGAGTTCGGCTCCCTGCGCCACGGCGAGCGCCACTACGCACACGGCCTGCTGCCGCTCCTGGACCCCGGCATGCTGCTGCTCGCCGACCGCGGCTTCGACGGAAACGACTTCCTCGCCCGGACCGACGCCACCGGCGCGGCCTTCCTCATCCGCCTCAAAGCCGCCCGCAGACCAACCGTCGAACAGCGTCTGCCCGACGGCTCCTACCTCACCCGCCTCGGACACCTCAGAGTCCGCATCATCGAGGCGTCCGTCACCACCACCTGCGCCGACGGCACCCGGTGGACCAGCGGTTACCGCCTGGCCACCAACCTCCTCGACGCGGGCCCCGACCCGGCAGAGCGCCTCCTGGCGCTCTATCACGAACGCTGGGAGATCGAGGTCGCCTACCTCGCCCTGCGCCACACCCTGATGAAGGGACGGGTCCTGTCCTCCGGCACCCCCGACGGAATCCGCCAGGAGATGTGGGCCCTGCTGACCGTCTACCAGCTCCTGCGGACCGCCATGGCCGATGCAGCGGCCACCACCGGACTGGACCCCGACCGGATGAGTTTCACCCGCGCACTGGAATCCGCCCAGCTCTCCGTGATCAACGCCGCCGGAATCACCCCGGCCCCCACCGCCCCCGACACCCACAGCCCCCCGGACACCATCCACCGCACCCTGCTCGCACACCCCCTGCCCCCACGCCGATCCCGCACCAGCACCCGCAAAGTCAAATCCCCCATCTCCCGCTACCACGCAGCCCCCCAAACCGGACGGCCCGCCCGCAGCACCTCCGTCACCGACATCACCCTCACCATCCACCACCCCGGCAACCCCGCCCCACCACCCCCAACACCCACCACCCCACCACGCCGCCCCACCCGCCTCGACCAGATCATCAACGCCATGCACCACGACCCCGACCGCATCTGGACCCCCAAAGAGATCACCCGCGCCATCGACTACCAGGGCTCCTCCGGAACCCTGGTCACCCAACTCACCCGATGGGTCACCAAAGGCTTCCTCCGCAAAATCGCCCTCGGCGTCTACACACCCCCACCACCCGTAACCACCAGCACAAACCCTTAACTTGACGGCCTTG
>NZ_JBFBEZ010000116.1:0-1766 GCF_040701725.1 Streptomyces sp. NPDC093109
TTAGGGCCTGCCGGGAAACAAGCCGTCGCTTTCGGCTCCGAGGCTCGTTGCCATGGCATGGGGAGTCCGAAGGGGATCGAGGCGGTCCTGGCCGCGAAGTTCGCGACGCTGTTCCCGCATCTCGATGAGCGGCAGCGGCGGCTGGCCATAGGAGCAGAAGCACGGTCGCTGGGCCATGGAGGCATCAGGCTCGTCGCTCGTGCGGCCGGAGTCCGGGAGGGCACCGTGTCGTGCGGGGTGACGGAACTGGAATCCGGCGAGGCGCCGTTGAGGCGGGTGCGCCGGCCCGGTGGGGGCCGCAAGCGTGCGGTGGACCTGGATCCGGGCCTTCGGCCCGCGTTGCTGGCCTTGGTGGAACCGGATGTACGCGGGGACCCGATGTCGCCGCTGCGCTGGACGACGAAGTCGACCCGGCAACTGGCTGCGGAGCTGACCCGGCAGGGGCACCGGGTCTCGGCGGACACCGTGGCGGCCGTGCTGAGAGAGGAAGGCTTCAGCCTCCAGGGCAACGCCAAGACCATCGAAGGCGCCCAGCACCCGGATCGTGATGCGCAGTTCTGCTATATCAACGGCCAGGTCAAGGACTTCCAGGCCACCGGAGATCCGGTGATCAGCGTGGATACCAAGAAGAAGGAGCTGGTCGGCAACTACAAGAACGCCGGCCGCGAGTGGCACCGCGAAGGTGAGCCGGTCCGGGTTCGCACCCACGACTTCCCCGATGCCGATCTGGGCAAGGCTGTCCCCTACGGGATTTACGACCTGACCGCGGACACGGGCTGGGTCAATGTCGGCACCGACCACGACACCGCAGCCTTCGCAGTCGCCTCCGTTCGCCGCTGGTGGCACGCGGTTGGGCGTGACACCTATCCGCGTTCGCACCGTCTGCTGATCACTGCGGACGCGGGCGGCTCCAACGGCTACCGCACCCGGGCCTGGAAGTTCGAGCTGGCCGCGCTGGCTGTCGAGACCGGCCTGGAGATCACCGTGTCTCACTTTCCTCCGGGCACATCCAAGTGGAACCGAATCGAGCACCGACTGTTCTGCCACATCACGATGAACTGGCGGGGCAGGCCGCTGACCAGCCATGAAGTCATCGTGAAAAGCATCGCAGCGACCACCACCCGCTCGGGACTGACAGTCCGCGCCGAACTCGACACCGCCCTCTACAAGACCGGCGTCCGCATCAGCGACGGGCAGCTGAACGCCCTGCCACTGAGCCGCCATGACTGGCACGGCGACTGGAACTACACCCTCCGCCCCCAGGAACACCGCCGGGACGGCGTCCTTCCGATCCCGCCCCAGAACGAAGCCGGACCCGGCCGCGACTGGCTGACCCATCCCGCCCTCACCGGCATCCCGCAGGGGCAGTGGGACTCGCTGGTCACCGAGTTGGCAGCGGCCCGCGCCGCTCAGCGGGAGGCAGACCTCCATCAGCGACGCGGCGGTGACCGGCAGAAGACCCCTGCCGCCGGCCTCTACACCGGCCGACGCCCCGGCCTCACCCTGGTCGACCGGCTCCTGGCCACCGTCCTCTACCAGAGGTTCATGCTCCCCCAAGTCGTCATCGCCCGGCTCTTCACCGTGACACCCGTGACCCTCAACCGTGCCATCAGCCAAACCCGCCGGCTCCTCCACGACATCGGACACGCAATCGAACCCGCCGAGACGCAACTGGCCACCCTCGACGATCTCACCGACCTCACCGCACACCTCGGAATTCCCAACCCAGAGATCAAGACGACGAGTTATTGATCAGCAGGCCCTTA
>NZ_JBFBEZ010000118.1:0-1737 GCF_040701725.1 Streptomyces sp. NPDC093109
AAGCCTGAAGAACTCCCATCATCGCAGGTCACAAGGCACTTCCTCGTTTTCCTAGCCGCTATCCACAAGACGCTGGCCGGTGGATCAAGGCTTAGGGAGCGGCTCGAGGCCGCCCGCTCCAACCTCCGCTTTCAAGACCGCCGACTCGCCTCCCTCGAAGCCGAACTGCTTGATCACGCCCGTAAATCCTGACCGAGTTCTACGGCTGGGTCACTGCGGTCTCGGTCGACCGCGCCTTCCTCACACACGCTGCACATAGTCGGCGCGCCACTTCGGCGACGGATCCGCGCCCAGCTCGCTCCAGTACTCCCGCCCGGCAACGATCCGCCCGGATCGAACCGTCCAAAACGACGCCACTCGATGTACACCCATCGACTCGTGCGGCACCTCCACCTCAGAGACGACTTCATCGCCGTCGGCCACGATCCGCAGCACCCGAATCGACCAACCCTCTGGATACTCCGCGTTGATGCGCACGTAGTTGTCGCGCCCCACAATTCGCTCGGCGCTGACCGGCCACTCGATCACCACGTCGTCGGTGAGTAGCTGGCCAACTCCGCTCCAGTCCCGAGCCTGCATGCGGTCCCACAGTTCCTGAACGATCTTCGTTGGCTCCATGGGCGCATACTGCCAGCCCACACTGACATCGCGAACATGCACGCCACATCATCACCCAGGTCAAGCCGACCCCAGGTGCTACAGAGGCCGGAAAGGTCGAGTACAAGCGCGGTATCGACGCCGTCGTCAACCAGGGCCTTTTCTGCCTGGCGTGGCTGATGGACCATCGCGCTGAGTTCGAGCACCTGGTCCGCGCCCGGCCCGGGGTGACGGCCGCACCCCAGGTCCTGTGGAGCGGCCCGCGCCTGATCTGTGTCGCCGGCGATTTCACCCGCTACGACGTGCATGCCGTGCGTGAGCACCGGCGGTCGATCGATCTGGTTCGCTACCGACTTTTCGGCAGTGACCTGCTGGGTCTTGAGACCGTGGCGTCCGTGGGCGGCGGCATGCAGGTGGCCCCCGGACGCGCCGCAAGGTGGTTGCCCGGGCGGCGGTCGGCGTTCAGGACGGGGCGATGGCGGAACTGGCGAGCGCGGTCGACGAGGTTCCGCTCGGGCTTGGGGATGGCGTGACCCGTGTCGAGCGCAAGCAGTACCGGGCATATCAGCGGCTGCGGAACTTCGCCTGCCTCATCCCGCCTCAGCAGACCAAGGTGCTGGTGTGTCTGAAGGTTGACCCGAAGGACGTCGACCTTGTTCCGGGTTTCACCCGGGACGTGTCCGGTCTTGGTCACCACGGGACGGGGGATCTGGAGGTGCGGCTCCGTACGCCGAGGGACGTGGAGCGGGCGCGGGATCTGTTCCGGGCGAGCTACTCGGCAGCGTGACCGGATGCGGCTGCCCGCCTCCTGGCGGGGTGCGCTTCGTGTCGTATGTGCGGTCGTGGGTGGGTGCCTTTCGACGTGGCGGGCGGTGGGCGGCGGTGGACTGTCCATGGTGCGCGGGATCGCCGGTTTGGCCAACCGGCGATCCCGCGCTATGTTGCCCCGCCCGTGTACGCCGATGATCAGCGTGAACGGCCGGAGGCTGGGCCGACTGCGACGACCAGAGCGGCCGGAGCACTGGTAGCGCGGCGAGACCTGTGCTCGCGGCCCGGTTGGGCCTGGCGCGTGCCGGTCCCGTGGGCGAGGGTTTCGGAGAGGTCGGCCAGCAGCGAACTCGGGGTGTGCGGGGACGCGGT
>NZ_JBFBEZ010000119.1:0-1658 GCF_040701725.1 Streptomyces sp. NPDC093109
CAGGGAGCAGGCACCGCTATCGGTTGCACGCCCCGAGCATCCGCCCGCGCACAACTACGCCTTGATCGGCTACACCACTCGGCGGGACACCATCGCATCGAGCAGGGACTCCTTTTGCCGCAACGTACTCATATGAGTAGATAGCGGGCACAGGTCGGCCCGTACCCAGCCAGACGGGATAGCTCGTCAGTGAGGGGGCGCCCACACTCCCGGCACGACGAGGACGGGCCCCCGCTGGTTGGGCGATTGCGACGGTTGGGGTGTCGGGTCGTGGTGGTGTGTGGTGTTCGGGGCGTTTGAGGGCCCAGTTGGACATCTTGCGTTTGATCACGCGGGGGTTGGAGCGCAATCGCCGTGGGGGCAGGAGACGTTCGCGGATCTCACGCAGGGTCGTGGTGAGCGCCCGGGCGAGTCGGGAGGGGGGAAAATGCCGCCTGGCCGGTGACCTGGCGGCGGGCGACGCACAGGGTGCGGGTGGAGGAGATCCGGTCGGGATCACGGCCGGCGTGACGGGCGGCTTGATGCATCAGGTCGCGCAGCGCGTGGTGGACGAGAAGGAAGCCGAAGATCTCCTGCTCGACCCCGGCCGGATGCCGGGAGCGCAGGACGAGGCGGGGCCCGCCCTGGTGCGTCTTGATCTCGTCCAGTGTGGTCTCGATCTCCCAGCGTTCGGCGTAGAGCAGGGCCAGTTCGGCCGCCGGTGCGGCCCGCGGGTCCAGGATCGTGGTGACCAGCCGGTAGACGGTGCCTTTGGAGCCGCGCGGGCCCAGGGTGTACTCGATCACGCGTACCCGCACCGGGTCGGTGCGGCGGCTCTTGTCCCTGGCGGCGACGATCTCGGACAGGTAGGAGCCGTCGTCGAACGAGGCCAGCAGGGGCAGGACCGTGTTGCTCCGGGCCCGCCACAGCAGGTCCGCGCCGGTCGCGGCGGCGGCCCGCCACAGGTCGAAGCCGTGGAAGCCCCGGTCGGCCAGCAGGAGCATCCCGGCGCTCAGACGCGGGAACAGGCGCCGGGCAAGGACCGTCTCGGCATCCGACAGCGGGCCAACCTCGGCGGCGAAGACCGCATGGGTCCCGCACTCGACCAGCGCGGCGGCCCTGGCCTGCGGGTACGCGCTTCTGCCCTGCCCCCGGGAAGTCCCCGGACGGCCGAAGAACTCCCCGTTGGCCCCGGTGTCGGGCAGGTCGAACGTCGTACCGTCCACCGCGACCAGCCGCCAGCCGCGATACCAGGCGCCCGCCGTCCCCGCCGTCCCTGCCGTCGCCACCGGCCGGCACACCCGGGCGAACAACGCCTTCAGCGGCTCGGCCGCCAGCCGCAGCCTCGCTCTGCCGACCGCCGCCGTCGTCGGCACCCTCCACGACCCCGAACGCTCCAGCCCGTGGGTGAGCAGCCGCGCGACCTCCTCATACCCCTGGCCGGAGAACAAGCACATCGCGAGCACGAAATACACCACCACCCTTGCAGGCAGCAACCGTTGACGCTGCTCGACCCGCCCGCACTCCGCCACCACCTCATCCACCAGCTCCGGCGGAAACGCCCGGGTCAGCACCCCGAGCGCAGCCGGACGCGTCGCCGTTTGACCCGCCCGGCCTCGACGTCGGTGTCCTGTCCGACTTGTTCCTTGCTGTCGCCCCCTTTGAGCGGGTCTTCTCCT
>NZ_JBFBEZ010000120.1:0-1588 GCF_040701725.1 Streptomyces sp. NPDC093109
CCGTCCCGGGCGTGATCACAGGCCCATGCGCCGCGCGGCCTGTTCGGTCCGGTGCAGGACCGCTTCGGCGTCCCGCCGGGCGGTACGGGCGGCGTACTGGGCGTCGCGAGTGGCGGTGCGTTCGGCCGCCTTGGCGGCGGCGACGTCGTTCTTCGCCCGCTCCAGCCGGTCGTGCATGGCGTCGGTCTCGCGGCGGCCCCGGTCGTCGGCGCGGGCGTCGATCCGGTCGATCTCCGCGTCGATACGCGGGTTGACGGCATCGGCGACGGCCTGCTTCACACCACGGGTGACCAGCCACGCACGGCGACGGCGTTCGGCGGAGGTGTACGAGCGCATCGGGTGTTCCCCTTCCAGGGCCGGGACTGTCCCAGCTCCCCTCACCACCCGTACGGGACAGGTGGATCGGGCAACCGGTCAGGCACGGCCCTTGCGGGACACCTGCTTCCCGGGCTGCTTGCCGCCCGGCCTGTCGCCGGGGGTGACGGCCTTGACGACGGTGACCACGCCCCACGCGCACACGGCGGCCAGCAGCGCGAGCAGGGCGAGGTTCGCGGCCATGGCGGTGAGTACGCCAACCAGCAGCGGGCCGAAGTAGACCCCGGCGGCCACCGCGCCCGCCCCGATGCCGGAGCCGAGGGCGAGGCGCTGCACGGTGCGGTCGGGGGGTGCCTGGTGGACGTGGACGACCTGAGGTCCAGTGGGCTGCTGTGGTGTGGGGAGGGTGTGGGGGTCGATGTAGGCGTGGGTGCCGTCCGGGAGCTGGACGACCGTACGGGGGGTGGGGAGGTGTTCCACGGTCTCTCCGTTCTGTGGGCCGGGGTGGTGCGAGGGTGCCCCGGGCCGGATTTGATCCGGCGCCCTCACGGCGGGATGCCGGGGCGGTAGGGGTTGTTCAGGCGGGGCGGTGGTTGCGGTCGTGGGCGGCGGCCAGTTCCTGCCAGCGGCGGTTCTCGCCGGGCGAGGTGTGGGCGAGGCGGACGGTGAAGCCGCAGCCCGGGACGGTGCAGCGGTGCGTGCTGGCCGTCCATGCCGCCGTGACGCGGCCGGTGGTGTCCGCGAGGGAGCCGAAGACGGCGAGCGTGCAGGCGAGCAGGAGCAGCCACGGCACGTGGTGGTCGTGCAGCCGGACACCGATCAGCACGGCGACCGCGCCGCCCACGGCCACCGGGGCCACAGCGGCGAGACGGTTCTTGAGGGTGCTGGACAAGACGGGATCCCTTTCAGGCGGCGAGCGCGGGAGTGTCGAAGCAGGGCACACACATACCGAGCGACGTGGGGATGACGTATCCGGCGTCCCTGCGGCATTCGGGGCAGGTGCGGCGGGCGGTCATTGCTTTCGCGAGTGCCGCGCGGCGGGCGGGGGTCATCGGCCGGACCGGCAAGGCGCGGTCGATGCGGTAGAGGTACGCGGCGCGGATGCCGGTGCGGTCGCGGCGGGAGCGCCACAGGATCTGTGCGGCCACTTCCTGACCGCCCGGCCGCAGTCCGGCGGTGCGGAGCTGACGGCGCGTCGCGTAGCCGTCGGGGGCGAGGCGGTAGGGGTAGGTGGGGATGCCGTAGCGGGACCCGTCGGGGTCCCAGAAACGAT
>NZ_JBFBEZ010000121.1:0-1573 GCF_040701725.1 Streptomyces sp. NPDC093109
GAGGGTGTCGGGGAGTTGGCGGCGGAGTTGTCGGCTCTGGGTGCGGTGGTGTCGGTGGTGGCGTGTGATGTCGCTGATCGTGCTTCGGTGGAGGCTTTGTTGGCGGGGCGTGTGGTGTCGGGGGTGGTGCATGTTGCGGGGGTGCTGGATGACGGGACGGTCGGTTCGCTGTCGGTGGAGCGGCTGGGTGGGGTGTTGCGGCCGAAGGTGGATGGGGCGTGGCATCTGCATGAGCTGACGCGGGAGCGGGAGCTCGGGGCTTTTGTGGTGTTCTCTTCGGTTGCCGGGGTGTTGGGGAGTCCGGGGCAGGGGGCGTATGCGGCGGGTAACGCGTTTCTTGACGCGTTGGTGGAGTGTCGGCGGGCTGAGGGTCTGCCGGGTGTGTCGTTGGCGTGGGGGCCTTGGGACCGTGCGGTTGGGATGACGTCGGGTCTGGCGGACACCGAGGCGGATCGGTTTGTGCGTTCGGGTGTGTCGGCGTTGTCGGTGGAGGAGGGGGTGGCGCTCTTCGATATGGCGTTGGCCGGCGGGGATGCCGTCTCCGTGCCCGTACGGCTTGATCTGCCGGTGCTGCGGGCCCGCGGCGAAGTCCCGCCGATGCTGCGGACCTTGGTACGCACCCGAGCCCGGCGGAGGTCCGCGGTCGCCGGATCGGCCGCCGCGGCCGGGCTGGTGAGCAGGCTGGCCGGACTGACCTCTGTTGAGCGTCACGAGGTGCTGGTGGATCTCGTACGCGGGCAGGTGGCACTCGTGCTCGGGCACGCCGACTCCACCTCCGTACATCCGGGACGTGCCTTCCGGGAGTTGGGCTTCGACTCGCTCACCTCGGTCGAGCTGCGGAACAGGCTCGCCACGGTCACCGGGCTGCGGTTGCCGGCCACGATGGTCTTCGACTATCCCACCGTCGACTCCCTTGTCGGCCATCTGCTCGATGACCTGCTCGGTGCCGCCGACGCGGCCGACATCGCTGCGGTGTCGCCCGTTGGCACAGGGGCATCCGTGGTGGACGATCCGATCGTCATTGTGGGGATGAGCTGCCGCTATCCCGGCGGCGTCGCCTCGCCGGAGGATCTGTGGCGGCTGGTCACGGACGGCACCGACGCGATCGGCGGCTTCCCTGCCAACCGCGGCTGGGACACGGAAGGGCTCTTCCATCCGGACCCGGACCACAAGGGAACGACCTACACGCGGGAAGGCGGATTCCTCTACGAGGCGGGGGAGTTCGACCCGGCGTTCTTCGGGATGAGCCCGCGTGAGGCTCTTGCCACGGACTCGCAGCAGCGGCTGCTGCTGGAGGCGTCGTGGGAGGCCGTGGAGCGGGCCGGGATCGACCCGTTGTCGCTGAGAGGGAGCGCCACTGGCGTCTTCGCGGGAGTGATGTACAGCGACTACAGCATGGTCTTGGGGAGCCCGGAGTTCGAGGGATTCCAGGGCAGCGGGAGTTCGCCGAGTCTGGCGTCGGGTCGGGTGTCGTATGTGTTGGGTCTTGAGGGTCCTGCGGTGACGGTGGATACGGCGTGTTCGTCGTCGTTGGTGGCGTTGCACTGGGCGATGCAGGCGTTGCGTGGTGGTG
>NZ_JBFBEZ010000122.1:0-1477 GCF_040701725.1 Streptomyces sp. NPDC093109
GGCTAGATGATCGATTCCAAGGGGTCAGTGGTCGATCACCTCTTGACCTCAACCATGCTTGAGTTAGCACCGTGGTTCACATGAACACGGAATCCACGGCGCACGCCGCAGACATCGATGCCATCGAAAAGGTCGTAGCCACCGTCGAGCACTCACAGCAGCAAAAGGACCCCGATGAGTTCCTCGCCCTCTTCCACCCCGACGCGGTCTGGACGACGGGCGGCGGCAAGGTTCTCATAGGGCTCGACGCGATCTCGGAGTTCACCCGCAAGGTCCTTCCCGCGACGGACTGGGACGGCAAGGTCACCTACGAGGTGGTCCACGTGTTCTTCATTCGCCCGGACGTCGCGGCGGTCAAGGTTCGTCAGCTCTACCTGACCCCGGGCGACGAGAGCGAGGGTGCCCCGCTGTACGTGATGTCCAAGCAGGACGACGGCCGCTGGTTGCTCACCGCCTGCCAGAACACGGGAGTCGTCGCCGACTGATCGACTGCAAGGGATCGGCTGCACGCATGGGGCGAGGGCGTCCAACATCAGTGTGTGAAGACAGAGCTGGACACCCTCGCCACCGCACTCTATGTGAAGACTGACGACCTGCTGAAGGACTCGCCCCATCTCGCACCATGGCGACCGATTGTGGGAATCGCCCCGCAGCTGAGCGACGCCGAACTGGTCACCCTCGCAATGATGCAGGCCATGCTCGGCTTCACCTCGGAGGCCAGATGGCTCCGCCACGCCCGTTCCCACCTGCGGCACCTCTTCCCCTACTTGCCGAAACAGCCCGGCTACAACAAACGTCTGCGCAAGGCCACCGATCTGCTCCGCCGAGTCACCCGGCTCCTGGCGACCGACACCTCCGTATGGAGCGACGACGTGTGGGTCGTCGACTCCACACCGGTGGAATGCGGGCGCTCCCGCGAGACCGTCAAACGCTCCGACCTGGCCGGATGGGCCGAGTACGGGTACTGCGCCAGCCACAGCCGCTTCTTCTGGGGCCTGCGGCTGCACCTGGTGTGCACCCTCCAGGGCCTGCCCGTCGCCTTCGCCCTGACCGGCGCCAAGGCCGACGAGCGCGAGACCCTGCTGGATCTCTTCTCCGCCGAACCCGCCCTCGTCGCCGCGCGTCCTGCCCAGACGCTGATCGGCGACAAGAACTACTTCGGCCGGGGCTTCGAAGGCGAACTCGCCGAGCAGGACATCCGGCTGCTGCGGCCGGCCCGAAAGGGCGAGCCGGAGCGGCCGGGCGCTCCGCTGTTCAAGCCGTTGCGGCAGGTCATCGAGTCGGTCAATGAGACGTTCAAGGGCCAACTCGATCTCGAACAGCACCGAGGGCGCACGCCGGGCGGTGTCGTCGCCCGCGTCATGCAGCGAATCCTCGCGCTGACCGCCGCGATCTGGCACAACGACCACACCGGACAGCCCGTACTACGCTCACTGACCGCCTACGACCACTGACCCCTTGGAATCGATCATCTAGA
>NZ_JBFBEZ010000123.1:0-1470 GCF_040701725.1 Streptomyces sp. NPDC093109
GATGGCCCGGCCCAGGTCCCCCGCCGACCGGTAGGCGCCGGCGAGGTTGTTGCGGGAGGTCAGGGTGGAGGGGTGGTTCTCGCCCAGCACCCGCACCATGCCGGTCAGGGTCCGCTCGTGCAGGGGTACAGCCCGGCCCAAATCCCCCGCCGACTCGTAGGCGCTGGCGAGGTTGTTGCGGGAGGCCAGGGCGTCGGGGTGGTCCTCGCCCAGCACCCGCACCCGGTCGGTGAGGGTCTGTTCGTACAGGGGGATGGCCCGGCCCAGGTCACCCGCCGCCCGGTAGGCGGCGGCGAGGTTGTTGCGGGAGGTCAGGGTGGAGGGGTGGTCCTCGCCCAGCACCCGCACCATGTCGGTCAGGGTCCGCTCGTACAGGGGTACAGCCCGGCCCAAATCCCCCGCCGCCCGGTAGGCGCTGGCGAGGTTGTTGCGGGATGCCAGGGTGTCGGGGTGGTCCTCGCCCAGCACCCGCACCCGGTCGGTCAGGGTCCGCTCGTACAGGGGGATGGCCCGGCCCAGGTCCCCCGCCGACTGGTAGGCGTAGGCGAGGTTGTTGCGGGAGGTCAGGGTGGAGGGGTGGTCCTCGCCCAGCACCCGCATGGTGTCGGTGAGGGTCTGTTCGTACAGGGGGATGGCCCGGCCCAAGTCCCCCGCCTCCCGGTAGGCGCCGGCGAGGTTGTTGCGGGAGGTCAGGGTGGAGGGGTGGTCCTCGCCCAGCACCCGCACCCGGTCGGTCAGGGTCCGCTCGTACAGGGGGATGGCCCGGCCCAAGTCCCCCGCCGCCCGGTAGGCACCGGCGAGGTTGCTGCGGGAGGCCAGGGTGTCGGGGTGGTCCTCGCCCAGCACCCGCACCCGGTCGGTGAGGGTGCGTTGAAGGTGGTTGATGGCGCGGGTGGGCAGGCCCTGATCGTCGAGGAAGCACCCGGTTGTGTTGAGAAGTTGCGCGGTGATTTCGGTGTCAGTATCGGCAGGTGCGTGGTCGGCGAGGGCGTCGATGTGGGGGAGGAGGGTGCGCCAGGTGGGCCAGGTGTCGGGGGTGTCGAAGGTGGCGGGGAGGGCGGTGTCGAGTTGGTTGGTGGCATCGGTTCGGGCCTGATCGATGAGGTGGGGGGTGCGGTGGGGGTCGTCGGGGTCGGGGGTGCGGGCGAGGGCCTGGACGAGGCGGTGGACGGCCAGGGTGCCGGTGACCGGGTCTGGGGTGATCATGCTGTAGGCGGTGAGGAGGCCGAGCGCAGTGCTGAGCGTGGGCGGGCTGGCGAGGCCGTCCAGGAGGGTGGTGGGGATCTGGTCGGGCTTGTACCAGGCCAGGACGCGCAGCAGGTCGGCGGCCTGGGGCTGGAGTGTGGTGATCCGGTCCAGGGTGAGGTGCCAGATCCGGGCGATGCTGCGTTCGGGCTGGGTGATGCCGACGGCGCCGGCGCGGTACATCTCCGCCGGGTACTCGTCGAGCAGGGCGAGGTACGCGCGGGG
>NZ_JBFBEZ010000124.1:0-1349 GCF_040701725.1 Streptomyces sp. NPDC093109
GATGAGTCCGCGTGAGGCGATGGCGACGGATGCGCAGCAGCGGTTGTTGCTCGAAGCGTCGTGGGAGGCGATCGAGCGGGCCGGCATCGACCCGGTGTCGCTGCGGGAGAGCCGGACCGGTGTGTTCGCCGGTGTGATGTACAACGACTACGGATCCATCCTGAACGGCGCGGAGTTCGAAGGCCACCAGGGCCAGGGCAGCGCGGGCAGCGTGGCATCCGGCCGGGTCTCCTACACGCTGGGCCTTGAAGGGCCGGCGATGACGGTGGACACGGCGTGTTCGTCGTCGCTGGTGGCGCTGCATCTGGCGACGCAGGCGCTGCGTGGTGGTGAGTGTGCGTTGGCGTTGGCGGGCGGTGTGACGGTGATGTCGACGCCCACCACGTTTGTGGAGTTCTCACGGCAGCGGGGTCTGTCGCCGGACGGCCGGTGCAAGGCGTTCTCGGAGTCGGCCGACGGGGTGGGCTGGTCCGAGGGTGTGGGGATGCTGCTGTTGGAGCGTTTGTCGGATGCTCGGCGGCATGGTCATGAGGTGTTGGCTGTGGTGCGGGGTTCGGCGGTGAATCAGGATGGTGCGTCGAATGGTCTGACGGCGCCGAATGGTCCGTCGCAGCAGCGGGTGATTCGGCAGGCGTTGGCGAGTGGTGGCCTGTCGGTGGGTGATGTGGATGTGGTGGAGGCGCACGGTACGGGGACGACGCTGGGTGACCCGATCGAGGCGCAGGCGCTGCTGGCCACGTACGGGAGCGATCGCGAGGGAGGGCAGCCGCTGTTGCTCGGGTCGGTGAAGTCGAACATCGGTCATACGCAGGCTGCCGCTGGTGTGGCGGGTGTGATCAAGATGGTGCTGGCCATGCGGTACGGCATCCTGCCCACAACGCTCCATGCTGATGTGCCGTCGTCGCATGTGGACTGGTCGGCCGGTGCGGTGGAGCTGTTGACGGAGTCCGTGGCATGGCCGGAGACGGGTCGGGCTCGGCGGGCGGGGGTGTCGTCGTTCGGGATCAGCGGGACGAACGCGCACGTCATCCTGGAGCAGCCCCAGCCTGTGGTTGAGCTGGAGACGAGTGCTCGGGACGTCTCCCCTGCGGAGCCTGTGAGCGAGATGCGGTGGGTGCCGTGGGTTCTGTCGGGGAAGACCGCGGAGGCGCTCGCGGCGCAGGCCGCTCGTCTGCGGCGGGTCGTGGAGGACGAGTCCGGGCCCGATGCTGTGGATGTCGGGTTCTCGCTGGCGACGGGTCGGTCGGTGTTCGATCATCGGGCTGTGGTGTTGGCGGGGTCGGTGGGCGGTGCGGCGCGGGCGTTGGTGGCGTTGGCGTCGGGTGCTGAGGATGCGGGGGTGGTGTCGG
>NZ_JBFBEZ010000125.1:0-1340 GCF_040701725.1 Streptomyces sp. NPDC093109
GGGCCTTGTCCCAGAAGGGTGGACACCTGTTCGTGTCGTTATGCGGCAAGTGTGATGGTAGCTGACTGCTGCTCGTAGGTGATCGGGGCCTGCTGTCCGTTTGCCGAGTGCCGTCGGCGGGTGTTGTAGCGGGTGGTCCAGCGGAAGACGGCCAGGCGGCAGGCGCGGACGCCGTCGAAGCGGCGGGCACCGCGCAGCGTCTCGCGTTTGAGAGCGGCGTTGAAGGACTCGGCGAGGGCGTTGTCCGCCGAGGTACCGACCGCGCCCATGGACTGCCGTACCCCCAACTCGGTGCAGATGTCGGCGAATTGGCGGGAGGTGTACTGGGCGCCGTGATCGCTGTGGAAGATGGCGCCGGCCAGGCTGCCCCGTGTTCGGGCGGCAGACCTGAGCGCGTCGGTGACCAGTTCGGTGCGTATGTGGTCGGCGACCGACCAGCCCACCAGGCGGCGCGAGAAGCAGTCGATCACCGTCGCGAGATACAGGAACTCGCCGTCGCCCACCGGCAGGTAGGTGATGTCCCCGACGTACTTCGTGTTCGGCATGCTCGCGGTGAAGTCGCGCCGCAGCAGGTCCGGCACTGGGGTGGCGGACGGTTCGGGCACCGTGGTGACCTGCCGTTTGCGTAGCCTCAGCCCGGCGATGCCGAACTTCCGCATGACTCGTCCGACACGCTTGTGGTTCACCTGCTCGCCCTCGTCGCGCAGCTCGGCGGTGATCCGGGGACGGCCGTAGGTGCCGTCCCACTCGGTATGCACGGCCCTGATCCGCTCGGCAAGCTCGGCGTCGGCCCGCTCGCGTGCGGCGCGGGCCGCGCGGCCGGCCCGCCACTTGTAGAAGCTGGAGCGGGCGACTTCCAGCACGGTGCACAACCGCTTCACGCCCCAGGCGCGGTGATGGTCCTCAATGAACTGGCAGCGGTTGTTCACCAGGTCATCTCTTGTGCGAAAAACTTCGTCGCCTTGCGCAGGATGTCGCGTTCGGTGGCCAGTTTCTGGTTGTCCTTGCGCACCGCCGCCAACTCCTGGCGCAGGGCCTCGTTCTCGGCCCGGAGCTCTTCGGCCGTCGGCGGGGAATCCACCGTGCTGTCCTCCGTACTCGTCGTGCTGTCCCCGCCGTGGCGGGCCCGCTCGGTCCGTACCCAGTTGCGCAGCGTCTCCCGGCTGACCCCCAGGTCCCTCCCCACACCCTCGAAGGTGTGGCCCGGGTCCGACAGGTACAGCGCGACAGCGTCCGCCTTGAACTCGGGCGAATAGACCTTCATCACCATAAGAGATCCCTCCTCCCCGGCCCCTGGCGGGGCCGGGCTCAGAGGTGTCCACCCTTCGGGGACAGGTCCC
>NZ_JBFBEZ010000126.1:0-1269 GCF_040701725.1 Streptomyces sp. NPDC093109
CCGTCCCGGGCGTGATCACAGGCCCATGCGCCGCGCGGCCTGTTCGGTCCGGTGCAGGACCGCTTCGGCGTCCCGCCGGGCGGTACGGGCGGCGTGCTGGGCGTCGCGGGTGGCGGTGCGTTCGGCCGCCTTGGCGGCGGCGACGTTGTCCTTCGCCCGGTCGAGGAGGTCGTGCATGGCGTCGGTCTCGCGGCGGCGCCGGTCGGCGGCGCGGGCGTCGATCCGGTCGATCTCCGCGTCGATACGCGGGTTGACGGCGTCGGGGCCGGCGGCGGCCTGCTTCACACCACGGGTGACCAGCCACGCACGGCGGCGGCGTTCGGCGGAGGTGTAGGAGCGCATCAGCGGTTTTCCCCTTCTCGCGGGCCGGGACTGTCCCAGCTCCCCTCACCACCCGTACGGGACAGGTTGATCGGGCAGCCGTCAGGCACGGCCCTTGCGGGACACCCGCTTGCCGGGCTGCTGTGTTCCGTCCGGCTTGTCGCCGGGGGTGACGGCCTTGACGACGGTGACCACGCCCCACGCGCACACGGCGGCCAGCAGGGCGAGGAGTGCGAGGTTCGCGGCCATCGCGGTGAGCACGCCGACCAGCAGCGGGCCGAAGTAGACCCCGGCGGCCACCGCGCCCGCGCCGACCCCGGACCCGAGCGCGATCCGCTGGACCGTGCGGTCCGGCGGGGCCTGGTGGACGTGGACGATCTGCGGTCCGCCGACCGAGGCCGGGGCCGGGGTGGGGAGGGTGTGGGGGTCGATGTAGGCGTGGGTGCCGTCCGGGAGCTGGACGACCGTACGCGGGGCGGGCAGGGAGGATTCCACGGTCTCTCCGTTCGATGAGCTGGAGTGGTACGGGAAGTGCCCCGGGCCGGAGTCGATCCGGCGCCCTCACGGCGAGTTGCCGGGGCTGATGCACTGTCAGGCGGCGAGCGCGGGAGCGTCGAAGCAGGGCACACACATACCGAGCGACGTGGGGATGACGTATCCGGCGTCCCTGCCGCATTCGGGGCAGGTGCGGCGGGCGGTCATCGCTTTCGCGAGTGCCGCGCGGCGGGCGGGGGTCATCGGCCGGACCGGCAAGGCGCGGTCGATGCGGTAGAGGTAGGCGGCGCGGATGCCGGTGCGGTCGCGGCGGGAGCGCCACAGGATCTGTGCGGCCACTTCCTGACCGCCCGGCCGCAAAGAAGGCGGGTTCGCGAAATCTCGGACGAAGACGTTGCTGAACCCGCGCGTCGGCATCTCTGGGCGCCGCTTACGACGAGCGGGTTCCTGCCC
>NZ_JBFBEZ010000127.1:0-1236 GCF_040701725.1 Streptomyces sp. NPDC093109
ACGGCTTGGCGGACCTCCCGGGCTTCGGCGACGGCTCCGGGCCCTTCGGCGGCGGGGCCGCGTCCTTCCCCGAGGGGACGGGCGCCGTGTCCGTAGGAGTGGGGGCCGGAGCCGCCGGCGCCGTAGACCCACGACGGGGCCGCCGCGACCGGTCCGCCGGGACCCTGGCGCGACGCGGCTGGTGGTCCATCTCGCGGAGGACCACGTGCTCGTACAGCACGACGCCGCCGTCCTCGTTCTCGAATTCGCGTATCTCGCGGGAGCGCACCTCCAGCAGGGTCTCCTGACGGAAGTACGCCTGACCCGCGGCGGGGTTCCACGCGATCGGCGAAACGTCCACCGCGTGGCGGGCCTTCTCGACCTCGAAGAGCCGGATCCGGCCACCTCTCTTCGCCGTGATCTTCATGGCGAAGTCTTTTCGCAACAGCGCTTCGTGAAGTTCGGGCGCCCACACCGAATGCAGCTCACCAGAGGGCTGGTCGCCGACCTCTCCGGTCAGCGGCGCGGAGTCACGGACCGCCCAGAACACGCTCTTGCCCACCGGGGGCAGCTTCTTCAGCCCCTGGGCAGCGATCGCCATGTGCATCGGCATGTCGGCGTACACCTCGTCGACCACCCCGCGGTCGACCGCGTTGAGCAGGCCGGCCCTGTCCTCGGCGAGCAGGCGGCGGTACTCGCTCTTCTCCGACGACCCGGCCTTGTTCTTCTTGCGGAAGTGGCGCATGGCCACATGGGCCGCGCTCCGGAACCCGGACGCCCGCATCATGAGCCAGGGGAATCTCCCGCGGCTGTGAAACTCCTCCTTCACTATCTCGCGCAGGCCCTTGCGCAGCTCGGTCCTGGTCGGCCTCTCCGCCTGCCGCCAGAGGGTGAAGATCGGTCCGTCCGGTCCGCTCAGCAGGTGGAGCGCGGTGATCTCCGCCTCTCCCAGCAGCTTCAGCAGGTTCCCCCGGTGGCGCGCCCGCCAGTCCGCCACGGAATCCAGCCGTTCGTTCAGCCCGTCGCGGGGTACGTCGGGATCGGTCACGCTCCTGTGGTCGACCACCTTGCCCTCGAGCACGCGGACGATGCCTTCCGGAATCCGGCCGTTATCGGTGACCGTCGGCGTCAAGAGGTGCTTGGTGAGGGAGCGGTAGAGGGTCTCCATCGGCAGGGCCAGCCCGACGGGCGTCGTGCCGCCGTCGGGCCCGAGGTGCTGGTCCGCCCACATGTACAGGTGCGCCGCGTCGCCCGCCA
>NZ_JBFBEZ010000128.1:0-1083 GCF_040701725.1 Streptomyces sp. NPDC093109
CGGTACCGGCTGCCGCTCCTCGGGCGGCACCAACTGGGGCTACACCAAGACGGGCGCCCCCTCGGGCGGCCCGGTCGCCGACGCCCCCACCCTCGGCACGGACGCGTCGGGCCCCAGCACCAGACTGGCCGCCTCCCTGACCACCGCGGCCCCGCTCGCCTCGACGGTCTCGACCGGCACCACCGCCTACCGGCAGACGTTCACGTACGACTGGCTCGGCAACCGCGCCACGCTGACGGACCACAACACCGCCGACGCCACGAAGAACACCACCTTCACGTACGGCTACGGCACCACCGTCGCGGGCCAGAGCCTCGTCCAGCAGCCCCACGTCCTCACCTCGGTCACCTCCACACCGGCCGGCCAGGGCAGCGTCTACACGAACAACAAGGTGGGCAACACCACCCTCCGCGACCTCGCGAAATCCACCCAGCGCCTGGACTGGACGGCCGAGGACCAGCTCGACACGATCACCACCGACGGTGTCACCACCCGCTACGTCTACGACGCCGACGGCAACCGCCTCCTGGAGAACTCACCCACCGGCTCCACCCTGTACCTGGGCGAGACCGAGCTGACCACCGACTCCACCGGCAAGATCACCCGCGCCTCCCGCGCCTACGCCCAGGCCGGCGCCCCCACCGTCGTACGCACCACCACCAACGGTGCGAGCACCGGCCACCAGCTCAACGTCCTCATCACCGACCAGGTCGGCACCGCCAACACCACCATCAGCCTCACCACCGGCCAGACCGTCACCCGCCGCGCCTTCAAGCCGTACGGCGAGATCCGCGGCACCAAACCCACCACCTGGCCCAACAAACGCGGCTACCTCGGCTCCGGCATCGACGACACCGTCACCGGCCTGACCCATCTCGGTGCCCGCGAATACGACCAGGCAGCAGGCCGCTTCCTGACCGCCGACCCGGTCATCGACATCACCGACCCGCTCCAGATGAACGGGTACGCGTACAGCAACAACAGCCCGATCAGCAGCAGCGACCCGACGGGGCTGTGCCCGGCGGACATCTGCGGCCACGGATCGCAGAACCCCTCACAGCACTACGGCGGCGGCCCGAAGGA